>JBDUEE010000023.1:0-20362 GCA_040002615.1 Chloroflexota bacterium | reverse complement strand
TCGGCGCTGAGTCGCCGCTGGCCGCGGTGCCAACGACTCCCCGGGTGATGATGGCGTAAATGCGGTCCAACTCCTCGTCGCTGTAGAAGTCGATCACCACCCGCCCGCCCTTACGGGTGCGGACGATGCCGACCTTGGTTGCCAGGATGCCGCGCAGCTGCGCTTCCAGGTCCGCAAGGTCCTCGCTCAATACCCGTCGCCGCGGCGATGCGCTGGCATCGCGCTTTCGGCGGACGAGCTCTTCCGTCTGCCGGACGGATAAATGCCGCTCCAGCACGACCTGCAGCACCGCGCGTTGCAGCTCCGCCACGGTCAGTGCCGCCAGCGCCCTGCCGTGCCCCTCGCTGATGCGGCCGTCAACGATCGCGGCGCGCGTCTCCGGCGCCAGATCAAGCAGGCGAAGGGCGTTGCTGATGGCCACGCGGCTCTTGCCGACGCGGTGGGCCACCGCCTCGTGCGTCAGGCCGAATCCGTCGATCAGCTCCCGGTAGGCGGACGCTTCCTCGATTGCGTTGAGATCGGCCCTCTGCACGTTCTCCACCAGCGCGATCTCGAGGAGCTCGCTTGCCTGTGACTCGCGGATCACGGCGGGTATCTGTGACAGGCCGGCCAGGCGTGCGGCGCGCAGCCTTCGCTCGCCGGCGATCAGCTCGTAGCCTCCATCGGCGCCTCCGCGCACGACGATCGGTTGGATGACGCCGTGGGTCGCGATCGAAGCGGCCAGCTCGGCAAGGCCCTCCTCGTCGAAGGCATTACGGGGCTGATGTGGATTGGGTCGCACATGGTCGATCGGGACCTGCGCCGCCGGCGCATCCGTGGCGCGGGGGATCAGTGCCTCCAGGCCCCGTCCCAGGCCGAACGGCCTAGCCACGAGCCGCGACCTCCACGGCCAGGTTGCCGTAGGCCACTGCGCCGCGCGACGAGGGGTCGTACAGTGCGATAGGCAGCCCATGACTGGGTGCCTCGGACAACCGCACCGAACGGGGCACCACGGAGTCGTAGACCTTGCCGTTCATGTGTCGGCGCACCTCGGCTGCGACCTGGACGGATAGCTTGGTGCGTCCGTCGTACATGGTCAGCACGACGCCCTCCACCTCTAGGCGTGGGTTCAGGCTCTCGCGGACAAGTCGGATCGTATTCACCAACTGGCTCAGGCCCTCAAGTGCGTAGTACTCGGTCTGGATTGGGATCAGCACCCCATCCGCCGCGGTCAAGGCGTTGACCGTCAACAGACCAAGCGACGGCGGACAGTCGATCAGAATGCGTTCGTATTCCCCCTTCAGCTCTCCAAGGCTGGCCGAGAGCCGGTGCTCTCTGGCCGAGATCCCAACCAGCTCAACCTCTGCTCCCGAGAGAGCAGGCGCGGACGGCAGCAGGTCCAGGCCCGGAACTGACGTTCCCACGATCAGCTCCGAGAGCGGTGTACGGTCGATGAGTGCGTCATAGACCGATTCCGTGAGCGAACGCCGGTCGACGCCGAGCCCGCTCGTGGCATTGCCCTGCGGGTCCAGATCGATGACGAGCGTTGGCGTTCCGGAGAGGGCCAGGTAGGCCGCCAGATTGACCACGGTCGTCGTTTTGCCGACGCCGCCCTTCTGGTTTGTGCAGGCGGTAACCCTGACCACGAGCGCTCCGCAGCGAGTTCAGATGGGCCTACTGATTCTACCAGTTTGGGCGCTTATCGGCCGGTTATACGCGCCTTACCAAGGCCCCTCGGCGGACCCTCGGCGATGGCGATGTTTCACGTGAAAACCACCAAACGCTGGAGGCCAGATGACCTCGCTGGGTATACTCGGCGGGCGGTCGCCAACGCGGCCTGAGACGCACAGACTCGCCCTTTGCAGCCCGGGGGAATGGAGATCAGTTACACAAGCGTTCTCCTCGCCGTGGTCGTGGGAATCGCGCACGCCGGGCTGGCGCCCGAGATCGAGATTGCCGGGGTGCGACCGAACCTGATGCTGGTCGCCGTGGTGCTGGTGACGGCGCTCCTCGGCTTCGGCCCTGGAATCGTGTGGGCGTTTGCCGGCGGCCTGACCGCGAATCTGATCTCAACCGCGCCAATAGGCAGCATTCCGCTGAGCCTGTTGCTGGTCAGCGCTGTCGTGGCCGGTGGCGATCGCGTGCTCGGCCGTTTGACCTGGCTCTACCCGATCCTGGCGGCGTTCGTGGGCAGCATGCTCGCTGACCTCGTCATCATCGGCGTCTACCGCCTGATGGATGCGCTGACCGTTGGCGTGCCGCTCGACCTGATGCTGCCGGCTGCAACGCTGAACGCCGCCATCGTGGGGCTTCTGCTTTACCCCGCCCGACTGGCCACCCGTCGGTTGGTTCTGGATGAGAAGCCGGCATGGTGACCCGTCGTGGCTGACCTGAACGAGGGGCGTCTCGACCTGCCGCGATCGCGGGCGCGCTTCGTCTCCTTCGGGGTGGCTGCGGCCGTGCTGTTCAGCGTGCTTGGCGGGCGTCTATTCCAACTGCAGGTTGTCAACGGCGAGCAATACGCGGCGCAGGCAGCCGCAGACCGTACCGTGAAGGTTGCCGTGCGGTCGCCGCGCGGACTGGTCTTCGACCGCGAAGGTCGGCCAGTGGTCGTGAACGTGCCGTCTTGGGCAGTCAAGGTCCGCCCGGCGGACCTGCCGGACCAGGGAGTCAGCCGGATCCTGCGCCGGGTCGCCCAGCTGACCGGCGGCGATGTAAGGACCATGCGGGGGCGCCTGGACGCCTATAGCGGTTCGCCGTTCGAGCTCGTGCCGCTGGAACGTGGGGTCAGCCGGCAGGCTGCGCTCCTGATCGGCGAGGAGTCTCAGACCCTGCCGGGCATCGTGGTCGAGGTCGAGCCCGTTCGCCGCTACCTCAATGAACGCGGACAGGAGGACGGGAAGCTCCTGTCGCACGTGCTGGGCTACGTGGGCCCGGTGAATATGACCGAGTTCGAGACGATGGCCGCAGTCGGTTACCTGCGCGACGACCTGATCGGGCGATCCGGCGTGGAGGCAACCTTTGAGAGGGAGCTGCGCGGCAGGTATGGATCGGACCTGATGGAGCGCGACGCACAGGGCCGGGCAGTCAAGACCATTCGCACCATCACCGAGCCCCAGGCCGGCAAGGACCTGATGCTGACCATCGATGCGCGCATGCAGCGAATCGCCACCGAGTCGCTGAAGTGGGGCATGCGTGCCGCCGGGCTGGAGCAGGGCGTGACGGTGGTGATGAACCCGCAGACCGGCGAGATCCTGGCCATGGTTTCGCTGCCCGCCTACGACAACAACAAGTTCGCCGGCGGCATTAGCGCCGAGGACTACGGCATCTACCTCAACGATCCAGCCAAGCCACTGCGCAACCACGCCATCGCCGATATCTTCCCGCCCGGTTCGACCTTCAAGCTGGTAACCGGCCTGGCCGCCCTTGAGGAGGGCGTCACCACCGTCGAGCGCGTATGGCCGACGTACGGCTGTTACCAGATTCCAGGGGCGCCGAAGGGCCAATGCCTGTTCGACTGGAACCATCTCGGCTTTGGCCCACTGAGGATCATCGACGCCTTCGCCAAGAGCTCGGACACGTTCTTCTACCAGATGGCCGTGGCGCTGGGCGTGGACCGCTTGGGCCACTGGGCCAACCAGCTCGGCTTCGGCCAGAAGAGCGGGATCCGCCTGCCGGGCGAGGCCGCCGGCATCATCGCCAGCCGCGAGTGGGCACGCTCACAGGGTCGCGAGGACGTCTTTACCGGCGAGCTGGCACAGGCCGGTATCGGTCAGAACGTGGTCGCCGTCACCCCGCTGCAGCTGTTGAACGCATATTCGGCGGTGGCCAACGGTGGCCGCCTGATGCAGCCCATGATCGTCCGCGGCGAGACCGATGGCGAAGGCAAGCTGGTCAGGGCCTACAAGCCGACGGTCATTCGCCGCATCGCTGCCAGCCAGGCGAACCTGCGAACCATGCGCATCGGTTCGCGAGAGGTCATCACCAGCGGCCACGCCTACAACATCAGTGAGCTGAACCTGCCCGGTGCCCTGTCGGGAAAGACCGGTACGGCCGAGTTCGGCACACGCGGGAAGAACGGCGTGCTGCCGTTCCACTCCTGGTTCGTCGCCTATCTGCCGTCGGAGGCAGGAGCGACGGATGCAGACCTGGCCGTCCTCACGTTCTCGTATTCGGCCGTCGTTCCGGGCAACGTCTCGCTGGAGGTCGTCAAGTATTTCCTGCAGCAGTGGTATGGGCTGCACCAGGACCTGCGGCTCGACCCGCGTGACTTCTCGCTGGTGGCGGCCAACTGATGGGCGCCGTCGCCGTTACTACAACACTTGTTGACAACGTTCGCGCGCGACGCTGGCGCGCCTTCGACCTGCAGCTCTTCCTGTACGTGGCGTTGCTGATCGCGTTCGGGGTGGTGATGGGCTACTCGGCCGGGTTCACCGATTCGGGAGGCGAGGCGGGGTTCTCACAATCGGTCAAGACCCTCATCTGGACCACCATCGGCCTGATCATCTTCTTCGTCGCGGCCAGCATCGACTACCACTGGCTGCAGACCCTGACCGTCCCGATCTATGTTGCGGTGCTCGGCCTGCTCACGCTCACGATGCTGGTCGGCACCAACCTGTTCGGTGCTCAGATGTCGATCACCGTGGCCGGCCTGGACTTCCAGTTCAGCGAGGTGAGCAAGGTGCTGATGATCGTGGTGCTGGCAAGCTTCCTGTCCAGCCGACGCGAGCGGATCGGGAAGCTGTCCACGCTGGTGGGGGCAGGAGTGCTGATGGCGATTCCGACGCTGCTCGTCTTCAAGCAGCCTGATCTCGGGACGGCGCTCGTCTTCGTGGCCATCCTGGTTGGGATGCTCTTCATGAGCGGCGCCAGCATCGGCTGGATGGGCGTCCTGACCGGGCTGGCGGTGGCGGCCGCACCGGTTGTCGTGCAGTCGCTGGCCGACTATCAGCGCGATCGGCTGTTCTGCTTCCTGAACCCTTATGCCGACGCGAAGGACGCCTGCTACCAGCTAGTCCAGGCGCTGAACGCGGTTGGCTCAGGCGGCGTCTTTGGCCAGGGCTTGACCGCCGGTCGCCAGAACCAGCTGGGCTTCCTGCCGGTGCAGTCCACCGATTTCATCTTCACCGTCGTGGCCGAGGAGCTCGGCTTCGTGGGTAGCCTGGTGCTGCTTGGGATCTTCGCGCTGCTGATCTGGCGAATCCTGGCCATCGGCTGGGGCGCGCGAGATGCGCTGGGCATGATGGTCGCCACCGGACTGGCGACAATGCTGCTCTTCCAGATCATGGTGAACATCGGCATGGTCACCGGCATCATGCCGGTCACCGGCATCCCGCTGCCATTCGTGACGTACGGCGGCTCGTCCATGATCTCGCTGCTATTCGGGATGGGCATCCTGCAGTCCATCCGCATGCACGCCCGCAAGCCCACTTTCTGACGCGCTGCCCCGAGCCATCAGCCGGCTGGCTGTTCCTGCGCCGGCTCCGGGTTCGCCGGCTTCACCGGCTCGCTTGGCGTCATGGGCGGCCTGGCAGGCGCGGCGGCCAGGAACGCCAGCTCCGGACCGTCGCCGTGCAGGCGCCGGAACGCATACCGATACAGGTCACGCCCAATCGCCACCGTTGGAGCGGCCAGGATGGCACCGCCGATGCCGAACAGGGCCCCGCCGGACACCAGGGCGAGGATCATCACCGCGGGGTGCAGGTCGACCGCATCGCCGATCACCTTCGGCACCAGCAGGTTGTTCTCCAGCTGCTGAATGCCGGTGTACAGGATCACGGCGGCGACCGCGGCCGCCGGACTGATCGTGAGGCCAATCAGGATGGCCGGCACCGCGGCGATGATGGGACCGATGATCGGAAACCACTCCAGCACGCCGGCGATCAGCGCCAGCACAAGCGTGAACTCGCCGAACTGGCCGAAGCCCACCAGGGTCAGGATGGTCAGCCCGATCAGGGTGGCGGCAAAGATGGCTGCACCCAGCACCAGCTGCCCCCGGACCCATCGGCCACCGACGCCCGCGAAGAGCGCCAGCACATTGCGCGCGTCCAGGCGCCAGCTCTCGGGCAGCGCGCCCTCCACCGCCGCCGGCAGCCGCTCCCGGTCCTTCAGCACGAAGAAGAGCCACACCGGGATGACCACCAATCCGACCACGAAGCCGGCGGTGCGCAGCACGGTCGACACGGCCGGGCCCAGGATCTGGCGGATCGCTTCGCCGAACGCCGATTCTGCATTGCGGATCGACTCGTCGAGGGCGGTCCGCAGCTCGGGCGGCAGCGGCAGCGATTGATACCACTCCAGCAGGCTGCGCTGGACGTTCGAGATGGCGGCCCCGAGCGCCGGCAGCTGGCTGACGAAGTCGCGCGTCTGACTGGCGATGGGCGGCAGGGCGAACGCGAGGAGCGCCCAGATCAGCGCCACCACGCCGGCATAGCAGACCAGCACGCCCGTCCAGCGCGGCAGCCCCCGCCGCTGCAGGGTGGTGACCACCGGATCCAGGATGAAGGCCAGCGCCGTACCGATGAAGAAGGCTGGCAGCGCACCGCGCGCCGACCACAGCGCCCAGGCCAGCACGACGCCCACCGCGAGCACGAACAGGCCCAGTCGATGGCGCCGCATGGCCGCCAGGAGTTCAGCCATTCGATCCACGGTACCATCAGGGGCAGATGACCAATCGCACCACCGACCAGCTCCCACGCCAGCGCTGGCAGATCCTCTTCGCGCGTCGCGAACCCGCGCTGCGGCTGCGCCAGGCGGAGCTGCTGGCCGAGTTCGAGCGCGCCTTCCGGGAGGCTGGCCTGCCCCTGTCCCAGACGAATGCGGCACGGCCGCGCGCCCGCCTGAAGTTCGCCGCCAACCTGCCCGTCGGCGTAGAGCTACGCAGTGAGGTTCTGGAGGTCTATTTCGACGAGTTGATCCCGATCGGGCGCATCCAGGCTGCCGCCGAGCTGCTCCCCGACGGGGTGGAGGTGGTCGACGCGCGCGAGGTGTGGCATGGCTTCCCGTCCGCGGCGTCCCAGCTGCGCGCGGCCGAGTACGAGATCGTGCTGCGCTCGCGGGGAAAGGCGCCGCTGAGCAGCGACGAGCTGCGCGGGGCGGTTGTGCGCCTGCTGTCAGCGTCCAAGCTGCCTGGCAAGCGACGGCGTGGCGAAAGCGAGCGACGCTCGGACTCGGGCATGCGCGACCTGCGCCCGTACATCGAGGACGTGGAGGTGCTCGATGTCAACGAGGGTGAGCACGCGGCGCGGCTGCGCATGGTGCTCCGCCTCGACCCCACCGGAGCCGGGCGGCCAGAGGATGTCGTCGCGGCGCTCGACCTGCCCGTTTCGCCCGGTCCGGCAGTCCGGACCCGCCTCCTCTTCGTTGACACTCCCCCCATCGCCCGGTAAACTTCTCGACCCCGCGGGCTGATCGTCGGTCTGCGTTGCCGTGCTCCTTAGCTGGTGCACGATTGTTTCAGAATCAGCCCTTGGAGAAACGCCATGTACGCCGTCGTGAGCAGCGGCGGGAAGCAGTACCGGGTCGAGCCGGGCAGCACGCTCCTGATGGAGCGCCTCGCCTCGCAGCCCGGTGGCTCAATCCTGTTCGACCGCGTTCTGCTCATCGGCGATGGCGATGAGGTGACGGTCGGGACCCCGGTCGTGGCCGGTGCCTCGGTAAGTGGCACCGTCCTCGGCGAGGAGCTGGGCCCCAAGCTCGTCATCTTCAAGTTCAAGCAGAAGGTCAAGTACCGGCGCCGGACCGGCCATCGACAGCACCTCCTTCGCGTGCGGATCGACGAGATCAACGCGGAGGGACGCCCGAAGGCCAGGGCCAAGCCGGGGGCCGATGCCCAGGCAGCTGCCAAGCCTGCCCCGAAGCCGCGCGCCAGCCGTTCCAGGGCCGTGAAGGCCGAGGCGCCAGCCGAGGCAACGGAAACGGGGGAGGAGCCGGCGGCGCAGGCATCGGCAGAGAAGCCAAAGCCAAAGCGTCGCAACCCACGGCCCAAGGCCGAGAAGGCCGAGGAGTAAGTTCAGATGGCACACAAGAAGGCCGGCAGCAGCAGCAGGAACGGCCGCGACAGCGCTGGCCACCGGCTCGGCGTCAAGCGCGGAGACGGTCAGGACGTGCTGGCCGGCACAATCATCGTCCGCCAGCGCGGGAGCACGTTCAACGCCGGCGAGAACGTCGGCATGGGGCGGGACTACACGCTCTTCGCCACCGCCGACGGCAAAGTCAGGTTCAGCCACCAGACGCGCGACAAGAAGCGCGTCAGCGTCGTCGCCGCACAGGCGTAGGAGCCCCAGCCATGAAGGCAGAGATTCATCCCAAGTACTATCAGGCCCAGGTGCACTGCGTCGGCTGCGGCACCACATTCACGGTCGGCTCGACCGCTGAGTCCGTCCGCGTCGAGGTTTGCTCCAATTGCCATCCTTTCTATACCGGGACCCAGAACATCGTCGACACCGCCGGCCAGGTCGAGCGGTTCCAGCGACGGATGGAGCGCGCGAAGCGCTAGAGCGCGCAGCGCTGGAGATGACATGCGCCGGCGCCTGACAGGGTGGCCGGCGCTTTTGGCGCCCCACCTCCTCTTCCTGGTCCCCGAGCTGTTGATGGCTACGGGGCCATTCGTGATCCAGACGGTCGCTCGCGCTGGCCGAACCGGCTTCAGGATTCCTGATTTCTTCTACGGCGGGCAGGCCCTGATCGAAGGCGTCATGATGCGCGGCCGCACGACCGTGGCCATGAGCGTGCGCCCGCCATCCGGCGAGGTGCAGACCTTCTCTGAGGCACTGCCGGCGGCACTGCAACGCGGCCGCTGGCTCAAGGTCCCGTTCGTACGCGGCTTGTTCGTGCTGTACGAGACGCTCGTGCTGGGCACCCGCATGTTGATGCGCTCGGCCTCCATCGCCGCGGAGGGCGAGGACATCCAGATCAGCCGCGGAATGATGATCGGCACCATGATCTTCTCGCTCGGCTTCGCCGTGGCCATCTTCTTCGTCCTGCCGCTCTTCCTGTCCACCTTCGCCGATGACGCCACCGAGTCGGATCTGCTGGCCAACATCATCGAGGGCGTCATCCGGCTGGTGGTGTTTGTCGCGTACATCGGGCTCATCGGCATGATGGGTGACATCAAGCGTGTCTTCGCCTACCACGGCGCCGAGCACAAAGCCATCAGCGCTCACGAGGCGCAGCGTCCCCTCACGCCGGAGGAGGTCGATCGTTTTTCGACCGCGCACACCCGCTGCGGCACCACCTTCCTGCTGATCGTGGTGGTGATCAGCATCTTCTTCTTCAGCTTCATTCCGCGCAGCGGCGTGCCGCTGCCGCTCCTCTTCCTGTCGCGGATTGCGCTGATTCCGTTCATCGCATCGGTCAGCTATGAGCTCGTTCGCTTTGGTGCCAGCCATTACGGCAACCGGGTCGTGCGGGCCATCTACCAGCCTGGGTTGTGGCTGCAGTCGCTTACCACCCGGCCGCCCGATCACTCGATGCTCGAAGTCAGCATTGCCTCTCTTGAGTCATGTATCGCCTCCGATCGAGCGGCCGGATCGGTGCAGGTTGAACCCACGGCCGACATCGTCGACCCGAGCATTGGCGTCCTGCCCTGACCGATAGACCGATGATCGAGCGCCTGCGCGAGATCGAGGCGCGCTACGACACGCTCGCCGCCGAGATGTCGTCACCAGAGCTGGAAGTGGCGCGGATGACCGAGCTCGGCCGTGAGCTCGCGCGGCTTGAGCCGATCGTCAACGTCATCCGCGAGTGGCAGGAGGTCCAGACCGCGCTGGGCTCCACCCACGATATGGCCCGCGATCCGGACGAGGAGGTGCGCGCCATGGCCCGCGAGGAGCTGGAGGCGCTCGAGAGCCGAGCCGCGGCGCTGGAGGCGCAACTGCACGTCCTGCTGGTGCCGCGCGACCCGAATGACGACCGCAACGTGATCCTGGAGGTGCGCGCGGGGACCGGCGGCGACGAGGCGGCACTCTTCGCCGCCGACCTGTTCCGCATGTACGCCCGCTACGCCGACACCCGGCGCTGGAAGCTGGAGCTGCTCAGCTCCTCGGAGAGCGGGGCGGGAGGCTTCAAGGAAGCGATCGCCGAGATCACCGGCAGTGGCGCGTACTCGCGACTCAAATACGAGAGCGGCGTCCATCGCGTGCAGCGCGTCCCGGTCACCGAGGCATCGGGCCGCATTCACACCTCGACTGCCACCGTCAGCGTGCTGCCCGAAGCTGACGAGGTCGAGGTTGAGATTCCCGACAAGGACCTGCGCATCGATGTGTATCGATCCAGCGGCCCCGGTGGCCAGAGCGTGAACACCACGGACAGCGCGGTCCGCATCACCCACCTGCCGTCAGGCCTCGTGGTGGCGATCCAGGACGAGAAGAGCCAGCACAAGAACAAGGCCAAGGCAATGGCCGTCCTTCGTGCCCGACTGCTCGAGCTCGAGCGGCAGCGCCTGGCGGAAGAGCGCGGCGAGCAGCGCCGCTCTCAGGTCGGCAGCGGCGAGCGCGCCGAGAAGATCCGGACCTACAACTTCCCCGATGACCGCGTGACCGATCATCGCATCGGCCTGACTGTCCATAACCTGCCGGGCCTCCTGCAGGGTGACCTGGACCGGCTTGTCGATCCGCTGTCGGACGCGGACCAGGCGGCCCGGCTGGCCAGCGTGACGAGCGATGGAGGCGGCTGAGATGCCAATCGAGTCCGCGTCGGCGGGCACTGATGCGCGCTCGTTGCTGTTACGCGTCACCGACGCCCTGCGCCTCGCGGGCTGCCCATCACCCCGGCTGGACGCCGAGCTATTGGTGAGCCACGCCTTCGGCCGCGACCGCGCCTGGTTGCATGCCCACCCGGGGGACCTGCTGGGTGAGCGCGAGGACGAGCAGCTCCTCGGTTGGGTCGAACGCCGAGCCAGCGGTGAGCCGATCGCCTACGTGCGCGGTTTCAAGGAGTGGCTCTCGATGCGGATCGCCACCGACCGGCGTGCCCTGATCCCGCGCCCGGAGACAGAGCTGCTGGCCGAGGCGGCGATCGACGAGATCGCCGCGCGCCTGGTGCACGACAACGCTCCCATCGCCGCCTGGGAAGTGGCCACCGGCAGCGGCGCGGTTGCGGTGGCGCTGGCAACCCGCTTCCGCACGTCGCTGGCGCTGGGCCGCCTGCGGCTGGGTGCCACCGACATCTCCGCCGAGGCGCTCGAGCTGGCAGCGGAGAACCTCGCCGCTCACGGCGTGGCCGGGCTCGTCAGCATCGGCTGTGGCGACCTGCTGGATCCTCCTGTGCTGCCCGTGCCACAGCAGCCGGACGTGATCGTTGCCAATCTGCCGTATGTCACCTCCGCCGAGGTGCGCGCCGGGACCGGCAGCCTGCTCTTCGAGCCACACCTTGCGCTTGACGGCGGAGCCGATGGGCTGGACGTCGTCCGCCGGCTGGTCGCCGAACTGCCAGAGCGATTGGCGGTGGGCGGCGCCGCGCTGCTCGAGATCGGCCAGGGTCAGCTCGACGCGGTTCGCGATCTGGTAGGTGAACTGCCGATCACGGCCCAGGTCACCGCCCTGCACGACCTGGCGGGCATTGAGCGCGTCGTGCGGATCGCGCGAGCGTGACCGACCGAGCGTGACCGACCGAGCGTGACCGACCGGCTGGCGACGACCCACCAGGGCATCGCGCGGGCCGCTGCCATCCTGCGCGACGGCGGATTGGTGGCGTTCCCGACCGACACGGTCTACGGCGTCGGCTGCGCGGCGTCACGGCCGGAGGCGGTGGAAGCCATCTTCGCCCTCAAGCGGCGCCCGGCCGAGCGGCAGATCCCCATGCTGGTCGGCGGCGTGGAGGACATCCGATCTGACGAGTGGGTCGTCGACGACCGGCTCCTGGCCCTGGCCGCACGCTTCTGGCCGGGGCCCCTGACGCTGGTCGTTCCGTCGCAACGCGGTGGACGGAGCCAGGCGTTCCGGGCGCCCGATCACACTGTTGCGCTGGCGCTCATCCAGGCTGCGGGTCCGCTGTTCACGACCAGTGCCAATGTCAGCGACGAACCTGACACGCTTGACGCCGACGACGTTCTGATCGCGTTCGCCACCCAGGCTGACGCGCTGGCCGCGGTGCTGGACGGTGGACGCGTTCCGGGTGGCGTCGCGTCGACGGTGCTTGACCTCGCCGCCACGCCCGCGGCATTCCTGCGCGAGGGCCCGATCGGCCGCGAGACGCTCGCGGAGCACGTGGACGTGGCACCCGGCCCCTAGACTGACGCCGATGCGCGTCGCGATCGGCTCCGACCACGCCGGCTTCGCCCTGAAGGGCGACCTCTGCAACCTGCTCGACGAGCTGCGGGTCGAGTACCGCGACTTCGGCACCTTCAGCGACGACCCGGTCGACTACCCGGATTTCATCGCGCCCGTGGCGCGGGCGGTGGCTCGTGGCGAGTTCGAGCTGGGTATCGCCCTCGGCGGCGGCGGGACCGGCGCGGCCATCGTCGCCAACAAGGTGCGCGGCATCCGCTGCGTGCAGGCAACCAACCCGGTCGTTGCGCGCCTGGCTCGAGAGCACAACAACGCGAACATGATTGCCTTCGGCGGCAGGATCGTGGGCACGGAGGTGGCGCGTGCCTGTGTCCGCGAATTCCTGACGGCCCAGTTCCAGGGAGGCCGTCATGTGCCGCGCCTCGAGAAGCTGGCACGCATCGAGGCCGAGGAGGCCGGGCGCTGAGCCGTGCGGTCGCGCTCGACGACCGCGACCGGGCCATGCTCGACGGCGAGGCAGGTCCCGGCGCTGCGCTCGCCATGCGATTGGTTCTCCTGGCCGCGGACGTGCTGCAGGCGGATCGGCTCATTCCGATCACCCGCGCACATGTCGACTCCTGCCTGTACCACGGCCAGGCGACGCTTGATTTTGCCCAACGTCTGATCGATGGCGGCGCGCAGGTCACGGTGCCGACGACACTGAACGTCGGGACGCTGGACCTGCTGCACCCCGAGCTGTGGCGTGGATCGCCTGAGGTGGCGGAGCGCGGTCGGAGGCTGATGGATGCCTATCGCCTGCTCGGGTGCCGGCCGACCTTCACCTGCGCCCCGTACCAGCTGCCGGACGCGCGTCCCGTCCTGGGTGAGCAGGTGGCCTGGGCCGAGTCGAATGCGATCGTATTCTGCAACTCGGTGCTGGGTGCGCGAACGGAGCGCTACGGCGACTTCACCGACATCGCCTGCGCCATCACCGGGCGAGTGCCTGATGCGGGCCTGCACACGACCGATGCCCGCCGCGCTGTCCTGGTCATGCGGCCCGCCGCTGACGTCCCGCCCGACCTGCTCGAGTCAGAGGTCCTCTACCCGGTCCTGGGGATCGTGCTCGGGCGGCGCGCCGGGAGCCGGGTGGCGGCGCTCGACGGCTTCCCGCGCCTGACCGAGGACCAGCTGAAGGCGATCGGCGCTGCAGCCGCCTCGTCTGGGGCGGTGGCGATGTTTCACGTGGTTGGTTCAACGCCAGAGGCAGCCAGCCTGGAGGTGGCGCTCGGCGGCGGCGAGCCCAACGCGATTGTTCAGGTGGGACTGGATGAGCTGCGGGAGGCGCGCGACGGGCTCACGTCGGCCCGCGGCATGCGCCCAGGCGATCCGATTGGCGCTGTTTCGCTGGGCACGCCGCACGCCTCCCTCGCCGAGCTATCGGCAATTGCAGACGAGCTCGGAGGCGAGCGGGTCGCCGCGGGCGTGGAGCTTCTCGTCTCGACTGCCCGCGAGACGCAGGATCTGGCCGAGCGCCAGGGCATCCTCACAAGGCTTCGCGACGCAGGCGTGGAGATCCTCGTCGACACGTGCAGCTACCTGGGGCCTATCCTCCACCCGTCCGCGCTGCCGGTCATGACCGATTCGGCCAAATGGGCCTACTACGCACCGGGGAATATCGGTGCCACCGTCGTTTTCGGCTCGCGAACGGAGTGCCTGCGCACCGCTGTCAGCGGCCGGCTGTGGCGAGACCCGACGCTGTGGGGCGCAGCGTGATGAAGGGCCGTGTCCTGTCGGACGGCGTCGCTGAGGGGGACGCCGTGGTCCTGTCGGAGCCGCTCTCGCTGTGGGGTGGGCTTGACCCGCAGACCGGGGAGCTGATCGACGCGCATCATCCGCAGCGCGGGGCGCAGCTCGCCGGCCGGGTGGTCGTGATGCCGTCGTCGCGCGGCTCGTCCTCCTCGTCATCGGTCCTGGCCGAGGCGGTGCGCTCCGGTAGCGCTCCTGCAGCCGTGATGCTCGGGGAGCCGGACCTGATCCTGGGCGTCGGAGCCGCCGTGGCAGCGGAGCTCTATGACAAGCAAGTGCCGGTCCTGGTCTTGCGTCCGGAGGACCGCGGCGCGATCCACGACGGCATGCCTGTCCGCATCGCGGCAGGGGGCCAGATCACGCTCGGCTGAGCGCGCTATCCTCGCGCGGCAATGGATGCCTTCAGCATCGTTCCGCTTGGCAGCGAACACCTGCCTGCGGCGTCCGAACTCCTCGCGCAGCGCCAGGTCCGTCTCCGCAGCGCGCGTCCGGAGCTGCCGGCAGCGTTCGGCGAGGAATCGGCATGCCTGCCGCTGCTGAATCGGCTGCATGAGCAGGACGGCGCGTATGGGGTCGTCGCGCTCGGCAGCGGCAGCCGCGCACTTGGTTACCTGATCGGCGCCCCGCGTACCGAGGAGGTCTGGGGTCGCGCCTGCTGGAGCCCGATCGAGGGCCATGCGCTGGCAGCCGGCGTCGACGTCGAGGTCATACGTGACCTGTACGCGACGTGGGCCGAACATTTCGTCCAGCGCGGCTACTTCCGCCAGTATGTGCACGCGCCAGCCGACGATCCCGAGCTGCAGGCGGCCTGGTTTCGCACCGGCTTCGGCCAGATGCAGGCCCACGCCACGCTCGAGATCCCGGCAGATGTCCGTCAGCCAAGCGACATGCCGTTCAGCATCCGACGCGCCACACCTGATGACGTCGAGGCGCTGGGACCGATCCTGCCGCTCATCGCGCTGGCCCTGATCCGGGCGCCGGCATTCGCCATCACACCGCCTGAGCGGTTCGAGGCGTTCCGAGCGGACTATGCCGAACACATCGCGGACGGCGAGGCTCGCTACTGGCTCGCCGAGGAGCAGGGCCGCGTTTTGGGCCTGGTTGCCTTCGAAGAGGCCGAGCCGGGCCCCATGGTCCCCGAGGCCGCCACGGAGATGGTGGTGGCCATGACCAGGCCGTCAGCACGCCAGCGCGGCGTGGCGCGAGCCCTGATCGAGACCGGCTGGGCCGATGCGCTGGCTCGCGGCCAGCGCTGGGCAGTCACGGACTGGCGCACCGCATCGCTGCCGACCCACCGCAGCTGGGTGGCACTCGGCTACCTGCCGACCCATTACCGGCTGCACCGGCACATCGACGAGCGGATCGCCTGGGCGGACGGTCGAGGCGTCGCTTCGGCCGATTGATCCAAGCCTCCGCCGTTGAGCTCGCCGCGCCTCGCCGCCGGCGTATCGGTCTACACTCGCGGATGCCACCACCCGCACGAGGACGGACACTCACCGATGGACTTCTGGGCGCCGCTGGAGACCGAGGATCCCGAGATCTTCGCCGTGGTCCGCGATGAGGAAGAGCGGAGCCGCTCCCATCTCGAGCTGATCGCGTCGGAGAGCTATCCATCCCTGGCCGTGCTGCAGGCGACCGGGTCCATCCTCACCGGCAAATATGCCGAGGGCTACCCCGGACGGCGCTATTACGGCGGTTGCGAGGTCGTCGACCGCGGGGAGAATCTTGCCCGGGAGCGCGCCAAGCAGCTGTTCGGCGCCGAGCACGTCAACGTGCAGCCGCACGCCGGCGCCCAGGCCAACATGGCCGTCTACCATGCGCTGCTGGAGCGTGGCGACACGGTGATGGGCCTGTCGCTCGACCAGGGAGGGCACCTGACCCATGGCTCGCCGGTCAACTTCAGCGGGCAGTACTACCACTTCGTGCCGTACACGGTCGACGCCACGACGCACCTGATCGACATGGACCAGGTTGCGGCGCTGGCGCGTGAGCATCGGCCCAAGATGATCGTGACCGGGGCGACCGCCTACCCGCGGCTATGGGACTTCGCTCGCTTCCGCGAGATCGCCGACGAGGTGGGCGCCATCCTGATGACCGATATGGCCCACTTCGCTGGCCTGGTCGCGGCCGGCGTGCACCCGTCACCCATCCCGCACGCCCAGGTGGTCACCACGACGACGCACAAGACGCTGCGCGGCCCGCGCGGCGGCATGATCCTGTGCATTGCCGACTTCGCCAAGCAGATCGACAAGGCCGTCTTCCCCGCCATCCAGGGCGGGCCGCTGGAGCACGTCATTGCCGCCAAGGCGGTGGCCTTCAAGCAGGCCATGTCGGACGAGTTCCGGCGCGACATGGAGCAGACGGTGGCCAATGCGCGTCAGCTGGCGGCTTCGCTCGCCGAACGAGGCGCCTCCATCGTCTCCGGCGGGACCGATAACCACCTGATGCTGGTCGACGTCCGCCCTCTTGGCGTGACGGGCAAGGAGGCCGATGCCGCCCTGGGCGAGGTCCGCATCACCGTCAACAAGAACACCATCCCCTACGATCCCAACCCGCCGATGGTGGGGAGTGGCATCCGGGTCGGGACGCCTGCGGTCACCGGCCGAGGCATGCGTGAGGCGGAGATGCGCGCCGTGGCGGGTCTGATCGTCGACGGCATCGCCGCCAGGGGCGACGAGGCAGCCCAGGAGCGGGTCCGCGCGGGCGTCGCCGAGATCGTGGACCGCTTCCCGGTGCCCGGCCTGCCGTGGACCCGGGCGGGCGCGGCGGTGAGATGAGGGACCTCTTTGCGGCCGGAGTTCACGCCCCATTCATGCAATGGGTGCCTGTAAAGGCGAAGGAGCGGTCGGATCCGGCTTGATCCATGCACCCGGTGCATAACGGTCGAAGGAGCGAAACCAGGGACACATTCCTTCGACTTTGCAATCAGCAGATGCATACGCAGCGATCGGCCGTTCACCGGCAGGGGGCGTTGGTCAGGATCGGGCTGCCGGGCTATACTCGCGCCGTTCCGACCGCTGTGAGTCGAACCGAACATGGCACAGCTGACGCCCACGGGGCTGGTCAAGATCATGGGCCTCGTGACACTGATCATGGTCGTTCCCATGGTAGGAGGCGCGGTTTCGGGGCTCGTCCTGGACGGGCTGCTGGGCACTTCGCCGCTGCTGGTGCTGGTCGGTGTGGGGGTCGGAACCCTGATCGCGGCCATCGGTATCTGGCTCCTCATCCGCACCGGAATGCGGCGGGGCTACACCGGTGGCCGTCCCGGTGATGAAGCCTGAGCGCGGCGTCGAAAACGACGCACAGGATAGCGACGCCAACGCGTCCGGCAGCATCGGGATCGCCTTCGACCTTGGGGTGCGACTGGGAATATCGGTGATTCTTGGCCTGGGTGGCGGCCTGCTGCTGGATGGCTGGCTGCACACGAGCCCGATCTTCACACTCGCCGGCATGGTGCTGGGCATCGCGGCCGCGATGTACACGATCTGGGACGTCGCCCGGAACGCAATGAGGAGATAGATGCCAGCACAAGCGGGCGAAGAGAGCCTGATCCATGTCGCGATCAAGGCGGAGACACTCTTCACCATCGGTCCACTGCAGTTCACGAACAGCATGGTCGGCGCGCTGCTGGCGTCGGCGATTCTGCTCGTCATGGCATGGGTCTTCGTACGCCATCCGGCGCTGGTGCCAAGCCGTGTACAGAGCCTGATCGAGCTGCCGATCGAGTGGATGAGCGGCATCGTGGCCGGCTCGAGCAGCCGTTGGCGCGGCTACGTTGCGCTGGTCATCGGCCTGTTCATGATGATCCTGGTAGCCAATTGGTTGGGGCTCCTGCCCGGCGTCGGGACGATCGGCGTACGCCACGGCGAGGAGATCGTCCCGTTCGTGCGGGCCGCAGGCGCCGACCTGAACTTCACGCTGGGGCTGGCGATCGTGGCTTTCCTCGTGTTCGTGTGGTGGGGCGTGCGGATCCACGGTCCGATCGGGTACCTGAAGGAGCTGGTCGGCGAGCCGAGATACATGGCGCCGCTCATGTTCCCGATTCACCTCATCAGTGAGCTGAGCCGCCTGGTCAGCCTGTCAATGCGACTCTTCGGCAATGTCTTCGCCGGGGAGGTGCTGCTGGCTACCATGCTGGCGCTCACCACCGCCGTCGTCTTCGTATTGCCATTGGCCTTCTTCGTGCCGGCAGTGTTCCTTGGCCTGGAGCTCCTCTTCGGCGCTGTCCAGGCGCTCGTCTTCGCGCTGCTGGCAATGACCTACATCAGCATGGCAATCGCCGAGCAAAGCGGCGGGCACGACGAGGAGCATGCGGACCACGACGAGCACACCACGACTTCAGACATCGCGACTTCCCAAACCGCCTCCGCGTAGGCATCACGACCAAGCCTGCGACCGCAGGCGCAACACAGGAGGACCTGCACAAGTGGACGCAGCCGCTACTTCAAATCTCGCAGCCGGCCTGGCAATGATCGGGGCCATTGGCCCCGGCATCGGCCTCGGCATCGGCTTCAGCAAGGCCATGGAGGCGCTCGGCCGCAACCCTGAGGCGGCAGGCGCGATCTTCGTGCCCTACATCCTGGGCCTGGCGCTCACCGAGGCCATCGGCATCTACTGCCTGGTCGTCTCGCTGATCCTCATCTTCGCGGGCTAGGAAGCCGTACGTGGCATTCTTCGATGCCTTCGGGGTCGACGTCCCGAAGCTCCTGTTCCAGGTCATCAACTTCCTGCTGCTCCTGTATCTGCTGAACCGATTCCTCTTCAAGCGGGTCCTGACGCTGCTCGATGAGCGTGGGGCCAAGATCAGCAAGGGACTGGAGGACGCTGAGGCGGCCGCTCGCGACCGCGAGCTGGCTCGTGCCGAGCGCGAGGCGGCGCTGGACGAGGCGCGCAAGGAGGCGCAGGCGATGATCGCGCGCGCCACCAAGATCGGCGACGACTCTCGTGCCGAGATCCTGGCTGAGGCGAAGGCTCAGGCCGAGCAGGTCACCGCTCGAGCGACCGAGGAGATCAACGCCGAGAAGGATCGCGCGATGGCCGAGCTGCGCGGCACGGTTGCCGACCTTGCGTTGGAGGCCGCCGGCAAGCTTGTCCGTTCCGAGATGGACAGCAAGACCCAGCGTCGCCTGGTCGAGGAGTTCCTGGCCGAGGTGAACCCCTCCACTGGTCGCACGGGCAGCAGCAACTAGATGGCACGACGCGAGACTGCGGCCCGGCGCTACGCCGAGGCAGCGTTCCAGATCGGGCGCGCCGACGGCACGCTCGACCCATGGGAGCGTGACCTGGCGGCTGTCGCGGACCTGCTGACTCACGCGGAGCTGCGGCGCATGATCGAGCACCCGGTGGTGCCATTTGCCGCCAAGGAGCGGCTGCTGCGCAGCGTGGCGGGTGACAGCGTGGGCCCGGAGGCGCTGAGCCTTGTGCTGCTCATGGTCCGGCGCGGCCGTCCGCGCGCCATCGGGCGCATGATCGGCTACTTCGGGGAGCTTCTCCGTCGCGAGCGGGGCATCGTGCTGGCCGAGGTGCGCACCGCCTTGGCCCTCGAGCCGGAGCAGCGCGCGGCAGTCTCCGAGCGGCTGGCCCAGCTCACCGGCAAGCAAGTGGAAATGAACGAGGTGGTCGACGAGTCGCTCATCGGCGGAATCGCCGTGCGCATCGGCGACAGGCTCTATGACGCAAGCGTGCGCAACCGCCTGGAGCGGCTGCGCGCCCGCCTGACCACGGTCTGAGAGAGGAACACATGGCGATTCGATCCGACGAGATCACGTCGATCATCAGGACAGAGATCAAGGGCTTCGACGAGGGCGCCGAGGTCGCGGGTGTGGGCACCATCGTGGAGGTGGGCGACGGAATTGCCCAGATCTATGGCCTCTCCGGGGCGCTGGCGTCCGAGCTGCTCGAGTTTCCGGGTGGGGTCATGGGCATGGCCTTCAACCTGGAGGAGGAAACGGTCGGCGCCCTGATCCTGGGCGATTACACGGAGCTCAAGGAAGGCGACCAGGTCAAGACCACCGGGCGCGTGGTCGAGGTCCCGGTGGGCGACGCCCTCATCGGCCGCGTGGTCAACCCGCTTGGTGAGCCGATTGACGGCAAGGGACCGATCAAGGCCACCAAGACCCGGCCGGTCGAACGCATTGCCCCGGGCGTGATCGTGCGCAAGCCGGTCGATACGCCGGTGCAGACGGGGATCAAGGCGATCGACGCCATGATTCCCATCGGTCGAGGTCAGCGTGAGTTGATCATCGGCGATCGGCAGACCGGCAAGACCGCGATCGCGGTCGACACGATCATCAACCAGAAGGGCCAGGACCTGATCTGCATCTACGTCGCCATCGGCCAGAAGCAGTCGACGGTGGCCCAGGTGGTGGCCC
>JBDUEE010000022.1:0-2119 GCA_040002615.1 Chloroflexota bacterium | reverse complement strand
GCGGGCATGGTCCACTTCGCCGCAGCGTCCGGCTGCGAGCTGATCGCCGAGGGGATCGAGACGGAGCAGGAGCGCCGCGCGCTCATGCGCCTGGGCGTCACGCTGGGCCAGGGATTCCTGCTGGGCCGTCCCGACGCTGTGATCGCCGCCGCCTAGGCGCATTCCTCCCGGGCAGCCTCAGGCGAGGCGTCCGGCCAGCCAGGCGATGGCCAGCGGATACCGCCAGCCGGCATTGCCATGGCCGCCGTCGAATAGCTCGAAATGAATCAGCTCGTCGGGCACGCTCGCCGCGGACAGCTCCCGTCGGAAGGCGATGGTGGCCAGGTCCAGGTAGAACTCGTCATTCCGCCCAGCGTCGAGCCAGATGCCGCGCATGGAGCGCAGCGCATCGGCGAAATTGGCGGCCATGCGCACCGGGTCAAGCGCCACCCATCGGTCCCAGACCTCCGGCAGCAGCTGCCCGGTTTCGATCTCGAAGGGCAGGCGCACGCTGCCGTCGGCATCGGCCGAGAAGCAGGCCGCCATGGCGTAGACGTTGATCAGCTCGCCGTCGCCGGGCCGCGACTGCCCGGGGCGCGCTGCGAAGTCCTTCCAGAAGCGCTCGAAGCTGCCGTCGTACCGATCGCGCAGCGTCCGGACTGCCGGCCCGAAGGCGGGAAGGAAGCAGAGCTCGAACAGGCCGTCGCCGGCGTGGGAGGCGAAGGCCCCGAACACGTCCGGGCGCCGCATGGCGTTGACCATCGCCCCGTACCCGCCGCTCGAGTGGCCGGCCAGCCCCCGATGTTCGGCGCCTGGCAAGGTCCGATACAGACCGTCGACGAACGGCACGATCTCGTCGCACAGGTAGGTGGCATAGCGCCCGGTGGCCGGCGAATCCAGGAACTGGCTGCCGCCCAGCCGGGTCCAGGCATCGACGTAGGCCACGATCGCCGGCGGCGACTCGCCGGAGACGAACCGCGCGTCAAGATCCTCCATGAGATTGGGCTGAAATGAGCGTCGGTTGCGCCACATGTCGACCTGAGCGGTAAGGCCCTGCAGGACGTAGATCGTCGGAAAGCGCCGCTCCGGCTCAGCGTCGTAGGCGGGCGGCAGCTGGACGAGCAGCGGCCGCTGGTGCGGGTCGCCCAGCGGGTTGCCGGTCAGCGCCTGGCTGTCGATGACGCGCTCTTCGACTCGGCCGGCAAACGGGTGGGCCCACGGCTTCATCGGCTCAGCACCCTGTCAGGTGGACTCGCCGGCGATCTCGATGCCCACCAGCCGGCGGATGGCCACCACGGTGGCCAGCACCAGCACCAGGCCGCCGACCACCAGCGCCGTGCCGAGCGGCAGGGGCGCGCTGAAGATTGCCGAGGGCACATCGGTCAGGGCATCGGCGATGGCCAGCGTCTGCTGGCGCACGCTGAAGGTCTGAGTGCCGGCGAACAGGCCGGCCAGCACGCCCTCCCAGATGAGCACGTAGCCCAGACCGAACACCAGGGCGCGGCCGGTTATCAGGCTCAGCGCCACAAAGATGGCGCAGTAGATGACCGATCCAACCACTGCCGCCAGCGCGAAGGCCAGCACCAGGCCGTTCTGGGTTCCTCCCGCAACAAGCCCGGACAGCAGGATCGGCACGCAGGTGAGCAGGATGGAGCAGGCAGATGCCAGGACCAGCTTGGTAATCAGGATGACCCAGCGCGGGATCGGCTTGGCCAGCAGGTAGATGGCCGTCCCCTCCTCCAGTTCGGCACCGATGGTGGCCGTGCCGAAAAGGAGGGCGACCAGCGGCATCAGGGTCGCGATGCCAAAGGTCTCCAGCAGGATTGATGCGACGCGTGGCCGCTCGACCGGATCGACGCCGATACGCAGGGCCAGGCCCACCAGCACCATCAGCACGCCCAGCAGCAGCAGCAGGACGGTGCGCCGGCGGCTCAGCAGCTGCCGCAGGGTGATGCCGGCGATCACCGAGTTCATGTCTCGTGGCTCATCGGCGGACCAGGTAGCTGAATACCGACTCAAGCGATTCGTCGGTTGGCAGCAGCTCATGCAGGCGGATGCCGGCGCGCCGCGCGACGCCGGCGACGGAGCGGCTGAAGGCGCCGAAGTCGGCGGTGCGCACCGTGAGCAGGCTGTCGTCCAG
>JBDUEE010000021.1:0-18859 GCA_040002615.1 Chloroflexota bacterium | reverse complement strand
GTCCTGGCACAGGAAGCACTCGATGCACTTGCGGAACTCCTGGACCCGCTCGATGTCCTGCTGCTGCCAGCGCCACGCCTCCTCCGGAGCGTCGGGCGGTGGGCTGAACGGCACGATCTGGCTGTTCACCTCGTAGTTCCAGGAGACGTCCGTCACCAGGTCCTTGATGAGTGGGAATGCCCGCATCGGCTCCAACCGGATGGGCGCGTCGGAGGGCAGGTCGCTGATCCGTGTCTTGCAGGTGAGCGACGGTCGGCCATTGACCTCGGCGCTGCAGGATCCGCATTTGGCCGCCTTGCAGTTCCAGCGCACGGCCAGATCCGGCGCGGCGTTGGCCTGGATCCAGTGCAGCGCATCCAGGACCACCATCCCTTCCTCGACCGGCACCGAGTACTGGACGTAGGCGCCCTCGTCGTCAGGGCCACCCCGGAACACATCGAAGTGGCGGAAGGCGATGGTGCGGGCGAACGGCATGCGGCGGCTCCCTCAGCTCGTGATCAGCTGGCGCAGATCATCTGGCAGCGGTGGCAGGGGTTCGGCGCTGACCTTCATGCGATCGCCCTCAAGCACCACCGTGCTGTTGCGGTCGCCCCACAGGGTGTCGAGCTCCGGGTGGTCGACCCGGGCGTGCGCCCCGCGGCTCTCGGTGCGCTGCAGGGCACTCCGTGCGACCGCCTCCGAGACGGTGAGCATGCTCTGCAGCTCGAGGTACAGGTTCCAGCCGGGGTTGTAGGCAGGCGAGCCGACCACCCGGACCTTCTTCCAGCGCCCCTGCAGCTCGGCGATGCGCTCCAGCGCCGTCTCCAGGTCCGAGCCGACGCGAAAGATGCCGACCAGCGACTGCATCATTTCCTGCAACTCCGCGTGGAGCCGGTACGGGTCTTCACCAGCGGACCGATCGAAAGGAGCCGACAGCTCGGCGCGGGCTCGGCGCACGACCTTGCGATCGGGCGTCCGAACCGCTGGCGCTTCGGCAGCAAAGGCAGCTGCCCCCGCGCCGGCGCGGCGCCCGAAGACCAGCAGGTCGGACAACGAGTTCCCGCCCAGGCGGTTGGCACCGTGCATGCCGCCCGCCACCTCGCCGGCCGCGAACAGGCCGCGGCGGGTGGTGGCCGCCGTGTCGGCTTCGACTCGTACGCCGCCCATGGCGTAATGGCAGGTCGGACCGACCTCCATCGGTCCGGCGGTGATGTCCACGTCGGCCAGCTCCTTGAACTGCTCGTGCATGGACGGCAGTTTGCGCCGCACCAGCTCCGCGGGCAGGTAGCTGATGTCGAGGTACACCCCGCCGTGCTCGGATCCACGCCCTTCGCGCACCTCGGTGTAGATGGCGCGCGCCACGTTATCCCTGGTGGAGAGTTCCGGCGGCCGTCGCGCGTCGGTCTGGCGACCCTCGCTGAGCGCCTCGACCCACCGGCTGGCCTCCTCATCGGTCTCGGCGTACTCGTGCCGCCGATCATCGGGCAGGTATTTCCACATGAAGCGCTCATCGTCCCGGTTGCGGAGGATGCCTCCCTCGCCGCGAACCGCCTCGGTCACCAGCAGGCCGCGCACGCCCGGCGGCCAGACCATGCCGGTGGGGTGGAACTGGACGAACTCCATGTCGATCAGCTCAGCGCCGGCACGGTAGGCCAGGGCGTGCCCGTCCCCGGAGTATTCCCAGGAGTTCGAGGTGATCTGCCAGGCGCGGCCGATGCCGCCGGTGGCCAGGATCACCGCCTTCGCCGAGAAGATGATCGGGTCGCCGGTCTGCCGCCAGAAGCCGAATGCGCCGACCACCCGATCCTCATCCACGAACAGCTGGGTGGTGATGCACTCCATGTAGACGGTGACGCCCGACTGCACGGTGCGGTCCTGCAGGGTGCGGATCATCTCCAGGCCGGTCCGGTCCCCGACATGGGCGAGGCGAGGGTGGGTGTGCCCGCCGAACGGCCGCTGCAGGATCCGGCCGTCGCGCGTCCGATCGAAGACGGCGCCCCATCGCTCCAGCTCGCGGACGCGCTCCGGCGCCTCCTGGGCGTGCAGCTGAGCCATGCGCCAGTTGTTGAGCATCTTGCCGCCGCGCATCGTGTCGCGAAAGTGCGTCTGCCAGGAATCCTGCTCGGCAACATTCCCCAGCGCGGCGGCAACTCCCCCCTCCGCCATCACGGTGTGCGCCTTGCCGAGCAGCGACTTGCAGACCAGTCCCACCGACGCTCCGGCTTCGGCGGCCTCGATCGCCGCGCGCAGACCCGCCCCGCCGGCGCCGATGACCAGGACGTCGTGGGCATACGTTTCGTCGCTGCGGGGCCCCACGCTCACAGACGGAACGCCGGGTCCACGATGACGCCGGCCGCCAGCAGCCGTACGTAGAAGTCGGCGAATGCCACCGAGACGAGGCTGACCCAGGCCCACAGCATGTGCCGCTCGTTGAGGCCGGTCAGCCGCTGCCACGAGCGGTACCGGATCCGGGCAGCGACCCCGCAGGAGAAGCAGTCGAGCCGGCCGCCGGCCAGGTGCCGCAGGGAGTGGCACGACAGCGAGTACCCGCTCAGCAGCGCGGCGTTGACGAGCAGGATCACCGTCCCCAGTCCAATCCGCAGCTGCCCGGTGTTGACCACGGTGAGCGCCGCGTCGACCCACAGGAAGAAGAGCGGGACGAAGGCCAGGTACAGGAAGTAGCGATGGATGTTCTGCAGGATGAACGGGAAGGCACGCTCCATGGCATAGCGCCGGTGAATGGTCGGCTCACCGACGCCGCAGGCGGGCGGATCGGCGAAATAGGAGCGGTAGTACGCCTTGCGGTAGTAGTAGCAGGTCGTTCGGAACCCGAGCGGGATCCACAGGATCAGGATTGCAGGCGAGAACCAGGCCGGCAGGGACTCCTTGAAGATGAGAGGCGAGAAGAAAGGCGAGAGGTAGCCGTCGACCTCGTACGGGACACCGAAGATCGGCTCCCACAGCAGGGCGGAGAAGAGCGAGTAGGCGATGAACATGCCGATGCCGGCAGCGATCACGCCCGGTACCAGCCACCACGCGTCACGCCGGCTGGTAGCCGCCAGACCCTGCCGAGCCGTGCCCTGAGGATTCGTCAGGCGGGTCGCGGTCATGCTGGCGTCGACGCCTCCTTCAGTCGGTGTCAAGCTCGTGGGCGGCCGATCTCGGCTGCCGCCGGCAGGCAGCTCGGCCTGCCCAGAATTCTAGCCACAGCCCCGCGCGCTCGTGGCCGGCCCGATCACCCGCCTTTGACTCGTGAGGCCACTGCCTCGCCGAACTCGCGCGTGCCGGCGATGCCTCCCAGGTCGAAGGTGACGGTGCGCCCCTCGCCGATCACGCTGCGAACCGCCGATTCAACCCGGTCGGCGGCATCGGTCTCACCCAGATGGCGAAGCATGAGGGCGGCAGACAGGATGAGGGCGGTCGGGTTTGCCCTGTTCAGGCCGGCATACTTGGGAGCCGATCCGTGCACCGGCTCGAAGACGGCGGCCCGATCGCCGATATTGGCGCCGGGTGCCACGCCCAGGCCCCCGACCAGTCCGGCGGCCAGGTCACTGACAATGTCGCCATACAGGTTCGGCAGCACCAGCACGTCGTACAGCTCCGGCTTCTGGACCAGCTGCATGCACATGTTGTCGACGATCCGATCCTCGAATGCGACTCGCCCGTCGTACTCGGCAGCGATCTGCTGACAGCTCTCCAGGAAGAGACCGTCGGAGAGCTTCATGATGTTCGCTTTATGGACGGCGGTGACCTTGCGGCGGCCATTGCGGACCGCGTACTCGAACGCGTAGCGGGCGATTCGCTGGCTGGCGGCGCGGGTGATGATCTTGATCGACTCGGCGGCGTCAGGACCTACCCGGTGCTCGATGCCCGCATACAGGTCCTCCGTGTTCTCCCGCACGATGATCAGGTCAACGTCCTCGTAGCGCGTCGTGACGCCCTTCATGGTCCGCGCAGGCCGCACATTGGCGTACAGCTCCAATGCGAGGCGAAGGCCGACGTTGACCGAGCGAAAGCCGGATCCAACGGGCGTGGTGATCGGTCCCTTGATGGCCACCCCGGTACGCCGGATGCTGTCGATCACGCGGTCCGGCAACGGCGTCCCCTCGCTGGCGATGGTTGCCTCGCCGGCGATCTGCACGTCCCAATCGAAGCCGATCCCGGTCGCTTCCAGGATGCGAACGGCGACCTCCGCCAGCTCCGGGCCGATGCCGTCGCCGGGGATCAGGGTGACTTGATAGCTCACCTGCGTTGCGTCGCTCCGTGGCGCGCCGGTCAAAGCGCCGGCCGTGCCAGGCAAGTGTAGGCAGCCACGTGCCGCCGGGCGGGCCTCCGGACGCGGCGGCGCCGACCACCCGTGACGGACCGGTACAATCGCCCCATCCCCGACGCCCCGGCCAAGGCTTGCCCGCGTCGGGATCGTGCTGAGAGGGGTCGATTGAAGCTTCAGGAATACCGGTCCAAGGAGATCCTCGCCCGCCACGGTGTGCCCCTGGGCCGGGTGGGCGAGATCGCGACGACGCCGGAAGAGGCGCGCGCTGCAGCGGAGCGAATCGGCGCGCCGGTGGTGCTCAAGGCGCAGGTGCTCGTCGGGGGACGCGGCAAGGCCGGCGGCGTCAAGCTGGCGGCCACCCCGGATGAGGCGGCGCAGCGGGCCAACGAGATCATCGGCCTGGACATCAAGGGCGTCAGGGTGCAGACCGTCCTGGTCGCACCGGCCGCCGACATCGCCAGCGAGTTCTACCTGGGCCTGATCCTGGACCGCAGCGCCAAGGCGGTGACCGTCATCGCCAGCGCCGAAGGTGGAGTAGAGATCGAGGATACGGCGCGCACCAACCCGGACGCCATCCTGCGCCTGCCGCTCGATCCCCTGCTCGGGCTGCAGCCCTTCAACGTTCGCCGTGTGAGCTTCTTCCTGGCGATCCCCGAGCCGCTGCGATCGGCCTTCGCCGTGACCCTGACGGGCCTGCACGACGCCTTCATGGGCGCCGATGCCGACCTGGCCGAGATCAACCCGCTGGTCATCACCAGGGCCGGCGAGCTGCTGGCGCTGGATGCCAAAATCGTGCTGGACGACTCGGCCCTGTTCCGCCACCCAGACCTGGAGGCGATGCGCGACCTCAACGAGGAAGAGCCTTCGGAGATTGCGGCACGCGCGGCCGGCATCAACTTCATCAAGCTGGAAGGCACCATTGGCTGCATGGTCAATGGCGCGGGACTGGCGATGACCACCATGGACCTCGTCAAGCTGGCGGGCGGCGAGCCGGCCAACTTCCTGGACATCGGCGGCGGCGCGAAGGCGGAGCGCGTGGCGGCCGCGTTCCGCATCATCCTGGATGACCCCAACGTGCAGGCCATCCTGGTCAATATCTTCGGCGGCATCACCCGCGGCGACGAGGTGGCGCGGGGCATTGTCGAGGCGCGCGGCATGCTCGAGCGCGAGGTGCCGATGGTGGTGCGCATCGTTGGCACCAACGCAGAGGAGGCAGCGGACATCCTGCGCCAGGCAAACCTGATCACCGCCGCCAGCCTGGACGAGGCGGCCGCCAAGGCGGTGGCAGCCGCCCGGGCCGGCGGATGAGCATCCTGGTCGGCCGCGACACGCGCCTGGTTGTGCAGGGCATCACCGGGCGCGAGGGCGAGTTCCATTCCCGGGCAATGCAGGAGTACGGCACCCGCATCGTTGCCGGTGTGACACCCGGCAAGGGCGGGCAATCAGCCCTGGACGGCAGCGTGCCGGTCTTCGACACCATGGCCGATGCGGTGCGTCAGGCCGGCGCCAATGCCTCGTGCATCTTCGTGCCGGCTCCGTTCGCGCCGGACGCCATCCTGGAGGCGGCCGATGCGGGCGTGTCGCTGGTCATCTGCATCACCGAGGGGATCCCAGCCCTGGACATGCTGCGCGTGTATCACGCGCTGAAGGGCAGGGGCGTTCGGCTGATCGGGCCAAACTGCCCCGGCGCCACGACACCGGGTCAGGCAAAGGTCGGCATCATCCCCGGATCCATCCACCGACCCGGGACGGTTGGCCTGGTGAGCCGCTCGGGAACGCTGACCTACGAGGTGGTGCAGGCCATGACCGATGCCGGCATCGGACAGTCGACCTGCGTCGGCATCGGGGGTGACCCGATCGTGGGGACCAGCTTCATCGAGGTGCTCGACCTGTTCAACGGGGACCCGGAGACCGAGGCGATCGTGATGATCGGCGAGATCGGCGGGGAGGACGAGGAAGGTGCGGCAGCGTTCGTCAAGGAGCAGGTTCGCAAGCCGATGGCTGCATTCATCGCGGGTCGCACCGCTCCGCCGGGACGGCGGATGGGCCACGCCGGCGCGATCATCTCCGGCGGGGCAGGGACCGCCGAGTCGAAGCGCCAGGCGCTCGAGGCGGCCGACATCCGGGTTGCCGACTCCCCGTCGCTGATCCCGGCCCTGTTGCGTGATGCGGGGGTCGACTGACCAGGCCCGGTCAGGCCCCTGTCGCCTCCCATTCTTCGCGCAGGATCGCCATCAGCACCGCATCCATCAAGCCCCCTTGCTCGCGCCGGGCACGACGCATGATCCCCTCACGCTGGAAGCCAACCTTTTCGTAGGAGCGGATGGCTCGCGCGTTGTCGGCATCAACCGTCAGCCAGATGCGCTCCAGACCCAGCGTGCCGAAGCCGAATTTCAGCAAGGTGCGCTGCGCATCCGTTCCCCAGCCTGAACCGATATGGTCGCGGTCCATGAAGATGGCCAACTCGGCATTGCTGTCGAGCCAGTTCACGTCCTTGAGCCACGTGGTACCCACGAAGCGGTCGTCACCGAGCTCGCAGACCGCGAAGAAGAAGCCGTCCGCCTTCCTGACCGATTCCTGCAGATGTTCGAGCCACGCCCGAGTCTGGGCGACGCTGAACGGCCAGCGGTAGCCGGCCCGAAGGCCCACGTCCGTGTCGTTGACGCCCGCCGCATAGGCGGCCATGTCGCGCTCCTCCAGGGGCCTGAGCCATACGCGCTCGCCGCGCAGCATCGGTCGATCCGGAATCGGCGATCGATCTGGATCCTGGCTGGACATCGTCATCCGTCTGGGGTCTCCTCCAATTGCTCAACCAGCTCCCACAGCACCCCGTTCAGGGTGCGGGGATGAATGAAGCCAACGCGGCCGTGCGCGCCGGGGCGTGGCTCCCGGTCTATGAGCTCAGCCTCCGCCGCGGCCAGCGCCTCCAGGTCTGCGGGAAGATCGCTGCTCAGCAGGCAGACATGGTGCACGCCCTCGCCGCGGGCTGCCAGGAAGCGTGCCACGCCGCTGGTCTCGTCAATCGGCTCCACGAGCTCGATGCGCGCCTCGTTGCCCGGGCCGGTGGGCAGGAAGCAGAGCCGCACGCCCTGCGACGCAAACAGGAACGGGTCGCGCTCCGGCCTCCAGCCGAAGAGGCGCTCATAGCGAGGCACTGAAGCCTCGATGGAGCGAACCACGACCGCCACGTGGTGGATGGAGCCGATCGTCACGGTCGGTACTCGCCCCAGGTAGCTCGCAGGCCGTCGCTGATCTCGCCCAGCGTGACCCTCGCCTCGACGCAGGCCAGGATGCGGGGCAGCACGTTCTCCGTCCCTCGCGCTGCTTCGGACAGTCGGGCCAGGGCGGCATCGGCCGCCGACTGGTCGCGTGCCGCACGCACGGCACGGGTGCGCTCGACCTGGCGCTGCTCCGCATCGGGGTCGATGGTCTGGGCCGCCGGGCGCTGGGCGTCTCCACCGTCGGCGAAGGCGTTCACCCCCACGATCAGGGTGTCGCCCGCCTCGACCGCGCGCTGAAACGCGTACGCCGCCTGTGCGATCTCCCCCTGCTGATAGCCCTCGGCCAGGGCAGCGAGGGTGCCGCCGCGAGCATCAATCTCGGCCAGCTCCGCGGTCACCCGCTCCTCCAGCGCGTCCGTCAGCGATTCGATGTAATACGAGCCGCCCAGCGGGTCAACCGGCGCGGCCACGCCGGACTCGTGAGCCAACACTTGTTGTGTTCGCAGCGCCAGGCGAGCGGTGTCAGGCGTCGGCAGGCCGAGCGCCTCGTCCAGGGCGTTGGTGTGCAGGCTCTGCGCCCCACCCAGCACCGCGGCCAGCGCCTGGACGGTCGTGCGCACCACGTTCGTGTCCGGCTGCTGGGCGGTCAGCGTCGAGCCACCGGTCTGGACGTGGAAGCGCATCGCCTGGCTCTGGCGGGTGGTCGCGCCGAATCGGTCACGGGCCACCCGGGCCCATACGCGACGGGCCACCCGGAACTTGGCCACCTCCTCGAACAGGTCATTGTGCGCGGCAAAGAAGAAGGAGAGCCGGGGCGCGAAGGCTTCGAACTCCAGGCCGGCCGCCAGCGCGGCCTCGGCGTAGGCGATCGCATTGGCGACGGTGAACGCCACCTCCTGCGCCGCCGTCGAACCGGCCTCGCGCATGTGGTAGCCGCTGATGCTGATCGTGTTCCAGGACGGCAGCTCGGTGCGGCAGTAGGCGAAGGTGTCGGTGATGAGCCGCATCGACGGCTCGGGCGGGAAGATGTACGTCCCGCGCGCGATGTACTCCTTGAGGATGTCGTTCTGGATCGTGCCGCGCAGGCGACCCGCATCGGTCCCGTGCCGTCTGGCGACCGCCTGGTACATCGTCAGCAGGATGGCGGCGGTGGCATTGATCGTCATGCTGGCGCTGACCGCATCGAGGTCGATGCCATCGAGCAGCAGCTCCATGTCCTCCAGCGTGTCGATCGGTACGCCGACGCGCCCTACCTCGCCGGCAGACATGACAGCGTCGCTGTCGTAGCCCATCTGGGTCGGAAGGTCGAAGGCCACGCTCAGGCCGGTCTGCCCGCGTTCGAGCAGGTAGCGGAAGCGCCGGTTCGTCTCCTCGGCCGAGCCAAAGCCGGCGTACTGTCGCATCGTCCACAGCCGTTCCCGGTAGCCGGTGGCATGCACCCCGCGGGTGAAGGGGTACGCCCCCGGCTCGCCAAGCTGTGCGGCCGGGTCGAAGCCCGCCAGGTCGTCCGGCCGATAGACAGCCTTGATCTCGACGCCCGACGTGGACCGATACGCTGGCTGCGGGCTCTCCTCGGCCTGGCTCACACGCCGGATTGTACCGGCGCCCGCTCCGAGGCCCAGCGTCCTTCGTCAGTCGAGCCGGACAAGCAGCACGCCGGTGGCCACCGTCTGACCGGGGCTCACGGCCACCTGCGCGACCCGCCCGGCCCGTGGGGCCCGGACCTCGTTCTGCATCTTCATCGCCTCGATGGTGAGGAGGGGTTCCCCCTCTCCCACCTCCGCTCCCTCGGCCACGTTGACGGCCACGACCAGACCGGGCAGGGTCGACCGGACCTCGACCGGGCCGCCCCGTTCTGCCGCCGCCAGGCGGGCCTCGGCCAGCACCCGCTCGCGCCAGGACTGCACCGTGACCGGGATGCGGCGTCCCCGCAGGGTGACGAACCAGTCGCTGCCCGAGCCCTCGACAAGGGCCAGCTGACTGCGGCTTCCCTCGGTCAGCCGGACAATGCCTCGCCGTCGCTCGACCCAGGTCAGCTGCCAGCCGGCGGCCTCGGAGGTCGGCTGGCCCTCGACCACGATGCTCAGGTCTTTCACTGGCGCAGCGCCTCGCGACGCGCCGTGCGGCTCCACTCCGAATCGCCGCCGGCCGGAAGGCCCGATGCCGGGGTGCGCTGCTCGACCGACGCACGGCGACCCTCGGCCGCCGCGAACGCGGCCAGCGACGCCGCCTCCGGCCCGAGCGCGGGCCCATCGGCCCATGCCTCCGCGACGAGGCCGGTGTGATAGTTGCCGGAAGCGAAATCAGGCTGCTCCACCAGCCAGCGATGGAAGCCCAGGTCGGTCTGGACGCCGCCGATCAGCGTCTCGTCCAATGCTCGCCGCAGGCGCCCGATGGCAGCCGGGCGGTTGGCGGCATGCACCATCAGCTTGGCCAGCAGCGGGTCATAGTCCGCGGACAGTGGCATGCCCTCCACCAGGGCATGGTCGACCCGCACCCCCGGCCCGTCGGGCGCGCGCCAGGTCGTAACCGCACCTGGCACCGGCCGGAACCCTTCATACGGGTCCTCGGCGTACACCCGGACGTCGATGGCGTGCCCGCTCGGCTCCGGCTCCAGGACGGCCCGTTCGAGGGACTCGCCGGCCGCAATGCGGATCTGCCAGGCGACGATGTCGATGCCGGTCACCAGCTCGGTCACGCCGTGCTCAACCTGCAGCCGGGTGTTCATTTCCAGGAAATAGTGGTTGCCGTCAGGATCGAGCAGGAACTCCACCGTCGCCGCGCTGTAGAAGTCGACGGTCCCCGCCACGCGGCGCGCGCTGTCGAACAGAGCCTGCCGGATCGAAGGGCTGACGGCTGGCGAGGGCGTCTCCTCGACCAGCTTCTGGTGCCGCCGCTGGACGCTGCAGTCACGCTCGCCCAGGCACGCCAGCTCGCCATGGCGGTCCCCCAGCAACTGGACCTCCACGTGCCGCGCGGGGGCCACCAGCCGCTCCAGGTACAGCGTCCCGTCACCGAAGGCTGAGATCGCCTCGCGGCGGGCCGCCGTGGTTGCTGCCTGTAGATCAGCCGGACCGTTGACCAGCCGCATGCCGCGTCCTCCGCCCCCGGCAGCCGCCTTCAGCATGGCCGGGTAGCCAATGTCGGTCATGTCGGGCACCTGGTCCTCCGCCAGCGCCACGAGCAGGCCTGGCACCACCGGCACACCCGCACTGCTGGCCGCCTGCCTCGCCGCGAGCTTGTTGCCGAGCGCCTCCTGGGTGGCTGCGGGCGGACCAATCCAGGTCAGGCCGGCATCCCCAACGGCCCGCGTGAACCCTGCGTTCTCCGACAGGAATCCGTACCCGGGATGGATGGCATCGGCCCCGGCGTCATGGGCGGCCTGCAGGATCGCCTTCATGTTGAGGTACGAATCGCTGGCGGCGGCGGGCCCGATCCGGACCGCATCGTCGGCGGCGGCGACATGCGGCGCCGACACATCGCTGTCCGAGTAGATGGCCACGCTCTGGAGCCCCATCTCGTGGCAGGCCCGGATGATGCGCACCGCGATCTCGCCGCGGTTGGCGACCAGGACCCGCCGGATGGGCGCCGCCGGCTGCCCGCTGTCTTTGCGCACGGACAGTTGGTTCAGAGCGGAATGTTGCCGTGCTTCTTTGCCGGCACCGATTGGCGCTTGCCGCGCAGCAGTGCCAGCGCCCCGGCCACCCGGACACGGGTCTCCGACGGCAGGATCACCTCGTCGACGTAGCCGCGCGCCGCGGCGACGTATGGATTCGCCAGCCGCTCCTGGTACTCGGCGACCAACTGCGCACGTTCGGCATCCGGGTCGCTGGCATCGACGAGGCGATCGCGAAAGATGATGTTGACGGCGCCCTCCACGCCCATGACCGCGATCTCGGCAGTCGGCCAGGCGAAGTTCAGGTCGCCGCGCACATGCTTGCTGCTCATCACGTCGTATGCACCGCCGTATGCCTTGCGCGTGATGATCGTCACCTTGGGCACTGTCGCCTCGCAGTACGCGTAGAGCAGCTTCGCTCCATGGCGGATGATGCCGCGGTGCTCCTGTTCTACGCCTGGCAGGAAGCCGGGCACATCGACCAGCGTCACCAAGGGGATGTTGAAGCAGTCGCAGAACCGCACGAAGCGAGCTGCCTTGTCGCTGGAGTCGATATCGAGAACGCCGGCCAGAACCTCCGGCTGCTGCGCCACAACACCGACGCTGCGGCCCTCGACGCGCGCAAAACCGCAGATGATGTTGCGCGCGAACAGCGCGTGCACCTCGGTGAACGAGCCTGCATCCACGATCCCGCCGATGACGCTATGCATGTCATAGGCCTGCTGCGGCGAGTCCGGCACCAGGGCATTCAGCTCCTCACCGCTGACCTGCGGCTCCGCCCAGTCCTCCACGACGGGCGCGGCATCCACGTTGTTCGACGGCCAATAGCCGATCAGCGTGCGCGCCAGCTCCAGCGCCTGCGGCTCCCCCACTGCCAGGAACTGGGCCACTCCGCTCACCTCGTTGTGTACCCGGGCGCCGCCAAGCCCCTCGAAGTCGATCTCTTCGTGCGTGACGGTCTTCACCACGTTCGGCCCGGTGACGAACATATAGCTGAGGCCGTCGACCATGATGGTGAAATCGGTGATGGCCGGCGAGTACACGGCGCCGCCGGCACATGGGCCGAGGACCAGCGACAGCTGCGGGATGACGCCCGAGACCAGCGTGTTGCGCAAGAAGATGTCGGCGTAGCCTCCCAGCGAGACGACGCCCTCCTGGATCCGCGCGCCGCCGGAGTCCGACAGACCGATGATCGGTGCGCCGTTCTCCAGTGCCAGGTCCATGACCTTCACGATCTTCTCGGCGTGGGCCTCTGACAGCGATCCGCCGAAGACGGTGAAGTCCTGCGCATAGACGAAGACGGTGCGTCCGCCAACCTGTCCGTGGCCTGTCACCACGCCGTCGCCCAGGTACTGCTCCTGGTCGATGCCGAAGTCGGAGGCCCGATGGGTGACGAAGGCGTCGAGCTCCTGAAAGCTATTCTCGTCGAGCAATATCTCGAGTCGCTCGCGCGCGGTCAGCTTGCCGCGTTGGTGCTGTTGCTCGATGCGGCCTTCGCCGCCGCCGAGCAACGCCTCGCCGCGCAGCTCCTGCAAGCGAGCCAGCTTGTCGGCCGTCGCCAAGGGGACGTCCTCCGCGTGTGGTGGGCCCAGCAGGGATCGAACCTGCGACCCGCCGGTTATGAGCCGGATGCTCTAACCACTGAGCTATGGGCCCGATGGATGGTGGACAACTTCGAGTATAGAGAGTCGTCTTTGCACAAAGACATCGACACTGCGCGCCTTTGTGGATAACTCCGGTGACCTATCCCTGAGTGCGCGACTATCATCGAGGCGGGTCGCGTCCGCGACATCCGCCTCCACTTCGATGCACGAAGGGTGTCTGCAAGTTGACCAAGGTAATCTCGATTGCGAACCAGAAGGGCGGCGTTGGCAAGACGACGTGCTCGATCAACCTGGGTGGCGCGCTGGCAGAGCTCGGATACCGAGTGCTGTGCGTTGACATGGACCCGCAGGCGAACCTGACCGTGGGTCTCGGCATCTCGCTGTCCGATGTACGAGTCTCGATGTCCGACGTCCTCTCCGAGGATCGCGTGGCATTCGACGAGATCGTGCGCAGCGTCGAGATGCCCGGCCTGTCGGTGGCTCCGGCCACGCTGGAGCTGGCCTCGACCGAGGTAGAGCTGTTCACCGTCATCGGGCGCGAGATGGTCCTGCGCGATGCGCTCGCCGGCTGGGCCGAGCGGCAGTTCGACGTGATCATCATCGACAGCCCGCCGACCCTTGGCCTGCTGACCATCAACGCGCTGGTCGCCAGCAGTCGCGTGATCATCCCGGTCCAGACGCAGTACTACGCCATCAAGGGCCTGACGGCGCTGATCAAGGTCATCAACACCATCAAGCTCAAGCTGAACCACGACCTGGAGATCCTGGGCCTGCTGGCGACGTTCTTCGACGGGCGCACGGTGCTGGCGCGCGAGATGCTCGCCAACCTGCGCGAGATCGGTGACCATCGGGTCTTCAATACGATGATCAAGAACACCGTGAAGCTCGGTGAAGCGCCGCTCACCGGCAAGCCGGTGACCGAATACGCCACCAACTCCGCTGCAGCGCGTGCGTTTCGCGAGCTGGCCCGTGAGGTGATCGAACTTGGCTAGCAAGGGCCCTGCATTCCGCGAGAACATCCACCGCCTGTTCGATGAGGCGCAGGAGGCCGACCTGGGTCCCGGCATCGTATCGTTGATCGAGTCGCGCGCTACGCACGCCCAGATCCGCGAGATCCCGATCGGCAAGATCCTGCCGAACCCGGCGCAGCCGCGCCTCTCCTACGAGGAGGATTCCCTCACGGAGCTGGCCGACTCAATTCGCGAACACGGAGTCCTGCAGCCAATTCTGGTCCGTCCCGCGGGATCCCAGTACGAGCTGATCGCTGGCGAGCGACGCTGGCGGGCGTCGCGCCTGGCGCAACGCGAAAGCATCCCGGCTATCGTTGCCGAGTTCGACGAGGAGACTGCCCTGGAGGTCTCGATCATCGAGAACCTGCAGCGCGAGGATGTCTCGCCGCTGGAAGAGGCCGCCATGTTCCGCAAGATGACCGATCTGGGGTATTCGGTCCGCCAACTGGCCCAGAAGATCGGTAAGGACAAGGGCTATATCGAAAACCGAATGCGACTGGCCAATGCGCCGCCCGAGATCCGAGAGCTGGTGTCCGTGCGCAAAGACACGATCAGCCACGCCTACGAGCTGATGAAGATCGGCGACGAGCGCACCAGGCGCCGGTTGGCGAAGAAGGTGGCTGCCGGTGAACTGACCCTTGCCCGGCTTCGCGTCCTGAACGGCAGCGCCACGGATAATGATGCAAATGGTGGGCGACCGAAGCGGCGCGGGCGGACTGTGGCTGGGGAGGTGGCGGTGGCCAAGGCGGCGCGGGCGGCGGACGACGCGCTGATGCACAACCGGGGCAAGCTGGCCGATGCCATCGACGAGCTCGTTGACCTGCTTCGGCGACCGGACGTGATCGAGCAGATTCCGGACACGAATCGCGACAACCTGGCGCGCAACCTCACCGTCACCAAGCTCAAGCTGGAGAATGCGATCGCCATCATTCGGGCGACGCGCGAGCCGGCCTGACCCCTAGCCCCCATCGCTTCGGTCAGGGGGTGTAGCTCATCACTTCGCGGTGATCGACCAGGAAGTTGATCAGCTTGCGCCGCGCCTCGGGGTCGATGCGACGCAGGCCGGCGACCGCCCGGGGCAGCTCGAAGATTGGCGCGGCCAGGTCGCCCGCAGTGTCGATTCCGACCACGTGATCCGGCCCGCCGCCCACAAGGAATGCTCGCTGAAAGCCGCGCTCGTCCAGGCCAGCCGCCTTGCAGAAAGCGGCAATCGCGGTACCAACCCCTTTGCGCTTGGCGAAGTCGATGAACAGATCGGCCGCCCAGCGGTCGACCTGGTCATCCGACTGAGCCTCGACCATCTCCCGATAGCCGGTCGCGCTTCCCGTCTGCATAGCCCGATTCTAGCCCGCAAGTTGACCGCGGCGGGCGCGCGCGGAACGCCCCGGTGCGACCCGGACATTGGGCTATCCTGCGCTCATGCTCCATCAGCCGACGGACCCGCGCACCGAGGACACGATCGTGTTCGAGCTGCTGCAGGCCGATCGCTCAGGCGGCGAAGCGGAGGTCGTCGGCACCGCCACCTTCGCCGATGGACGGACCAGCGTCGACGCGCCGGAGGCCATCGCGGTCGCCGTGCGGGAGCTGTTGCAGCGCCCCTTCGTCGACCGGGTCCAGGCCGACGAGCGACCGCGGGGCTATCGACGCAGCGGGCGCGGGGTGGTCGACATGCTGGTGCCCGGCATGCCGGAGCATTTCATCGCCCGGCTGCGAGGGCTGTGGCTCGCGTATCCCAACGGAACGGTCGTAACGGCCCGCCAGGGAGCCCCTGGCAGCCAGGCTTCGCGCCCGATGGCGATCGATCGGATCGAGACAGGGCCAGCCGTCTCAGACGCATCCGTGCGCCGCGCGACCCTGGCCGAGAGCACCGCCATCCTCAACGCCCGACCCCTGGTGCAGGCCAATGAACCGCTGACCGGCCTGCGACTTCCGGCCGAACGACCGGACCTCACGCGCACAGACTGCGGCTGGATCTGCTAGAAGGCATAGAGTTGTCCAGAGTCCGGCGGGTATGGCACTCCAGCCAATCGCCACGGCGGCTTGCTATCATGCGGCCATGTCGCTGATCCGCTATCTCTTCCTGCCGCTTGGCATCGTCGCCATTGGCATCATCTACGGACTGCTCAGCTACGAATGGACCGGCACGGTGCTGCTGATCGTCTTCGGCGGGGCCATGGCGGTCATGGGCTGGATCCTGCTCCCCACCCTCGACAACGTGGGGCCGACGGCGCCCGTCGATCCGAACTTCGAGGATCCAGGGCGCTAGGTCTCTCCGCCGGCGGGCAGCAGGGCCAAGGCAGGCATGGAGATGCCGGGCAACTGTGGCTGCCCTAGCGAGAGACTCGCTAACACAGGTGCCCGGCTGACTGGTACTAACGGCCTATGGGTCCGGGTGTTAGTGGCGGATCGGTGTCCGATTTGCGACATCGGTCGTGCGGTCAGCGAATGCCGGTGTCGTACGCGATCGCCAGCTCGGGCTCCGGCTGGCCGAGCTCCACGCTGAATGTCGATTCGGCCGCGGTACCCATCAACCCATCGACCGGCTGCGGCACAACGCGGTACTCACCTGGCGCAAGGGCAACATCGAAGGTCCCATCGGCCGCCGACGTGGCTCGCGCGGCTTCGGCGCCTGTCGAGTCCTTGAAGATCAGGACCGCGCCTTCCACGAACCGTCCCTCACAGCCGGACTGCGGCGGGATGGTCTCGACCGGGCAGGTCGGCCCGGCCACCACCACCCCATGGACGCCGGTCTCGGGCAGCGTGTCACCCCCCTCGCGCACCAGGGTGATGTCCCCCGCACGACTGACGCGGTAGGTCCACGTGTGCTCGTTGATGCATCCGGCCGGGCAATCGCCCCAGCCGATGCGAATCCTGATCTGCCAGCCGTCATCGGCATCGGCGACCTCGTACCAGTCAACCGGTCCAACCAAGTCGCGGTCGGTCGGACCGATGCCGCCAAAGCGCGCATCCTGGGCCAGGGCCAGGCGGATGGCATCGGCCTCGGCGATAGGTCCATGCGAGCCACCGACTGAGCCGCCGGCTGCCGAGCAGGCCGCCAGTAGCCAGACCAGGATCAGCGCGCCGAGGAAGAGGCGTGAGCGTGCCATGCCCGTGGGACGCGATCGCGTCGGTATCGGTTCCACGCTGGCCTGCTCAAAGGAGTGGTCCGGCGGGCGGCATTCATTCGACGGTCTGCGACGGTGTGTTCCGGAGACAGCGTTCATGGCGCCTGACATCGGCGCGGCGCGGTGGGCTAACCCTTCACGCGTTTCCCGGACGCCGCGGACCTCTCGATGGCGGCAATGACCTCGTGGCGTCGGACAGCGTCGGCGAAGTCCGGCACGGTATGCGTCCCGTTCTCGATGTCTGCCGCGAACGCGGCGTAGGCACGCCCGACGTTGTAGGCGGGCGCTCCTTTCAGGCTGGTCAGCGCGGGCCATTTGTGTGTCAGCGCCGCCGGGACGGCAAGCTCAGCGGGCTCGTCCCCGCCACGCGCCCCTGCGACCGTCAAAGGAAAGATCTCCGGCAATGCGGCGTCGGCCGTGATCCGCAGCGTTCCATCCGTTCCATTGATTTCCCACAGGAACCCGATACCCCCGGCGACTGCCTCACGGACGTGCACGCTGACGGTTGCCCCGGTTGTGAGCGTGCCGACCACCGCGATCTGGTCGGCGGCCGTTTTCACGATCTGCTCTCGGGTCTCTTTGGCGGTGATCACGGGCCGGCGAATGGCCGACACGGCCGACAGGTCGGCGAACTCGCCCAGTACGTAGCTGAGCGTGTCCAGGCTGTGGCCAGCAGCGACCGTCAGCAGGTTGGCTCCGTTGTTCCCGTCCAGCATGTATACGTTCGGTTGGATCACGACGTCGCCCGGAACTGACACTCCGATCATCGTGGTTGACAGGACCTCGCCGACGTATCCGTTCACCAGCAGGTCCCGGACAAATTCGATTGCCGGAGCCTGGCGGGCCTGCAATCCGACGACCGTCCGCACACCCCGCTCGGCTGCCATCGCGGCCATTGCTCGCGCTTCGTCGAGGTCGCGGCCGAGTGGCCACTCGCAGTACACGGCCTTGCCGGCAGCAACTGCGGCCATCACGAGCTCTCGATGGTGCGGGACCTTCACAGTGACGGCGACCAGGTCGACATCGGGCTGGGCCACCAGCTCTTCGGGGTCCGAGAACACCGCGGTGACCCCGAATGCCTCGCCGGCGGCGCGCGCGGATTTGGCATTGCTCGCGCCGAGTGCCCGGATCTCGTAGTTGGGCAGCGCGCGCAGGGCCGGGATGTGCGCGGTGGCCGCCCAGCCCCATGCAGGACTGACCCCGATGATCCCGACGCCCAGCTGCGAAGCAGGCATCGCTACCGGACCCGCACGCCTGGCAGGCCCACGTCGCCGAGCCCCCGGGGTTTGCGCGCCCGCAGCGCGAAGGGCGAGCCAGCTGGAATAGCCAGCGACGGGAGAAGGTCGCGAGGACGGGGCCATGATTCGAGGTCGCGCCTCGGTGGTATTTGCTTGGGCTAGAACCCGAGGACCTCGTCGACGAAGACGACGGTGATGCGACCGGGGGCGATCTCGCCGTTGATGATGAGGACCTTGTTGACTGCGCTGTGAATGCCGTACGCGGCCTGGGCGCGGGCATCCTCGAGGGGGAAGGCGTACTCGTCGATCCGGCGCAGGCCCTCTTCGAGGTCGGACACGATCTTCTGCGTCCCAACCACGAGGATCACTCGACCGGCCCCGCTGACATACGGTCCCAACTGACTGCCACCCATTGAGGCGGTGACCAACGATCCGGTCTCGGTGACGGCGTGCACGCTGCCGAGCATCACGTCCGGCGCTGCGCCCAGGCGGCGTATCTCATCGGCCTGGGTCTCGCGGTCCATGCTCCAGATCCGCGGCCGAAGGAAGTCGTACGCATCCGACTCCTGAAAGGCCTCAGTGATGCCCGACACTTCGAGCGATTGCGATGCCCCGTGATGCACCTGCGATCCGTCCGGGATGAGATCGAGGACGATCCGCTTCGCTTCCGCAGGGTTCGTGGCTCGGAGAACGCTGATTCCGTTCCTTTCGAGGGCCGCGGCCGCTCGCTTCACACGCGTTTCATCCGCCGCGGTCCCGAATCGGCGGACGATGTCCCGATCGATGTCGGGTA
>JBDUEE010000020.1:0-6589 GCA_040002615.1 Chloroflexota bacterium | reverse complement strand
GCGCGGCCACTCGCTGATGCCGCGCCAGGCGCTCGGCCACGCTGGGTCGCAGCGTGTTGGCTGGCATGGCCGGCGGCAGGTCCAGGGCCTCGAGCAGGTACTGGCTCATGCGCCGCGCCGTCCGGTTGCCGTAGTCGCGGGCCCAGCTGAGGTGCAGCTCCTCTCGTGCGCGCGTCATGCCCACGTAGAACAGGCGCCGCTCCTCGGCCACGTGGTGATCGCCGTCCAGCATGGGCTCACGGATCAGCTCGCCCGGCAGCGGCAGCAGATCGCCGCGCGAGCGTGTGGGGAAACGATCATCCACCAGGCCGACCATGTGGACGATCGGGAACTCGAGTCCCTTGGCCTTGTGATAGGTCAGCACGTGGACCGCTTCGCCCCGGTCCGGCTCCACGTCCGCCGTCGAGGGATCGTCGCCGGCCTCGATCAGGGTGTCCAGCTGGGCGACCAGGAACGGCAGCCGATCGTCACGCAAGAGGCTCGCCTGGCGCCGCACGATCTCGAAGAAGCGCGCCACGTTGGCCAGCCGCTCCTCGCCGCTGTCGCGCGCCTGCCTGGCCAGGCGCCCCAGCCAGCCGCTGGCGGTCACAAAGTGGTACAGCAGCTCGCCGGTTGAGCGCTCGGTGCTCATGGCGCGGTGCTGGTCCAGGCTGCCGAGCAGGCGGGTTACCACCTCCGCGGCGTCGCGGGCAAGACTGCCCTCGTGATGCGTGGCTGCCTGTCGCAGCGCGTGCTCCAGCCCGGTGCGGCGACGCGTGGCAGCATTGAGGGCCAGCGTGACCGCATGGGGGTCGAGGCCGAAGATCTCGGAGGTCGCCAGGTCGTAGCAACTGACGGAGTCGTCTGGATCGTTCACGGCCCGCAGGAAGCTGACCAGCAGCCTGACCTCCGCCTGGTGGTACAGGCCCGCAGTGCCCGAGAAGCGCCATGGCACGCGGGCCATGTTCAAGGCCCTCAGCAACGGGTCCGCATCGCGGTTGGTGCGCACCAGGATGGCGTGGTCGCCCGCGCGCCGCCCGCCGCGCAGCGAGGTGGTGATGCGGTCGGCCACCGCATCGGCTTCATCCGAGCCGGTGTCGAAGGCCAGCAGCTGGATCGGTCCATCCGACGCCACCGCTCGATCGAAGTGCGACCGCGCCAGCAGGCGCTTGTCGAGTCCCTCACGCGACTCGAGTCGATCCGGATCGTTGTGCTGGATCAGCCGATGGGCGGCATCCAGGATGGGCTGCCGTGAGCGGAAGTTGTCATTGAGCACCACGCTGGCCGCGCGCGGGAAGGCGGCCCGAAAGCCGAGGATGTTCGTCAGGGCGGCGCCGCGGAAGCGGTAGATGCTCTGGTCGTCGTCGCCCACGACCGTGACATTGGCAGTGCCTGAGCCCGCCAGCAGCTTGACCAGCTCGAACTGCGCGTGATTCGTGTCCTGGAACTCGTCGACCAGGATGTACCGGAATCGGCGCCGCTCCTCCTCGAGCACGGCCGGATGATCTCGCAGCAGGCGCAGCGCCAGGCTGACCTGGTCGCCGAAGTCCAGCCGATCATTGGCACGCATCAGCCGCTCGTAGGCGTCGTACAGCGCCGCAAGCTCGGCCTGCTGTGCCGCCTGCTCTGCGAGCGCGGCGTCATCCGGCGCGGCCGCCGAGGCGGCTGCCAGGCTGCGCGCGGCCGCCAGGTATTCGGCCGGCGGCACGTCCTCGTCACGGGCCCGGCTGATGAGCGTCACGAGCGCGTGCAGGAAGCGGGTCGGCTCGCCCAGGGGGCGGTATCGGTCGAGCGGCAGCTCGAACAGGTGCTCACGCAGGAAGATGATCTGCTCCGCCCGCGACAGGACGGTCGACCGATCTGACAGGCCTGCCTCGAAGGCGTGCTCACGCAGCAGACGATCGCCAAAGGCGTGGAAGGTGCTGATCACGGTGTCCGTGAAGCCATAGGGGACCAGCCGATCCACGCGCTCGGTCATCTCCAGGGCCGCCCGGTCCGTGAAGGTCAGCGCCAGGATCTCCGATGGGCGGGCGCGCTTCTCGGCAATCAGCCAGGCGATACGACGGGTGATGACCGTCGTCTTGCCGGTCCCGGCCCCTGCCACGATCAGCAGCGGACCATCCCCATGGGTCACCGCCTTTCGCTGGCGCGCCGTCAGGTCTGCCAGCAGCGGTGGCTGGATGCGAAGGTCGGGACGGGGCCGCCGGGCCGGTGCGACAACCAGCTCCTCGAAGATCGGGAGCTGGTCGGGTGATGGCACGACCGCTGGCATTTCGTCGATGGTAGCCCAGGAGGTATTCACCGGTCCGTTATCAGGCGCTTATCGGACAGGTCGTCTGTCGCGGACGCCCATCGCGACCTTGTGCCGGCGCGCCGCCGGCGGTACTGTCCGGAGGCTGCCTCCGGCGGCAGGAGGACGAGCGTTGCCCGAGCAGCTCGAGATCATTGCCCATGGCGTGACCGCCATCCTGGCCACCTGGCTGGGGCTGATTGTGCTGACCCGCGCCGGACGGCAGCCGGGCGCCCGCATCTTCGCCTTCCTGACCTCGCTCCTGGTGGTCTGGTCCCTTGCGATCATCATCCAGCGCATCACCGAGAACGACGGCATCCGTCCAACGATCAACGCGATCGAGGATGTCGCCGCCTTCCTACTGCCGGCAGCCACGCTGCACATCGCACTGAGCCTGACCGTTGAGGGGCGCCGCTCACTGCTCCAGCAGGCGACGCTGTTCGGCACCTACCTGCTTTCCGGGGCGGTTGCGCTGGGCGCGGTCTTCTTCCCGAACCAGCAGCTCAACGTCACGCCACCGCATTTCGAGCTGCCGGGTATTCTGGGCGCGGTCTTCGGGTGGGGCTGGATCGGCATCCGCATCCTCATCTTCGCGGCGGCGCACTACTGGATCATCAGGGCACTCCTCGTTGCTGGCGACGACGTCGCCCGACGTCGCCAGCTGCTGGCAACGCTGGCCACCGTCTTCGTCGGAACGGTCGGCGCGGTGCTGCGCATCCTGCCCGGTGTGTCGGAAAGCGACCCATGGATCGGCGTCTCCCTGGTCACCCTGGCCATGGTGCTCGCCGCGTACGCAGTCTTCGCCCAGGGCCTCTTCCTGTCGCACGACGTAGCGGGACGCGCGTTTCGCTACACGCTGGCAGTCGGGCTGGCGGTCACGGCATTCGTCGCGATCCTCGTCGGACTCGAGCGCCTGACCCAGGATCTGCTCCGCATCGACCTTCCGATCGTCACCGGCCTGGCCCTGGTCGTGACGGTGGCGCTCCTGGGCCCGATGACCGAGTGGGCGCGAACCGCCCTCCGCGGCCGATCGCCGCGCGAGCGAGCCTACGACCGCCTGTTGCAGGCGTTGGGCGAAGAGCTTCTCACCGCACAGCGGCCGGACAGCGCCGTGCTGCCAGCCCTCGCCCGCATGACCCGCATCTTCCGACTCAGTGGGGCCAGCGTCCTGTCCGCGGACGGCGAGCTGCTCGCGGAGCATGGCGCGACGTCCAGCGAGGATGCGTTGGCGCTGCGCCTGCCCCTGCACCACCGGGACCGGATGGTGGGCACCGTGGTCTTCGGTGCGAAGCGTTCCCGCCTGCCATTCACCGCCCAGGAAGCGGAGCTGCTGACGCTCGCCGCCGGCTACCTCGCCAGTGCACTACAGCTGGCCGAGCAGCACGACCAGCAGGCCGCCGCCCTGGAGCACCTGTCCGCCGAGCGGCGCGCGGTCGAGGACCGAGGATCGGTCCTTAGCGAGGCGCTGGGCGACGCCGCCAGCTCGGCGCTGGGCCTGCATGTCTTCGCCCTCGGACCGCTACGCGTCGAGCGCGACGGGCAGTTGATTCGACGCTGGGGCGGCGAGAAGGCCGGCACGCGCCAGGCGGAGGCGGTTTTTGCCTTTCTCTTCGACCGCGGCGAGCGTGGCGCTGCGAAGGACGAATTCGTGGAGCTGATCTGGCCGGACGTCGACCTGGAGCGCGCCGATCTCGCCTTCCATCGCACGCTGGGCGGTCTGCGCGGCACCCTCGAACCGGGGCGACGCGGCGGAGACCGGGGCGGTGCAATCACCTTCCACAACGACCGCTACCGGCTGGATGCCGCCCTGGTGGCGTGGAGCGACATCGATGCCTTCGAGGAGGCGATGACCGCCGCCAGCGCGTCGACGGAACCGGACCCGGCACTGCAGCACCTGGAGCGGGCGCGGTCGCTGTACCGCGGCGACTACCTGGACGACTGCCCGTTCTACGGCGACTCTGCGCAGGTCGAAGAGCGCCGGGAGCTGCTGAGGGGCCGCTGCATCGATCTGCTGCTGGCCCTGGGTGAGCGCTACGAGGCGCGTGGCGACCGCCCCGCAGCGGCGGCCTGCTTCCGTCAGGCCAGGATGGTGGCCGGCGAAGACCTGCCGCCAGCCGACGAGGCGCTCATCCGCTTGGGCGCCGCGATCTGAGCCGCCGCTTCTCGGCACGCCGAAAGGCAAGGATTGCCTCGGCGTGACGCCGAGTGGTGCGCAGCTCGTCGCGCGCATGGCCGACATTGAGGACGCCGCCACGCCCCATGCCGTCGAGCCGCTCGCTGATCCACTCCCAAACGTCGCGCGGATAGTCGATGCCCGGCGCCACAGACACCAGCTCCCCAGACTGCCGCAGCTGGGACAGCACCGCCGGGGTGATCCCCAGGCGGGCCGCGATGCCGTCAACTCGCGGAGGCTCGGCACGCGACTCGCGCACCCCTTCCAACAGCCGATCGACCCGCTCCCGCATCTCAGGATCCATGCTCGGGCGGTGATCCGGCAGCCAGACACGGTGCCCCTGCCGGAGCAGCGTGCCCGTCGCCACGAGCTCGTCCACGACGGCTCGCAACGCACTGTCGTCCAGGGTCAGCGGCGCGGCGCCGCGATGCCCTGTTGCGGGCCGAGGCGCTGAACGGACCGCCGCCAGCAGGGTGTCGACCCGGACATTGGGCTGCATCGGCTCTCGCTTATGAAGGCGCTGCAGGGCATGCACCAGGCGGCGCTCGGCCAGCCGCCGCTGGCTGGGGTCGATCGGTCCATGCTGGGCCAACTCCGCAGCCGGGCTCAGGCGCCGGTGCCGGATACGGCGATCCTAATCGCCTGCGTCTCCTCGTCCGACAGGGTGTGGCTGGAACTGCCGCCCTCGACCGGCTTGGCGAACACGCGGGTGTTGTTGCGGCCGTGCAGGCTGGAGATGACGAGGCCGTCGCGCCGATCGTCGAGCAGGGCGATGGCGAAGCTCTGGTCGGAGCCCGTGTCTTCGAATGGGTTGAAGCGCACGAGGCCGATATGCTGGAGGCTGGTCTGCGCCGCTCGCTGGAGGTCGGCGTGCCGCTGATCCAGCTCTTCCAGCCGGGAGCGCACATCCTCCACCCGGCCGACGTGCGACTCGAGCACGTCGCCCAAGGTCCCCTCTCCGCCGCCGCGCACCAGGGCCCGATAGGCGCGCACGGCGCGCCTAAGCCGCATCGACTGCAACAGGGCAAGCACCAGCAGGACCAGTATCAGGGCGGTGAGTGCGCTCACCACCACGACAAGGTTGTCGACCAGGTAGCGGTTCAGCTCGTCCATCGGCGGGCGCTCCGGGGCTGGGGAGTGGCTCGTGAGGGGTGGGCGGGCAGGTCGCATCGCCCGGGACGGCTGGTATCATACCGCCCCCACGCGGTCCTCCAATGGCCCTGCGTGCCCGACGATTGCACTCAGAAGCGCACCGAGGAATTCATGGCTCGACGAGGAGGCAAGGCGGCCAGCCGTCGCTCGCGACGCAAGCAGCGCGCGGCCGGAACCCGTCCCGCGGGGTTCGGTGCGCCGTCGGCGGGCTCGTCGACCGGCTCGTCGCCTCAGGCTGATTCCTCTCCGGCCGCCTCGCCGGAGGACGTGGCAGAGACGGGTGATGCCTTCGAGCTGGCCGACGCGCGAGTCCGCGCCGCCACCGCACCGCCGATGTCCTCGACCCCGCTGCGCAAGGCGCGTGCAGCGGACCCGCGCGTCACCCTGGGCGGGACGTCACGCCTGACCGAGCGCGCCCTGGCCGAGTATCACTACGTCGGCCGCGACCTGCGCAACATCGCGGTGCTGATGGTGGTGCTTGCCGTGCTCCTGGCGGTCGCGACGTTCGCAGTCAACACGCTGGGAATCGGCCGAGTCAGCTAGCCCTCTTCGCTCTCCAGCCGCGCGCGTCGTTCTCCCTTGTCGGGTTGCGGCTCAGGCCGACACCTTCTGGGCGGCCTTCCCCTGTTGGAGGATCCGGATGGGGTTGCCGAACGGATCGCGGACTCCCATATCGGTGCCATAAAAGTGCTCGGTGGGTTCCTGGGTGAAGTCGGTGACGCCGCGTGCCTTGAGCGTGTCGTAGAGCCCGTGTGCGTCGTCGGTGATGAACACGAGGCCGCCCAGGGCTCCCTTACTGATGAGCTCTCGGAGCTGCGCCGCGGTCGCCTCGTCGTGCAGCGGTGCGCCCGGCTGCTCCAGCGAGACCTCAGTGCCCGGCTCGCCCGGGACCCGGACCGTCAGCCAGCGGTAGTCACCCTGGCGGACGTCGTTGCCCTTTTCGAGCCCGAGCTTGTTGACGTAGAAGTCGAGCGCCTCGTCCTTGTCAAGGACGT
>JBDUEE010000019.1:0-47976 GCA_040002615.1 Chloroflexota bacterium | reverse complement strand
CGAACACGACGTCGAACATCTTCGCCAAGTCGATCTCCAAGGACGGCGGGCGCTCCTCCTACCGCGGCCTGCTCGAGGTCGCCAAGGGCGCCCACGGGTCGAAGTCCAAGGTGGTCTGCGACGCGCTGCTGCTCGATCCCGAGTCGCGCTCGGACACCTACCCGACGATCCGCATCGGTGAGGACGACGTCGACGTCGGCCACGAGGCGACCGTCTCCAAGGTCGGCGAGGAGCAGCTCTTCTACCTCATGAGCCACGGGCTCACCGAGGAGGAGGCCGGCAAGCTGATCGTCAACGGCTTCATCGAGCCGATCGTCAAGGAGCTGCCGATGGAGTACGCGGTCGAGATGAACCGCCTGATCCAGCTCCAGATGGAAGGCGCGGTCGGCTAGACCGATGACCGTTCAGGACAGAATGGTCGCCACCGAGCGAGCGGAGGCCGACTGGCTGCGCCAGTCTCGCGCCGACTGGCAGAAGCGGCTTGCGGCTACTCCGGCACCCACCGGCCAGGAGGAGGAGTGGCGTCGAACGTCGCTCGAAGGATTCCCGTGGGAAGCGCCGGTCGCGGAGCCGTCCCACACTTCGCATGAGCTGCCGGAGCACCTGGCCGCCGCGGGCGTCGTATTCGGGGACCTGGCGACGGTTGCCAGCGATCAGCCCGAGCTGGTGGGACGGTTCCTTGGGAAGCGCCAGACGCTCGACTCCCACGCTCACTTCTGGGCGAGGGCGCATGCGGACTGGCGCGGGGGCACATTCCTGTTCGTGCCACGCGGCGTGACCGTGGACGAGACGCTGGTGGCGAGGATTGACCTTGGCGCGGAGGCCGCGGCGTTCCTGCCCATCAGCCTGGTCGTGGCCGAGGAAGGAAGCAGCGTCACCCTGTTGGAGGAGACCCGCTCGGCCGACGGCGTGGCGGCCTCGTACGGCGGCATTTCGGACGTGGTCGCCGGCCAGGTGTCGCGGGTGCGCTATGCGAACCTGCAGCGGCTGGGCGATGCGGCCTGGAATATCGGTGTTCAGCGAGTAGAGGTGGGGCAGGACGCCGATGTCATCACCCTGAATGCGGAAGTCGGCTCGGCCACCACCAAGCTCGGCGTCGACATGCGCATGACCGGCAAGGGCGGCACGTCGCGGCTGCTGGGCCTGCTGGCGGCGGGCGGCAGCCAGCACATCGACATCAACTCGGTCCAGGACCTCATCGGCAGCCACACCACTTCGGACCTCCTCTACCTGTCCGCCCTGTACGACGAGGCCCACGCCGCCTTCTACGGCGTGACGCGGGTGCGCAAGGAGGCGAAGGGCACCAGCAGCTATCAGGAGTGCCGCAACCTGCTCCTCTCGCGGAAGGCCGGCGCGGAGCCGATCCCGGTGCTCGAGATCGAGACCAATGACATCCTGCGCTGCGGCCACGGCGCCACGGCCGGGGCGATCGATCCCGTGCAGCGCTTCTACGCTCAGTCGCGCGGCCTGTCGGCCGACGAGGCGGAGCGGATGATCGTGCGCGGCTTCTTCGAGCAGGTGGTCGCCCAGCTGCCGTCGGAGACGATCCGTCAGTCGGTGCTCGGCGCGCTGGCCGCACGCATCGGCTCCGACTTCGAGGGAGAGGTGGCCGCATGACCGCCACCCGATCGGGGTTCGTGACCGGTCTGTCCGCGTCCGAAGTCGAGCCGGGCACCGTGCGTGTCGTCCAGGTGGCCGGGCGCTCGCTGTGCGTCGGCCACACCGAGGACGGTGAGTGGGGTGCCATCGACAACGTCTGCACACACGATGGCGGCGTGCTGGGTGACGGTGAGCTGGACGGCGAGGCAGTCGAATGCCCGCGCCACGGCGGCCGCTTCGACCTGTTCAGCGGACGCGTGCTGGCCTTGCCACCGGTCCGTCCGGTGAGCGCCTACGAGGTGCACGTCGAGGACGGCGAGATCGTGGTGGACCTGCCGTGAAGCTATCGACGCGCGCCGAGTACGGCATCCGCGTGCTGGCAGCGCTGGCACGAGCCGAGGGCAACGGTCCGATCTCGCTGGCGACCGTGGCGCGCACCGAGAAGCTGCCGCACGCCTACCTGGAGCAGCTGGTCGGCGACCTGCGCCGCGCGCAGCTGGTGAGCGCCACCCGCGGAAAGTCGGGCGGCTATAGCCTCACTCGCCCGGCTGCCGAGATCAGCCTGGTGGAGGCCATGCGCGCCCTGGATGGACCGATCCTGGAAATGCCCTGCGCCGGAGCGGACAACCTGGAGGTCTGCGCCCGTCCCCAGGACTGCAGCGTGCACGACGTCTTCCAGCGCGTGCACGAGTCCCTGGAGGGAGTCCTTTCCGCCACCAACCTGGCCGAGGTGGCAACCGCCGCCGGCGGCCCGCCCTACCCGATGGCCGTGCGCCGCAAACGCGTCGCCCAGCATGCCGCGGCAAAAGCCGCCGCTGCGCGCGCTGGAGCCGCGCCATCGGTCCAGGCCGGATCAACCACCACCCAGCCGGCGCCCTAATGGCGCTGGACATGACAGCTACTCACGAGGAGCAACGCCAGACCGCATGACAGACCAGCTGGAGATCCGCGATCTCGAGGTCAGCATCGCGGGGAAGAAGATCCTGAAGGGGGTCAGCCTGACGGTGAGCCAGGGTGAGGTGCACGCGCTGATGGGTCCCAACGGATCCGGCAAGACCTCGCTCGCCTACGCGCTGATGGGTCACCCTGACTACCACGTCGACGCGGGCAGCATCAGCTGGGCCGGTCAGAGCCTGCTCGCCGTCGCACCGGGCAAGTTACCGATGTCGCCCGACAAGCGCGCGCGGCTAGGCATCTTCCTGGCGTTCCAGTACCCGAGCGCCATCCCCGGCGTTACGGTGGCCAGCTTCCTGCGCAACATCTATAACGCCGTCCACCACCCCAAGCCCGCTGACGAGACTGGCGAGACGGCCGTGAAGTACACCGGTATCCCGCTGGCAAAGTTCCGCAAGCTGATGGAGGAGAAGATGGCATTGCTGCACATCGATCCCTCCTTCGCCAGCCGCTACGTCAACGACGGCTTCTCGGGTGGTGAGAAGAAGCGGCTGGAGATGTTGCAGATGGCGATCCTGACCCCGAAGATGGCCATCCTGGACGAGACCGATTCGGGTCTGGACATCGACGCGCTGCGCAACGTGGCGGAGGGCATCAACGCTACCCTCTCCCCGGAGATGGGGGTGCTGATGATCACCCACTACCAGCGCATGCTGAACTACGTCAAGCCGCAGTTCGTGCACGTGCTGCTCGACGGGCGAGTGGTGATGTCCGGCGGCGAAGAGCTGTCGAAGCAGCTCGAGGCCAACGGCTATGACTGGGTGCGCGACCAAGTCGGCCTGGCGGCCGACGTTGGCGACGAGGCGGCTGAGTCCGCCGAGCCCGTCGCGGAGCACGTCTAAACTAGCCTCATGGCCGTGCAGCGCGCCGTTCCTGCCACACAGGCTCCAATTGCCGGAGCCTTCTCCGGGACGGCGCTGCGTGCCGATTTCCCCGTCTTCGACCGTCCCACCGGCACCGGCAAGCGGCTCGTCTTCCTGGACGCTGCCGCCAGCGCGCCGAAGCCGAGGGTGGTGATCGATGCACTGGCCGATACCTATGCCCACCATTACGCCAACGTGCACCGTGGCATCTACGAGCTGTCGGAGGACGCCACATCGCGCTTCGAGGGGGCGCGCCGCAAGCTGGCCGCTTTCCTCGGCGCTCCGTCGGAACGAGAGATCGTGTTTGTCCGCAACGCGACCGAGGCAATCAACCTGGTGGCCTACAGCTGGGGGCGCAGCAACCTGGCCAAGGGCGACCGGATCGTGACCACCCAGCTTGAGCACCACGCCAACATCGTGCCCTGGCAGCAGTTGGCGGCCGACACCGGAGCCACGCTCGAATACGTGGCCATCACCGACGATGGGCGCCTGGACATGGACGACCTTGCCGCCAAGCTGGCCGGCCGGCCCAAGCTGCTGGCCGTGGCGCAGGTCAGCAACGCGCTGGGCACCATCAACCCGGTCGCCCAGATCGTGGAGATGGCTCACGACGTCGGGGCGCTGGTGCTGGTCGACGCCGCCCAGTCGGCGCCGCACATGCCGATCGACATCAAGGCGCTCGACTGCGACTTCCTGGCCATCTCCGGCCACAAGATGCTGGGTCCGTCGGGCATCGGCGCGTTGTGGGGACGCCGGGCGCTGCTCGATGCGATGCCGCCCTTCATGACCGGTGGCAGCATGATCCTCCGCGTCACCCTGGATGGCGCCGAGTGGAACGAGGTGCCGGCCAAGTTCGAGGCGGGAACGCCGGCCATCGCCGAGGCGATCGGCCTGGGCGCGGCGATCGACTACCTGACCGCACTGGGCATGGACAACGTGCGCGAGCACGAGCGCTTCCTGTTCGAGGCCGCCTGGCGGGCGCTGGGCGAGATTCCCGGCGTGCGCCGTTTTGGCCCGGATGATCCGGAGATCCACGCCGGCGTCATCAGCTTTGTGCTGGACGAGGCCCATCCCCACGACGTGGCGACCATCTTTGATAGCGAGGGAGTGGCGGTGCGTGCCGGCCATCATTGTGCCCAGCCGGTGATGCTGCGCTACGACGTACCCGCCACCACCCGGGCCAGCTTCTACGTCTATAACGACCTTGACGACGTCGATGCCCTGGTCAAGGCGGTGCACGCCACCCAGCGACTGTTCGGCGGCTGAGCATGGACAACCTGTACCGCGACTTCATCCTGGAGCACTACCGCAGCCCGCACAACAAGGGGGTGCTTGACCCGCACGACCTGCACTTTGCCGACTCGAACCCGACCTGCGGCGACGAGATGAGCATGACCCTGTTGCTGGACGATCCGAAGCAGCACATCGCGGACATTGCCTTCGACGGGCGCGGCTGTGCCATCAGCCAGGCATCGGCCTCGATCCTGACCGATGAGCTGCGCGGCATGTCGCTGGCCGACGTGAAAGCCATGGATCCCAAGCACGTGCTGGACGAGCTGGGCGTCCCGATCGGCCCCGCCAGGCTCAAGTGCGCGCTGCTCTCCTACAAGGTGCTGCAGGGCGCGGTGCAGGGTGCCGAGGTGGCCTGGCCGGCCGAAGCCGAGGCGGTCGTGTGAGCCGTTCGTTTCTTGGCCGTCGCGTTTCTTGCCTGCAATCGACCGGGCGCTGTAGCCGGCGTCGGAGCAGCGACGCCACCTGACGCGGCACGTCAGACAACCCCACTCCCAGCCATGGACCGATGCCCCAGCGCGCATCGCGCACCGGGGCCGCCACACCAGAGGAACCCATGACCAGCCAACCCAACCCCCCCCGACAGGTCCGCGCCGCCGACGCGGTGCGGCTCGCCGCCGAGGGCTACCGCATCATCGACGTGCGCGAGCAGGTCGAGTGGAACGACGGCCACATCCCGGGCGCCACCCTCCTGCCGCTTGCCGATCTTGCCTCGCGCGTCGGCCAGGAGGTGCCTAGCCTCGCCACCCCGCTGCTGCTGCACTGTGCGGTCGGGGCACGTTCGGCCCGCGCAGCCGCGTACCTGGGTGGCATCGGCTACACCAACATCGCCAACCTGGCCGGCAGCCTGGCCGACTGGCGAGCGGCCGGTGGGCCCTGGGATGCGCCCGAGCAGCTGCTCTCCGCTGCGCAGCAGCGCCGCTACAGCCGCCAGACGCTCATCCCGGAGATCGGCCAGGCCGGGCAGCGCAAGCTGCTCGACGCGAAGGTGCTGCTGATCGGCGCCGGCGGGCTGGGATCGCCAGTGGCGCTCTACCTGGCGGCGTCGGGGATCGGCACCATCGGCCTCGTAGACGACGACCTGGTCGACGAGTCGAATCTGCAGCGGCAGGTGGTCCATACCGTGGACCGCATCGGGCAGCCCAAGACCGCCTCGGCGCGGGTCACGTTGGAGGCGCTCAACCCAGAGACCCGGGTGGTGGAGCATCGCGAGCGGCTGACGGCCGAGAACGTGGAGCGGCTGATCGCGGGCTACGACGTGATCGTCGACGGCACCGACAATTTCGACACGCGCTACGTGCTCAACGACGCCGCCGTCAAGCTGCGCAAGCCCGTGGTGCACGGCTCGATCTATCGCTGGGATGGCCAGGTGACCACCTTCGTGCCGTTCGCCGGGCCGTGCTACCGCTGCATGTACCCGACCCAGCCGCCCGACGAGCTGGCGCCGGCCTGCGCGGTGGCCGGAGTGCTGGGCGTGTTGCCGGGGATCGCCGGCATGCTGCAGGCCAACGAGGTCTTCAAGCTGCTGCTGGGCGTTGGTGAGACCCTGGCGGGCCGGCTACTCATGTTCGACGCGATGACCACCGAGTTCAGCGAGGTGCGCATCTGGCGCGACCCCGACTGCCCGGCCTGTGGCATGGCGTCGCCATTCCTGGTGGCTCAGACCGAAGGGCAGCGCCAGGAGGTGCCGGCATGAGCAGCGTGCGCATTCCGCCGGTGCTTCGCGAGAACGTCGGCGGTCAGCGCAGCGTTGAGGCGTCCGGTGCAACCGTCTCGGAGGTGCTCGACCAGCTGTTCGCGGCCTACCCCGCGCTGGGTGCGCGGGTCACCGAGGACGGCCGCCTGTCGCGATTCGTCAACGTCTACGTCAACGATCGAGACGTGCGCTACCAGCAGGGCCTGGAGACCACCGTCGGCCCGAACGACACGGTGATCCTGCTGCCGGCCATGGCCGGCGGCTCCGACTAGACCGATGACCCCCGCCCCGCCGCCGACCAGCGCGGGCGGCCAGGCGGACCTGGTCGCCTCGATCGGCCACACGCCCACGGTCGAGCTGCGCCGGCTGGCCCCGTCGCCGCGGGTGCGGATCTGGGCCAAGCTTGAAGCCGCCAATCCGACCGGCTCGCTGAAGGATCGCGTGGCCCGCGCGATGATCGACGATGCGCTGGCCTCCGGCGCACTGCAGCCGGGACAGACGATCCTGGAGCCGTCGAGCGGCAACACCGGCATCAGCCTGGCGATGCTGGGCGCGCGGCTGGGTCACCCGGTGCGGGTCGTGATGCCCGACAACACCACCGAGGAGCGCTCGCAGCTGCTGCGTCTTTACGGCGCCGAGATTACCTACTCCCCAGGCGATCAGGGCAGCAACGGCGCCATTCGCCTGGCCCAGCAGATCGTGGCCGACGATCCCAGCCTGTTCATGCCGTACCAGTACGGCAACCCGGCCAACCCGCGCGCCCACGAAGAGGGCACCGGTCCGGAGATCCTGGAGGCGGTGCCGGAGCTGGATGCCTTTGTGGCCGGGCTGGGGACGGGCGGCACGCTGACGGGCGTGGGCCGCTTCCTGCGGCGTGCGCGGCCGGGTACCAGGGTCATCGCCGCGGAGCCACTGCCCGGCGAGCAGGTGCAGGGGCTGCGCTCATTGGACGATGGCTTCGTGCCACCCGTCCTGGACGAATCGGTGCTCGACGACCGTCGCCTGGTCAGCAATCGTGACGCGCTGGTTGGCGTGCGTCGCCTGATGCGCGAGGAGGGCATCTTCGTCGGCCTCTCGTCCGGCGCGGTGATCCACGTCGCCCTGCAGGTGGCCGCCGAGATGGCAGAGGGTCAGGTCGTGGTGCTGCTGGCCGACGGAGGGTGGAAGTACCTGTCCACCGGCCTCTGGTCGCGCGACCTGGACGAGCTGGAGGATGAGCTGGAAGGCACGATCCTGTGGTGACCGATGCGGACGCGGGCCTGACGCTGCCACATTCGGTGGCCGCCATGCTGCTGGCGCATGCCCGCGCCGAGCTGCCCAACGAGGCCTGCGGCCTTCTGTCCGGCAGCGCCGAGGACGGAATCGCAACGACCTTTCACCCGGCACGCAACGCCGAGGCGTCACCACTGCGCTACAGCGTCCATCCCGACGACCTGGTGCGCATCACCTTCGCCATCGAGGATGCCGGCGAGGACCTGGTCGCCATCTTCCACTCGCACACCCGCTCGCCAGCGGTCCCGTCCCCAACCGACCGGCGAGCGGCCATGTACCCGGATGCCGTCTACCTGCTCGCCAGCCTGGCCGACCCGACGGTCCAGCCCGATCAGGCACTCCGCGCCTGGCGCATTCGCGCCTGCGACGCCAGCGAGGTGCTGCTGAGTCTCGGCTAGACCGGCTATCGCACCTTCGCCCAGGCCAGTCCGTACGTTTCGGATCGCCCGTCAAATCGGGTCTGCAGCACGTCGATGGTCGCGACGCCGCCGGTTGGCATCACGAACTCGACGAACTCGTAGGAGTTGTCGATGGTGAACGAGCCGACCTTGGATCCGTCCGGGGCGGTGACCAGCAGGTCCAGGTCGGCGCGAAGCACATCGGTCAGGGATAGGTTGTCGGAGCCGCGAGTGTGGCTGTTCCAGGCCAGGGCCACGCGGAGTCGATCGCCGCTGCGCACGTTGATCTCCTGCCGCGGCTCGTCGCCTGACTGTAGCGCGCCAACGCGATATCCGCCGTACGTGTGGTCCCCATCGTGGGCGATCCGGTTGGTCCAGTACGCCGAGGTCATGCCCGCGCCCTCGTGGTCGAGGTTGCGCGAACCATTCGGCATTTTCACGTGGTGGATGGCGCCGGCCATCAGCACTGCCCGCGCGCCTTCCGGCCAGGCGGCGAGCAGTGGCTCGTTGGCCAGCAGCTGGGCGGCCACGCCGGAGACGATGGGTGTCGCCACGCTGGTGCCGGAGGCGGCCAGGCCGTTCGCGGTGCGCACGCCAACCGACGGCGCCACCAGGTTCGGCTTGTTGTAGTCGCCATGCCTGTTCCAGCGGTCACTGGGGCGGTCGTACCAGTTGCTGCCGTTCGAGCCAGGCACGTACCACAGCCGATCATCCCGGCGCCGGGTGGTGCCGTGGTCATTCACCCCGCCGACGGTCAGCACGTTGTAGCCCGTGCCGGGCGAGCCGATCTGCCAGCCGTTGAAGTTCACGAAATTGCCGGCGGCGGATATCGCAAGGCGGCCATCCTGGTCGACCAACGAGTCGAAATAGCGGCGCGCCTCTTCCGCGCCGGTGGCCGTGTCCTGCACCAGGCTTGTGTTCACGATGTCGGCATCCCCGCGGGATGGCGCAATGGCCCAGTCCGCCGCCGCGATGATGCGACGGTCGTAGGCGAGCGACCGAGTGTAGCCACCCGTGCTCGAAGACACGATCGACGCGGCGGGGGCAACGCCGCGATACGCGGCGCTCCGGCCGGCAATCGCGCCAGCCACCCACGTGGGATGGTCGAAGGTGCCACGGCGGGTGTACGCCAGCCGGCCGCTGGTGCTGTGCGACCTGACTACAGTGCCGTCCAGGTCACCACCGCGACGGACGTTGTGATACTCCACCACTGCCACCCTGATGCCTGCGCCCTGGTCGCCGCCGCCGCTGGTCCAGTTGGCGTCGACCGTAGGCCTGGCAACCGACATGGCCGGCTGCCATTTGCCTTCGAGTCCAAGGCTCTCCACGTCGTCACGCTCGGCCAGCGCGGCGACCGCCGGCGCGGGAAGATCAGCGAACACGAGTGGCGCCGAGATGCTGGCGTAGGCGACCTGCCCCCCAAGGTGCTCCACCTCCCGGCGCAGCGCAGCGCTCGCCGCGAGAAAGACATCGCGGCGTGCCAGCCACAGCTCGCCGCGCAGTGTGCGAACGACAGTCAGCTCATTGGTCAGAGGGCGGCCGCCGATCCACGCCACCTCGGGGTGATTATCGACCACTGCCTTCTCTGCGGCGGTGACGTCGGCCGTCAACCAGATCGCCACCGGCAAACGGCTGTGGTCCCCGGCCGCGGCATGGTCCGCGATCGCCTGGCGCAGCGACGCTCCGGCCTTGCGCTCGAGGGTGGTAAGGCGGGCCTGTGCGGCCTGCTCCATGCCGCGCAGCAGTTCCGGACCGCCCAGGTTGCCGCGCGCGTCGCGGTAGACGAGCCTAACGCGGCCGGTACGCCGGTCGACCAGCTTGCCGGCCCATAGGATCTCTCCGCTGGAGATGCGCGCGGACCGCTCATAGACCAGCGCGAAGTCGGACGGCGCGCCGCCGGTTCGGAGGGCAAGGAACTCGGCGGCCGACTCGACCGGGGGCCTGCCGGCGAGACCCGCGCTCGGCGTGCCGAGCATCGCGGCCAGGACCACCACGGCCGCCAGCGCGCCAGCCGCTGGACGGCTTTGGGTCAGGGGCGCTGTGCGTCGGTCTTCGTCGCGCATCGCCAGGTCCTCGTCAGGTCCAACCTCGGTTGCGTCCGTGCGACATTGTCACACGATCGTTCAGACTCCCGAGGCTACCTCCGCCGCCCTCACCGGTCGATGGCCCGTTCGTTCTCGACGACCATGGTCGGGTACCCTTTCGGGCATGACGTTGCTCCCTGCCGCCGTTGAGCCATTTGCCCCCGCCACCTATCGCCGGCGATTGCGCGACGTGGCCGCCGAAGCTGCCAGCCGCGGGCTCGGCGCCCTGCTGATCACGCCGTCGCCGGACTACGCCTACCTGCTTGGGTACCGGGCGCCTGCGCTCGAGCGCCTGACGTGCCTGGTGCTGCCGGCAGCGGGTATGCCCAGCCTCGTCCTGCCGCGGCTGGAGGAGGCGCTGGCGCGTCACGAGCTCGGAGACCTGGCCGAATCGGTCGAGCTGCTGAGCTGGGATGAGACCGATGACCCCTTCCACCTGGTGCGCGGCCTGCTGGAGGGGATGACCGGCCGCGTCGGCGTGCAGGACCAGATGTGGGCCCGATTCGTCCTGCGCCTGCGGGCTGAGCTGGACCCGCTCGAGCTGGTGGAGGCCGGCCCATCGATCGCCGCGTTGCGCCGGCTCAAGAGCCCGGAGGAGGTAGACCGCCTGCGCGGCGCGGCCGCGGCCGCCGACGCGGCCATGGAGAAGATCACTGCCGAGCGGCTCTCCGGTCGATCCGAGGCCGAGGTGAGCGGACGCATCAACGAGCTGCTGGTGTCCGCCGGCCACCAGACAGCCGACTTTGCCATCGTCGCCTCTGGGCCGAATTCGGCCAGCCCGCACCACGTACCCGGCGAGCGCGTGATCGCCCCGGGCGACGCAATCGTGCTGGACATCGGCGGGACACGCGGCGGCTACTGCAGCGACACTTCCCGCACCGCCTTCGTGGGTGAGCCTCCGGCCGACTTCGTCGCCCTGTACGAGGTCCTGCGCGGGGCCCAGGCCGCAGCCTGCGAAGTGGTGGCACCCGGGGTGTCGGCCGAGGCCGTCGACGCCGCGGCGCGGCAGGCGATCACCGATGCCGGCTACGGGGAGCAGTTCATTCATCGCACCGGCCACGGCATCGGCATGGAGACCCACGAGGAGCCGTACCTCGTGTCCGGCAACGACGAGCCGCTCCAGGAGGGCTGCGCATTCAGCGTGGAGCCCGGCATCTATGTCGACGGGCTGTGGGGCGCTCGGATCGAGGACATCGTGGTCTGCACCGATGCCGGCGGCGAGCGGCTCAACAAATCCAGTCGCGAGCTCTACCTGGTCGACTGACATGGCGGAGGCGACCGCCCAGACCTACGTGGCGGTTGGTTCTGGCGCGATCTGCCGGTGCGAGCCGACCAGCGCCACCAGCACTTGGTCCACCGCCGCGGTTGCTTCGCGGTAGGCCGCGGTCACATCCGAGATATCGGCCGCCCGGCGGCGGAGGTGGGCGGCGATTGCCTCCAGGACCGGCGAGCGGTAGAAGAGGAACGCCTCCACTGCCTCGGCCAGCGACAATCCGGCGCGTGAGGCCTCGGCGCCATACAGGGCGCCCATCTTTTCGGCCTCGCTGAGCAGCAGCTCTCGCTCGGAGCGGCGCGTGGCCGATACGTATTCGAGCACCAGCTGGAAGGTGCGCTGGCCCCAGCGCCGAAAGTCGTCGCGCTGCGCGGCCGAGAGGCGGGCGTGCCACGGTTGTCCGGCCAGTCCGCCACGCTGCATGCGACGGCGGACCTCGCCGGAGATGGTCACTGCGGAGCCGGTCAGCTGCGCGACTCCATACCGGTGGCGGCGAGGGGCGTTGACCATCGCCTCCAGGCTGGACCGCAGAAAGCGCCTGTGGCCGCCGGGCGTGGTGTAGCTCTCAACCTTGCCGCTGTCGGCCCAGCGACGCAGCGTCTCGGGTCCCACGCCCACCAGGCGGGATGCAGCGCCAAGCGCGAGCCAGGGATCGTCGCTGCTGCCGCGACGGGCGGCCTCGTCGGTCAACGCCGCTCAGCCGCCGCGCAGCCCCGCCGCTGATGCCTCGCCCATCAGTGCCCAGAGGCGGACGATGGCATCCAGCCCGCCGCGGTAGTTGGCGAGCGGCATCCACTCGTTCGGCGCATGGAAGTTCCCGTTCGGCGACGAGAAGCCGATCATCACCGTCTTGAGGCCCAGCGCCTCGTCAAGGGCGGCCACGACCGGGATCGAGCCACCCGATCGGTGAAAGACCGGATCCTTGTCGAAGGCCTGGCGCAGCGCCTCGGCACCCAGGGCGACGCCGGGATGGTCGAGCGGAGTCAGGGCCGGCTGCCCTCCGTGGACGACCTTGAGCTCCAGCTCGACGGTCGGCGGGGCCATGCGGCGCAGGTGATCGATCATCAGCTGCTCGATCTCGGTGTGGTCCTGCTCCGGCACCAACCGGGTGCTGAACTTGGCGGCCGCGAAGGCGGGGATGATCGTCTTCGAGCCATCGCCGGCATAGCCGCCCCACAGGCCATTGATGTCGAAGGTGGGCCGGGCCGAAAGGCGCTCCAGCAGTGTGTAGCCCGGCTCGCCGTCCCTCGCCTGCTTGACGCCCACCGATTGCCGCCAATCGGCCTCGTCAAAGGGGATGGCGGCGTAGGCCTCGTGCTCAGCGTCGCTGAGGTCGCGGACCTTGTCGTAGAACCCGGGCACGGTCACGCGTCCGTGCTCATCGGTCAGGCTGGCCAGCAGACGGACCAGGACGTTCGCAGGGTTGTCGACACCGTTGCCGTAGCTTCCGGAATGGACGTCCTGGAACGGTCCCCTGACCTTGAGCTCCCAGTAGGCGATGCCACGCAGGCCGTAGGTGATCGCCGGCGTGCCGGCGTCGTCGTGCATGTCCGAGTCCGAGACGATGCAGAGGTCCGCCTGCAGGAGCTCGGGGTGTGCTTCGATGAACTCCTCGATCGGCAGGCTGCTGTGCTCCTCGTCACCCTCGAAGAAGAAACGCAGGTTGAGCGGCAGGCCATCGGCGCCGCGCAGCCACGCCTCGGCCGCCTTGAGGTGCATGAACAGCTGGCCCTTGTCATCCCCTGAGCCGCGGGCGTAGACGCGATCGTCCTCGTAGCGCGGCTCGAATGGCGGTCGGATCCATTCGTCAAGCGGATCGACCGGCTGGACGTCGTAATGGCAGTAGACCAGCACCGTTGGAGCGTCCGGCCCGGCGTGCAGCCAATCGGCGGACACGATCGGGTTGCCGCTGGTCTCGTTCAGCTGGGCATGCTCGGCGCCGATGCGGGTCAGCTCATCGGCCACCCACTGCGCGGTGCGTCGCATTTCGTCCTTGCGCTCCGGGTCGGCGCTGACCGACTCGAGTCGAAGGAACGCGTCAAGCCCGGCCAGGTGCTCCTCGGCGTGCTCGCGCAGGTAGCTGAGCGCGGCATCCACGCCGCGAGTCTGAATCGTCATGGACCGATCATAGAGCCGCGAGCCATTGATGGCGGCTCACCCTAGGTGAACAGCCCAAGGGCGAAGCCGAGAAACAGAGCAAGCGCGGTGGCCGGCAGGAAGGCCGCCACCCGCAGAAATGCGGGCCAGCGGGCCCCAGCGCTGAAGGCGTAGATCGGGATGGACAGCGGGAAGAGGAAGGTGCCGGCCGACCATGCCACTCGGCGGCGAAAGGTGAGGTCCGGTCGATCCTGCACATCGAGCCAGTAGGCGGCCATCATCAGGAAGCCACCCACCGCACAGATCGCGAAGATGCCCCAGATCAGCGGCAGCATTGGCCCGATGCTAGCCGGAGGAGGCGCTGCTCGCCCAGCTCGGCGCGGCGACGCTGGCGGGCCTCAGCACTATCCATTACGCGGCGGACGGCACCTGGTCAGGCTCGGCGCGGGCACTGGAGACACGAGCCGGCTCGTTGACATGCCGCAGGGCCAGGGCGCCGAGCACCAGCTCGATCGCCATCAGCACGAAGATGGACCGATAGGCCAGCGCCGGGCCGAGCGCGGCCGCGATGGCCGCGAAGACCAGCAGTCCGCCGACCGTGCTGGCGATCGGCCCGGCCCCCGCCACCGCGATATTGCTGATGCCCATGTAGCGGCCCGATTCGGCTTTGGGGATGATGTCGGTCATCAGGGCCCAGTCGACGCCCAGGAAGACGCCGCTGCAGATGCCGATCGGCACCGCTGCGGCCACCACCATCCAGTAGGCGGGCGCCGTGGCGATCACCACCGCGCCCACGACTCCCAGCGCGATGGCCACGTACAGCACCGGCTTGCGTCCGATTCGTGATGAGATCCACCCGCCGGGGACCGCGCTGAGGAGCGCGGCGGCCGCCACGGTCAGGATCAGCGGAAACTGAGCGGTCTGCGCCTCGTCGGGCGCCATGCCGTGGGCGTTCTCCAGGAAGAAGACGGCGAACGCCTGCAGTGAGACCAGCGCAGTGAGCACAAACAGGCGGCTGATGAGCAGCCAGACATAGTCGCGCTGAGCTAGCAGGTCCGTGCCCCAGGCACCCAGCGCACGCTGCCGAAGGGTCTTGGTCGTCTCGGGAGCCGGGCGGTCCGGCACGAAGAAGACGGTGATCAGCATGGTGATCAGCTCCACCCCGCCGATGGCCGCGAACAAGCCCAGTGTGATCTCTGGAAAGCCAAATACTCCGGGCAGGACCGCCACGAAGATGATTGCCAGTCCCGGCCCACCTGGCGGCCAGGAACGAGGTCGGGAATGTAGCCCTGGTAGGGGCCTTGCGCGAAGTTGCTGCTGAACTGCAGCAGCGCCACGGCGGCCACGAAGGCCCAGTAGCTCTCGTTCCAGAAAGCCCAGGCCGCGAAGGTCAGGAACAGCAGATCCAGGAAGGTTCCGATCAGGATGTATGGCTTGCGTCGCCCAAGGCGGGAGCGGGTGTGGTCGCTGATTGCCCCCATGGTCGGCTGCACCAGGATCGCGATCAGCACGCCGGCGGTGGTGATCAGTCCGATGGCCAGGCCCGCCAGCGGGTGGGTCGAGCTGCCCAGCACGCCCGGTGACTCGACCAGGCGCGGGATCACGCTGAAGGTGAAGGCGCCCCACAGGACAGTGATCGCCAGCCAGTAGGCAGTCACGGCCAGCAGCTGGCCAATGGCCAGCGCCTGCTTTGGACGTCCGAACTCGTCTCGGTCGTCGGCCGCGGTCTGCTTGGAAGGCTCTTCATGCATCGGTTCGTCCAGCGGTCCCCTCACGGGGTCCTAGCTCGATTTGCGGCGCAGTCTGCCAGTGTCCGACTGCGGTCGTACTGCGGGAAGTGGCACGGTTATCCTGCGGCGACCCATGACATCGCGCTTCCCGTCGCTGGCCTATGCCGATGTGCGCCGCTACCTGGCCGCGCGCTTCCTCGTATCCGTCGCGGTCCAGATGCAGACCGTGGCGGTGGGCTGGCAGGTCTACCAGACCACGCGCAACCCTCTCGACCTGGGCCTGATCGGCCTGTCGCAGTTCCTGCCGTTCATCGTGCTGGTGCTGCCCGCCGGGCATGTAGCCGATCGGTACGACCGACGCCGGGTGATGCTTGCCTGCTATGTGCTGGCCGCCCTCGCCTCGGCGCTGCTGCTCGCGTTCAGCCTTGCCGGGGTGACTTCGGTCCTGCCGATCTTCGTGGTCATGGGCCTGTTCGGCGTCGTCCGGGCTTTCAATATGCCGACCAGCCAGGCCATGCTGCCGAATCTCGTTCCGCGCGCCGCATTCGGCAATGCCGTGGCCCTGAACACCTCGACGTTCCAGCTGGCCACCATTGGCGGCCCGGCGGTGGCCGGCATGCTGATCCTGGTCGGCACGCCGGTGGTCTACGCGACGGTGACGGTTCTGATCCTGGCCTCGGCCATCCTGATCTGGGGCCTGCGCGGTGGCGGCGGTGGCGGCGTGGTCGGCGAGCCGATGAGCCTGGGCACGCTCCTCTCCGGCGTCACCTTCGTTCGTGACCATCGGCCGATCCTTGGGTCAATCTCGCTGGACCTGTTCGCGGTCCTGTTCGGAGGCGCCACGGCGCTGCTGCCCGCCATTGCGACCGACGTCCTGCACGTGGGTCCAACCGGCCTTGGCCTGCTGCGGGCCGCTCCGGCCGTCGGCGCGGCAGCGGCGGGGGCCGCGCTGGCCTGGCAGCCGGTGCGCACCGCCGTCGGGCGGTGGCTGTTCGGTGGCGTGGCCGTGTTCGGGCTATCGATCCTGGTCTTTGGCCTGTCCCGCTCCTTCGTGATCTCTCTCATCGCGCTGGCAGTCCTGGGCGCCTCCGACATGGTGAGCATGTACGTGCGGCATCTGCTGGTGCAGCTGCAGACACCCGACGCCATCCGGGGACGGGTCAGCGCGGTGAACGCGGTCTTCATCGGCGCGTCGAACGAGCTGGGCGAGTTCGAATCGGGCGTGACCGCCGCGTGGTGGGGACTGGTGCCGGCCATTCTGGTCGGCGGCGCGGCGACGCTGCTGGTGGCCATCAGCTGGACGCGCCTCTTCCCGATGCTGTGGCACCTGGACCGTTTCCCGGAGATACCCACCGTCCTGCAGCGAACGACCTCGGCACAGGAGGCCCTGCACGGCTCAACCGGCGACCCGGGGTAGAATCGCCGCCGTGATCGACCCCATTGCCATCCGTATCTTCGGCATCGACGTGCACTGGTACGGGATCATCATCGCCAGCGCCGTGCTGGCCGCCGGCTGGGTCGGCACCCGCGAGGCCCAGCGGCGCGGCGAGGATCCGGACATCGGCTGGAGCATGCTGCTGCCGGTGCTCGTGCTGGCGGTCATCGGTGCCCGCCTTTACCACGTCATCCACCAGTGGGACTTCTACTCGCAGCACCTTGCCCAGATCCCGCAGATCTGGACCGGCGGGTTGGGCATTCCCGGAGCAGTGGCCGGCGGCGTGCTGGGCATCTGGCTCTACACCCGCTACACGAAGCTCAACACGCTGCGCTGGCTTGACATCTTCGCGTCGGCCATGCTGCTCGGCCAGGCCATTGGACGGCTCGGGAATTTCGTCAACCAGGAGCTCTACGGGCCGCCGACCACGCTGCCGTGGGGCATTCCGATCGACAGAGACCACCGCATCGGCGAATGGGTCAACCTGGCGCTGTTTCCGGAGGCCACGACCCGCTTTCACCCACTGTTTGCCTACGAGGCGATCCTCAACCTGGTGGGCTTCGTCTTCATCCTGTGGATCGGGCGGCGGCTGGCGCATCGGCTCTACGACGGCGACATCCTGCTGATCTACCTGATGTGGTACTCCGCGGTGCGCGTGTGGCTGGAGACATTCCGGGTGCAGAACTGGGTGATCCTGGGTATCCCCACTGCCACCTGGCTGGGCGTACTGACCTTCCTGCTGGCTGGTGGCTTCCTCTGGCTGCGACACGCTCGTGGCTGGGGCGTGCCGGGAGCCTGGATGCGCGAGAAGCGTGAGCCCGATGAGCCCGATGAGCCAATCGAGCCCGTCGAGCCACCGCAGCCCTCCCCGGAGCCAAGCGCTGGCTGAGCGCGGCATCCTGCCCGATGTGCTCGCGGCGGTGGGTGGGACCCCGCTGGTCGCCCTCGACCGCCTGGCGGCCGGCGTCGCGCCGCGGGTGGTCGCCAAGCTGGAGCACATGAACCCGGGCGGATCGGTCAAGGACCGCATTGCGCTCCCCATGCTCGAGGCTGCCGAGCGCGCGGGGCTGCTGCAGCCGGGCGGCGTCATCGTCGAGCCCACCAGCGGCAACACCGGGGTGGGCCTGGCCATGGCGGCTGCCATCAAGGGCTATCGCTGCATCTTCGTGATGGCCGACAAGCAGTCCGAGGAGAAGCGCGCATTGCTGCGCGCATACGGCGCCGAGGTGGTCATCTGCCCCAGCGACGTCGATCCGGACGATGAGCGCTCCTACTACCGCGTCTCCGATCGGCTGGCGCGCGAGACGCCTGGCGGCTGGAAACCGGACCAATACGCGAACCCTGCCAACCCGGAGGCCCACTACCTGTCGACCGGGCCTGAGATCTGGAAGGCGAGCAGCGGCGCGATCACCCATTTCGTGGCCGGCATCGGCACCGGCGGCACGATCAGCGGCACCGGACGCTACCTCCGAGAGCAGAACACGGCCTTGACGGTTGTCGGCGCGGATCCGGAGGGCAGCGTCTTCTCGGGAAGCATGCCGCAGCCATATCTGACCGAGGGCGTCGGCGAGGATTTCTGGCCGATCACCTACGACCCCGACATGGCCGATGTCATCGTGCGCTGCAGCGACCGCGACGCGATGCTCACCGCGCGACAGGCGACGGCCACGGAGGGCATCCTGATGGGGGAGTCATGCGGCATGGTCCTCTGGGTGGCCTTGCAGATCGCCCGAGACCTGGACGACCCGGAGGCCCTGTTCGTGGTGCTGCTGCCGGACAGCGGCCGGAACTACGTCGGCAAGCTGTTCAACGACGCATGGCTCCGCGAGAACGGCCTGCTCGGCGCCGATGAAGCTGTGACCGACTACGACTGGCGCGCCACGCGGCCAGGGGTGGTCGTACGTCGGAGTGACGCGGCGCCGGAAGGTTGACGAGGGACGTTTCCCGAGGTCGGGAGTATCTTGTGGGCATGACGCAGGTTGCTGAGCCGCCGGCAGGATCCGAGGCAGCCAAACTCGAGCATGTCAACCATTGGATTGCCGGCAAGCGTGTGCCCGGCACGTCCGGACGCAGCGGGCCTGTGTACAACCCGGCCACTGGCCAGGTTGCCCGAGAGGTCGACTTCGCATCGGCGGAGGAGGTTGACGCTGCCGTGCGCGTCGCGCGCGAGGCCTTCAAGGGCTGGCGCGCCACCTCGCTCAGCCGCCGCACCGAGATCATGTTCCGGATCCGCAACCTGGTCGACGAGCATCGGCGCGACATCGCCGCCTTCCTGACCGCGGAGCACGGCAAGGTGCCGACCGACGCGTTGGGCGAGGTAGCCCGCGGACTCGAGAACCTGGAGTTCGCCACCGGAGTGCCGCACCTTACCAAGGGCAGCTTCAGCGAGCAGGTCTCGACCGGGATCGACGTCTACCAGATCCGTCAGCCGCTGGGCGTGGTGGCGGGCATCACGCCCTTCAACTTCCCGGCCATGGTGCCGATGTGGATGTTCGGCAACGCGATCGCCTGCGGCAACACCTTCATCCTCAAACCATCGGAGAAGGACCCATCGGCATCGATCTACCTTGCCGAGCTGCTGCATGAGGCCGGAGTGCCGGATGGCGTCTTCAACGTAGTGCACGGCGACAAGGTGGCGGTCGACGCCATCCTGGAGCATCCGGACGTCGCCGCGGTCTCGTTCGTTGGCTCGACGCCGATCGCGCGCCACATCTATGAGACCGGCACCAGAAACGGCAAGCGGGTGCAGGCGCTGGGCGGCGCCAAGAACCACATGGTGGTCCTGCCCGATGCCGACATCGGCATGGCCGCCGATGCCGCCGTCTCCGCTGCCTACGGCTCCGCCGGCGAGCGCTGCATGGCAATCAGCGTGGTGGTCGCGGTCGGCGACGTGGCCGAGCCGCTCGTCAGCGCGATCGAGGAGCGTCTGCCGAAGATCAAGGTCGGCCCGGGGACCGACGCCGAGGCGGAGATGGGACCGCTCATCACCCGTGAGCACCGCGACAAGGTGGCCTCGTACCTCGACAGCGGCCCTCAGCAGGGCGCCACGCTGCGGGTCGACGGCCGGCAGCATCCCCTTTATCGCGACGGAGGCGGCTTCTTCCTGGGCGTCTCGCTGCTGGACAACGTGACGCCCGAAATGGACTGCTATCGCAACGAGATCTTCGGGCCGGTGCTCGAGATTGTGCGCGTTCCGACCTACGCCGATGCGGTCCAGGTGATCGAGGACAACCCGTACGCCAACGGCACCGCCATCTACACCCGCGACGGCGGAGCCGCCCGCCAATTCCAGTTCGACATCAACGTCGGTATGGTGGGCATCAACGTGCCGATCCCCGTGCCGGTCGCCTACTACAGCTTCGGCGGCTGGAAGGCGTCGCTGTTCGGCGACCTGCACATGTACGGGCCGGAGGGCATCCAGTTCTACACCCGTGGCAAGGTCGTGACCTCCCGCTGGCCTGATCCCGCGACGTCACAGGTCGACCTCGGCTTCCCGCGCACCCGTTGATGACTGGGGCCGTCGCCACCGCTCGCCCGCGCGTCCTGGCCGACCTGCTCCCGGGCAGCCTCGTGCGGGACGCACTGCTGGTCGTGGGCGCCGCCGCCCTCACCGGGCTCGTGGCGCAGGTCTCCATCCCGCTGGTGCCGGTCCCGGTCACGCTGCAGACCTTGACCGTCCTGCTGGCCGGCGCGGCACTGGGCCCGCTCCGCGGCGGGGCGTCGATGCTTTTGTACCTTGTCGTTGGCGCGGCGGGGGTTCCGTGGTTCGCTGAACAGCATTCAGGCTTCGCGCTTCCGACCTTCGGCTACATCGTCGGCTTCGTGGTGGCGGCGGCGGTGGTTGGCGCGCTGGCGCGACGTGGGGCCGACCGGAAGGTTTGGGGCACGGTGGCGATGATGGTGGCCGGCAATCTGATCATCTACGCGGTCGGCGTTCCGTGGCTGATGGCCGCATTGCAGGTCGACTTGGCGACCAGCCTCGGCTACGGCCTGTGGCCGTTCCTCGTCGGCGACGGCCTGAAGATCGCGCTCGCGGCTGGGCTCCTGCCGGCGGCCTGGCGGCTGGTCGGCACCCGAGCCTCGGGGAAATGACCGACCGCTTCGAGACGCTCGCCGTGCACGCAGGTCACGAGCCTGACGCGGCAACCGGGGCGGTGGTACCGCCGATCCAGATGAGCACGACCTTCAAGCAGGATGCGGTCGGCCAGACACGCGGCGGCTTTGAGTACGGCCGCTCGGACAACCCCACAAGGAGGGCGCTGGAGGCGGCCATCGCCTCGCTCGAGGGCGCCACGCACGGTTTCGCGTATGCCTCGGGCCTGGCAGCCACCCAGAACCTGCTGTACCTGACCGAGCCGGGCCAGCGCGTGATCATGTCCGATGACGTCTATGGCGGCACCTGGCGCCTGGCCGACAAGGTCTGGCGCCGCTATGGGGTCGCTGCCGAGGCGATCGATCTCACGGACCTGGATGGCGTGCAGCGCGCACTCTCCGCAGGCGCTGAGGCCGACCGCGGTGCAGTGGCCATGGTCTGGATCGAGACACCCACCAACCCGTTGCTCAAGATCGTCGACATCCAGGCACTTGCAGCGCTGGCGCAGGCGCAGGGCGCGCTGACGGTCGTGGACAACACGTTTGCCACGCCCTTCCTGCAGCGGCCACTGGAGCTGGGAGCCGATGTGGTCCTGCACTCGGCAACCAAGTACCTGGGCGGCCATTCGGACGTGGTCGGCGGCCTGTTGGCCACCGATCGCGACGACCTGGCCGAGCGCCTCCGATTCCACCAGAACGCTGCCGGCGCCGTCCCGTCTCCGTTCGACTGCTGGCTGGTGCTGCGCGGCATCCGCACGCTGGCCGTGCGCATGGAGCGGGCCTGCGCAAATGCACACGCCATCGCCTCCTGGCTGCAGGAACGGCCGGAGGTGCGCCGTGTCTACTACCCCGCCCTCAACGACAACCCGCAGCGTGAGCTGTGCGCGCGCCAGATGAGCCTGCCGGGTGCGATGGTCAGCTTCGAGCTCCACGCCGCGATCGAGACGGCTGCCCGCTTCGTGGCCAGCACGCGGCTCTTCACCCTGGCGGAGTCGCTGGGCGCGGTGGAGTCGCTGATCGAGCTCCCCGCGGCCATGACGCACCTGTCAGTGGCCGATTCGCCGCTGGCCGTGCCACCGGGCCTGGTGCGCCTGTCGGTCGGCATCGAGTCGGCCGACGACCTGATCGCGGACCTGGAGGCCGCATTCGCCAGCTCCGGCGCCAGCGCTCCGTGAGCGAGGAGCAGCCACAGCTTCCGCCGGATGGGCCCACCGAGCTGGTCGAGGGCTCGGACGGCGAGATGGTGGAGCGGCTGTCGACCGGAACGGCCACGACCCTGCTCGCCTGGCTGGTTGGGACCGGCGCTGCCAGCGCCTTGCTGGCCGCCTGGCTGTTGGCTGCCCTGGTCCTTGACCAGCGGCTCGGGCCGGATCAGCTGTTCAGCTCGCTAGGCCTCTACGTCGCGCTGTTCGGCGCATCCGGCCCGACCCTGCTGTGGCTGAGCGGACGCGCTCAGGGGCATTCGCTCGGATGGTTCGGGCTGACGGCTGCCAAGATCGGGCTGGCCATGATCGGAAGCATCATTGCCTTGTTCCTGCTGGGCCCGCTCGTGATGGGCGTGTCGATCGGCCCCGGCTTCCTACCGCTGTCGGCGATCCTGGTTGGCGTGACACTCGTGCTCTCGGCGCTGTGGGCCGTGGTCACCTGGTCCGCCGATCGCTACATCGCCCGCGCCCGGATGGATGGTGGCTGACTCCCGAACGCCAACAGCCCACACATCAGGGAAATGACCTGGTTGTCTTACCAACGACCAGTTTCGGCCAGATCAAGCGCGGGCCATGACCGTTAGGTCATAGAGCAAGCAAACTAAGGGCCGGATGCGTCGTTGTTAAAGCTGCAGGGTCATGAACGAGACTCGTCATCCCGCGACAGGAGGGCTAGACTTCGTAGGTTCGGAGCGGCTCGGCGATCTCCAACGGCCCGGTGAATTCGGCGGCGGCCTGCTCGAGCGCCCACTCGCCGCGATCGGGCAAAGGAATGTGGGTGAGCAGGAGTCGCTTGGCATGAGAGTCGCGGGCCAGGCGTCCCGCCTCCGAGGGCAGCAGATGGCCGCGGCTCTGCGGCTCCGGATCGTCCTCGGCCAGGGAGCGCAGGCCGGCCTCGCACAGGAACAGGTCGGCGTTATCGGCAAGGCGTGGCAGGGCCGGGCACGGACCGGCATCGGCCGAGTAAGAAAGGATCTTGTCCGGGTCCTCGTCGATGCCACGCGCGCTGATGCGGAAGCCCCAGGTGCGGACGAAGTGCTGCGTCTCGTCCGGCTCCAGGCGCATGTTGCCGATCTCAAGGGGTCGCTTGCCGTCGTGCTCGACGAAGATGAAGCTTTTGTCGAAGAAGTTGACGTAACCGGCGCCCAGCGCCAGCTCCGCAAGCTGGGCGGTGGATCCCGGCGGCACGATCACCAGCAGCCGCTTCTTGGCAACGTCGATCCACGGATACGAGTAGCGCAGCGTCACCAAGTCCAGGCAATGGTCGGTGTGCATGTGGCTGATGACCACCGCGTCCAGCTCATCTGGCGTGTTGCGCCGCAGCAGCTGGGCCACCACCCCTGGGCCGACGTCCATCAACACCCGTGCGCCGCCGCCCTCGATCAGATATCCGGCGCAGGCCTCTCCCGGGTTGGGGCGTGCCGGACTGCGGCCGAGGATGGTGAGCTTCATGTGCGGCCGATCTTAGGGCGGCCACGGACGGCAGCGTCTATCACAAATGCGACTTGACTACCCGTCCGGGATTTCCAGGACACGCGACCCTAGCGCGAGTCGATCGGGACGTAGTCCCGCTCGGTTGGACCGACGTAGATCTGCCGCGGACGCCCGATCTTGGTCTCCGGGTCGCTGATCATCTCCTGCCACTGCGCGATCCAGCCGGGCAGCCGGCCGATGGCAAAGCAGTTGGTGAACATGTTCTTGGGGAAGCCGATGGCGCGATAAATCAGCCCAGAGTAGAAGTCGACGTTCGGGTACAGCTTGCGCTGCACGAAGAACTCATCGTGCAGGGCGACCTCCTCGAGCTGCTGAGCGACGTCGAACAGCTGCTCATCGGCCCCGGTGGCGGCCAGCACCCTATCAGCTGCCTTCTTGATGATGATGGCGCGCGGGTCGAAGTTCTTGTAGACCCGATGCCCGAAGCCGGCCAGCTTGAACTTGTCGTTCGGATCCTTGGCACGGTCGACGTACTTCTGCACATTGCCCCCGTCGGCCACGATCCGCTCCAGTGTCCGGATGACCGCCTCGTTGGCCCCGCCATGCAGGGGTCCCCACAGCGCGTCAATGCCGGCGCTGATGCTGGCATACAGGTTGGTGTGCGCGCTGCCGACCATGCGCACCGTGGCGCTCGAGCAATTCTGCTCGTGATCGGCGTGCAGGATCAGCAGCAGGTCCAGTGCCTCGGCCACCTCCGGCTTGACCTCGTAGGGCTCCGACGCCACCGCGAACATCATGTGCAGCAGGTTGGCCGCGTAGCCCAGGTCGTTGCGCGGGTACACGTATGCCTGGCCGATCGCCTTCTTGAACGACCAGGCCGCCAGGGTCGGCAGCTTGGCGATCAGGCGCAGGGTGGTCAGCTCGACCGCGGCGGGGTCGTAGATCTCGTGGCTGTCCGGGTAGAACGTGCTCATGCCCACCGTCCCCGAGGCGAGCACCGCCATCGGGTGCGCATCGTGCGGGAAGGAGTCGAAGAAATGCCGCATCTCCTCGCGAATCAGCGTGTGATGCGTGATCTCGGCCACGAAACGATCCAGCTGCTCGCGACTCGGCAGGTCGCCGTGGATCAGCAGATACGCGACCTCGAGGAAGGTGCTGCCCTCAGCCAGCTGGTCGATCGGATAGCCGCGGTAGCGCAGGATCCCGCGCTCGCCGTCCACGAAGGTGATGGCGGAGCTGGCAACGCCGGTATTCCCGTAGCCGACATCCATCGTGATCAGGCCGGTCTCGCTGCGCAGCTTCGAAATGTCGGCCGCCACCTCATCCTCGCTGCCGTGGATGACGGGCAGCTCGACCGAACGCTCGCCGTAAGTGAGCGAGGCCACATCGGTCCTTGGCGGTGCCTGGTTGGTCATGGCAAAAGGTCCTTCACAGCCTCTCGTTCCTCGAGGAGCTCATCGCGCGTGGCGTCGATTCTGGACTGGGCCCAGGCGTTGTGCTCGATGCCCTGCACGATCTCGACCTGGCCGGATGCGCTCGCGCGCAATGGATAGCCGAACACCAGCCCCTCCGGGATGCCATAGCCCGATGCGTCCGCCGGCGCCCGCATCGCGGCACTGAAGATCTCACCCGTGGGCTGGGCGAGATTCCGCACCGTGTCGATCACCGCATTGGCCGCGCTGGCAGCACTCGACTGGCCACGCGCGGCGATGATCGCCGCGCCGCGCTGTTGGATTGTGGTCATGAACTCGCCTTGCAGCCACCCCTCGTCCTCGATCACCGCCGCAGCCGAGCGCCCGCCGATGGTGGCGTGATAGAAGTCTGGAAACTGGGTGCTGGAATGGTTGCCCCACACCGCCAGGTCGCGCACCTGCTCCACCGCCACGCCCGCCCGTTGCGCCAGCTGACTGCGGCCGCGGTTCTCATCGAGCATGGTCATGGCGAACCACCGATCGGCGGGCACCGCCGGCGCGTTGGCGGCCGCGATCAGGCAGTTGGTATTGCACGGGTTGCCGACCACCAGCACCCGCACGTCATCGGCTGCGTTGCGGGCGATGGCCTGCCCCTGGCTGGTGAAGATGCCGCCGTTGACGGTCAGCAGGTCCTTGCGCTCCATGCCTGCCTTGCGCGGCACGGCACCCACCAACAATGCCCAGTTGACGTCGGCAAACGCCTGGTTGGTGTCAGAGGTGCGCACCACGCGGTGGAGCAGCGGAAACGCGCAGTCGTCCAGCTCCATGGCCACGCCCTCGAGGGCTGGCAGCGCGGCATCCAGCTCCAGCAGCTGGAGGTCGACATAGGTGTCGGGACCGAACATCTGTCCCGATGCGATGCGGAAGAGGAGCGCGTAGCCGATCTGGCCGGCCGCGCCGGTGACCGCAACCTTCACGTATGCGTCGGGCATTCGCCCGAGTGTAGCGCAGCGGCCGGTCCCGCCAGCAGGCTGGGGGCTGGTGCGAAGGCCCGCGGCGTGGTAAGACTGTCCACCCTTCACGAGGGAAGAGAGCGTGCAGAGCAACAGTCGCATGGGACCGATGAGCTCCATGGGCCCCGAGAGCCGGGCCAGCCACATGGGCTCGGCGTTCCCGCCGATCGCCGAGTACGGCTTCCGGTCCGACTGCGAGACCACCGCGCTGGTGGCTCCGTCGGGCAACGTCGAGTGGCTGTGCGTGCCGCGCGTCGACTCGCCAAGTGTATTCGGAGCGATCCTGGACCGAGACGCCGGCAGCTTCCGGTTCGGCCCCGCCGACGTACAGGTCCCCTCATCGCGCCGCTACCTGCCCGGCACGAACGTGCTCGAGACAAGCTGGGGCACCACCACCGGCTGGATCATCGTGCGCGACGTGCTGCTCATCGGGCCATGGCATGCCGAGGAAGAGCGCTCCCGCTCCCAGCGTCGCGCGCCCACCGACTACGACGCCGAGCATATCCTGCTGCGCACCGTACGCTGCGTGAACGGCGAGGTGCAGCTCAGCCTGGACTGCGAGCCGGTCTTCGATTACGGCCGCACCTTTGGATCGTGGTCATACAGCGAGTCCGGCTACCACCAGGGCGTGTGCGACTGCGAGTCGAGTGACGTGAAGCTCACGCTGACTTCTGACCTGAACATCGGCTTCGAAGGCCCGCGCGCAATTGCGCGCACCATGCTCAAGGAGGGCGAGAGCCGGTTCGTCGCGTTGTCATGGGGCATGCCGGCGGCGCCACGCACCTACGACGATGCCTACAAGCGGCTGGTCTGGACCGCACACCACTGGCAGCACTGGCTGGCACGCGGGCATTTCCCCGATCACCCATGGCGGAGCTACCTGGAGCGCTCGGCGCTGACGCTCAAGGGACTGACCTACGCCCCCACCGGGGCGGTGGTGGCGGCGGCGACCACCTCGCTGCCGGAAACGCCCGGTGGAGAGCGGAACTGGGACTACCGCTACTCATGGATTCGCGACTCGACCTTCGCCTTATGGGGCCTCTACACCCTGGGCTTCGACTGGGAGGCCAACGACTTCCTGTACTTCATCGCCGAGGTGGCCGGCGCCGATGAGCTGCAGGTCATGTACGGGGTGGGCGGCGAACGGGACCTGAGCGAGCAGATCCTGCCGCATCTCGACGGCTACGAGGGCGCCAAGCCGGTCCGCATCGGCAACGGGGCGTTCAAGCAGCGCCAGCACGACGTGTGGGGCGCCATGCTCGACTCGGTCTACCTGCATACCCGCTCGCGCGATCGGCTCGATGAGTGGATCTGGCCGATCCTGGCGCGGCAGGTCGAGATGGCGGTCAAGCACTGGCGCGAGCCGGACCGCGGCATCTGGGAGGTGCGCGGCGAGCCGAAGCACTTCACCTCGTCGAAGGTCATGTGCTGGGTGGCGTGCGACCGCGGCGCGCGGCTGGCCCGCCTGCGGAACGACAACGAGGACGCCGATCGCTGGCAGGCAGTGGCGGACGAGATCCATGCCGACATCCTGGCCCACGGCCTCGATCGACGCGGCGTGTTCACGCAGCACTACGAGACCGATGCGCTCGACGCCTCGCTGCTGCTTCTGCCGCTGGTGCGCTTCCTGCCTGCCGACGACGAGCGCATCCGGCGCACCGTGCAGGCCATCGCCGAGGAGCTGACCGAAGACGGCCTGGTGCTGCGCTACCGAGTGGAGCAGACCGACGACGGACTGTCCGGCAAGGAGGGGAGCTTCACCATCTGCTCGTTCTGGCTCGTCTCGGCGCTGGTCGAGATCGGCGAGCTGGCACAGGCTCGCCGGCTGTGCGAGCGGCTGCTCTCGTTCGCCAGCCCGCTGGAGCTGTTCGGCGAGGAGATCGACCCGCAGACCGGACGGCAGCTGGGCAACTTCCCGCAGGCCTTCACCCACCTGGCGCTGATCAACGCGGTGATGCACATCATCCACGCCGAGCAGGACCTGGCGACCCCCGCGCCACTCACTCCCAGGACCACCGACGAGGACGCAGGTCAGCTGGATAAGGCGGACAGCCAGCCGGTCCCGATCGCATCGCCCTTGACCACCACCCGTCCGTGGCGGGGTGGCAACGGCAACGGCGCGAGCTGAACCCGCCCAAGCTGAGCTGCGCGAGCTGGGCGTCAAGCGCGGATCAAGGCTCGATCAATATCCACGCTGGGGATAGATCGTGGACAACTCCAGCAGCGCCGCAGAAAGTCGGGGATAACCGGGCTTGCGCGACCTCCGCCGCGGCACCTATCCTCCGGTTGTCCCGAAGGGGCGGCCAACGGCACCGGAGATTGCATCAAAGGTCCGGTGGCGGTTCCTTCGGGACATTTCGCTGCGCTCCGCCAACGTTGGCGACGTCACGCTGCAGCCGTCGTACCACCTCGGCGGTCTCGTCCCCGGCCGCGTGGCCCGGTTCCGAGGCCGGGCCGGCGAACGTGCCGAACTGGCGGTCGCCGGCGTCGCCCAGGCCGGGCACGATGTATCCGCGCTCAATCAGCTCGCGATCCACCGCGGCGACGTGGATGTCGACGTCGGGATGCGCGGCCGACAGCGTGGCCACGCCCTCCGGCGCGGCGATCAGGCTGACCTGCTTGATGTGCGCCGCCCCCCACGCCTTGAGGATGTCGACCGTCGCGGAGGCCGAGCCGCCGGTGGCCAGCATCGGGTCCAGGATCAGGCAGACCTGCACGGTGGCCGCGTCCGGCAGCTTGTTGTAGTACTCGACCGGCTTGAGGGTTCGCTCGTCACGGTACAGGCCGATATGCCACACCTGGGCGCTGGGAATCAGCTCGAGCATGGCGTCGACCATGCCCAGCCCGGCGCGGAGCACCGGGACCAGGCCGACCTTTGGCTCGACCGCGGCGCCCTCCATCTGCTCGAGCGGGGTCTGCACCGCTCGCCGACGCGTGGCCAGGTCGGCCATCGCCTCGTAGCCGAGCAGCCAGGTGAGCTCGCGCACCAGCTCTCGGAAGAGCTTGGTGTCGGTGCCCACGTCGCGCAGGATCGAGAGCTTGTGCGCGACGAGCGGATGAGCGCTGACATGCAGGGTGGGATAGCGTTCGGCGACGTCCATTGCCGCGGATTCTACGCGTGCTCGCTCGCGCCACGCCCCTCTGGAGCGTGCCGCCAGAAGGCGGGACTACCTCAGGCTGAGTGGTGCTGTTAGGCTATCGGTCCCTGCCAGAGCCCCCGCACGACCGGCGTGCCCAGGCCGTCGCCGAAGAGGAAGGAGCAAGCCGTGGTCTTCGGATCCAAGCGAGACAACAAACCCGACGCCTTGTCGCGCGAGGATGTCGTCGGCAACCTTTACCCGGACAGTCTTACCAGTGAGGTCGACGTGACCCCTTCACCGACAGAGTTCCGCCGGAGCGAGACCGGCAACGAGAGCGTGATCGATCCCCATGCCCGCTTCAACGGCAAGTACGTCTCCGACCGCGACCTTCGCATCGAGGGCGAGGCGCAGGGAGAGATCGAGTGCCAGGGGACGCTGATCATCAGCCCCCAGGCCCGCGTCCGGAGCGCCATCACCGCGCACAACGTGATCATCAACGGCGACTACGAGGGCGACGTCGACTGCGGCGGACGCTTTGAGGTCGGCTCTACGGGTCGCGTCAAGGGCAGCGTCAAGACGCAGGTGCTGGTGGTCAAGGAGGGCGCCCATTGGGAGGGCTCCGTGGTCATGACCCATGAGAGCGCGCGCCCCGCGGCCACCCCTGCCCCCGCCTCGGGACAGGGCAAGTCGCAGGCGCCGCAGCCGGTGGCCGCCGGTGCGCCGGCAGGCCAGGGCAGCATCTTCAGCAAGCAGGACCGCGAGGGCGCGCCGAGCGGCGACCGCACGGCGACAGGGCCCGGCGCCGGCAACGGGCAGTAGTCCTCGGACGGCGGCCTCCCCTCGAGGAGCGCCGCCCGTCCTGGTCGAAGTCACACGCGGCGACCGCGTCGAGTCCCGTCATCGGGGCTCGGTGGCGGTCGTTTCCGCTGCCGGCAAGAATGTCGCGTTCGTCGGCGATCCGCGCACCTTCACCTTCATCCGCTCATCGGCAAAGCCGTTCCAGCTGGCTCCGTTCGTGGCATCCGGTCGCTTTGACACGTACGACTTCCCCTCACCTGTTGAGGCGTTGGCCATCATGGCTGCCTCGCACGCCGGCGAGGACCGGCACGCACGGACGGTGCAGGCCCTGCTGCGCGCCGGTGGGCTGACGCGGGACGTGCTGGCCTGCGGCACCCATCCACCCTTCGACCGCGAGACCGCTGAGCGGCTGCTGCGGGACGGCGAGCCGCCGTCCGAGCTGCGCCACAACTGCTCCGGCAAGCATGCCGGCATGGCCCTGCATGCCAAGGCGGCCGGCTGGCCCGTGGAGAGCTACTGGCAGGCCGATCACCCCGTCCAGCAGCTGGCTCTGGACACAGTGGCGACGCTGGCCGACATGCCTCGCGACCAGGTCGTGTGTGCGACCGATGGCTGCGGGGTGGTCAGCTTCGGCCTCCCTCTCGACCGCCTGGCACTGGCGTTCGCACGCCTGGCCGATCCATCCGGCGTTGCCGATGCCTCGCTGCGCTCGGCGCTGGAGCGCACCCGCGACGCGATGATGGCGCACCCCGAGCTGGTGGGCGGCGAGCGGCGGCAACTGGACACCGCGTTGATGAGAGGGGCGCCAGGGAAGCTGGTTGCAAAGGGCGGGGCAGAGGGGGTGCAGGCAGTGGGCCTGTTGGCCGGCGGACACGGGCGTGGCAAGGGGGCCTTGGGCCTGGCGATCAAGATGGAGGACGGCGACGCCGCGCGACGAGCGCGGAGCGTTTCCACGATCGCCGCGCTGGCGCAGCTGGGCGCACTGAATGAGGCCACGGTCAACGCGCGGCTGGCGGCCTTCGCCTCACCACCCATCCTCGACCCCCGGGGCGACCCGGCCGGCGAGGTGCGAGCTGCGTTCACGCTGAAGGATGCGCGATAGCCCCGCGTCCTGGGTGCGGACGCCTTGACAGGTGGTTCAGCGCGCGAGCGGTCATCACGGCCCCTGCTACCATCGAGCACCCGTGACTGAAGACGAGAAGCTGCCCATCCGCGTCCGCATGGCGCCCAGCCCCACCGGGCCACTGCATATCGGCACGGCGCGCACCAGCCTCTACAACTATCTCTACGCGCGCCACGTCGGCGGCACCTACGTGCTGCGCATCGAGGACACCGACCTTGCCCGCAGCACGGTGCAGCACGAACAGGACATCATCGACAATCTGCATTGGCTGGGCATCACCTGGGACGAGGGGCCGCAGGTGGCCGGGGGCGAGGACATCGGCCCGTTCGGGCCCTATCGCCAGAGCCGGCGCTGGGATCGGTACGAGGCGGAGGCGGCCAGGCTGCTGGAATCGGGCAGCGCCTATCAGTGTTGGTGCACGCCGGAGGAGCTGGAGGCAGTTCGCCGCCAGCAGGAGAAGGATCACGAGCCGCCGCGCTACAACGGCCGCTGCCTGCGCCTGACCGATGCGGACCGGGCACAGTTCGAGGCCGAGGGTCGGCGACCGGCGATTCGCTTCAAGGTACCGCCCGAGAAGGTCCGCTTCGACGACCTGATCCGCGGCGAGGTCGAGTTCGACAATGCGCTCACCGGAGATTTCGTGATCGTGCGGGCTGACGGCGTGCCCCTCTACCACTTCACGGTGGTGGTCGACGACGAGGCAATGCAGATCAGCCACGTCATCCGCGGCGAGGACCACCTGTCGAACACGCCGAAGCACATCGCCCTGATTCGGGCCCTGGGCTTCCGCGAGCCGCGTTTCGGGCATATCCCGCTCATCCTCAACCCGGACCGCTCGAAGATGAGCAAGCGCAAGGCGCAGACCGCCATCAGCGCCTATCGCCAGGAGGGCTACCTGCCCGAGGCGATGGTCAACTTCCTGGCCTTCCTGGGCTGGTCGCCGGGGACCGAGGAGGAGATCTTCAGCATGGACGAGCTGAGCCAGCGTTTCGAGCTCGAGCACGTGCACAGGGCGGGGGCGGTCTTCGACCAGGATCGGCTCGACCATCTCAATGGGGTGTACATTCGGAGCCTGACCGATGAGCAGCTGGCCCTTCGCCTTCGTCCCTTCCTGCCCGACGCGCTGGACGACCAATCGGTGCTGCGCGTGGTGCCGCTGATCAAGGAGCGCCTGGTCCGACTGGCCGATGCGACGGAGCTGACCGCCTTCCTGACCGAGACCGATGCCCAGGTATCGGGGCTGTACGAGGTCGAGGCGCTGGTGCCGAAGGACAGATCCGCTGCTGACGCGGCAATAGCGCTCTCCGCTGCGCGCGAGGCGCTGGCGGAGCTGACCGAGGCCGACTTCGCGGCGGACGTGCTGGAGGCGCGATGCCGGCAGGCCGCCGAGCAGATGGGCTGGAAGGCGGGCGAATTCTTCCGACCGCTGCGGATCGCCATCACCGGGCGCAGCGTATCGCCGCCACTGTTCGGTTCGATGGAGCTGCTGGGCCGCGGCCGGGTGCTGGCACGGCTGGACGCGGCGCTCGGCAAGGCAAGCGTATCGGGGCCGACGGCATGACCGATCCGGGACTCGGCGAGCTGCTGGACATGACACTGGTGGTGCCGATCCGCTCATCTTCGGGCCAGGCCGTGGATCCGACTCGCGTGCCGGTGGAGGCGATGCGCCACGGGACGGATGAGGACGGCCGCTTCCTGGCCGCGTACACGTCGCCGGATTCGTACCGCGAGTTCGGCCCGCCGGGCAGCGACGCAATTGAGCTGCCGGCTCGCGACATCTTCGTGCGGGCCGAGGCGGCGGCCGAGCGAGTGGTGATCGACCCGGGCGCACCGTCGCAGCTCGAAGTTCCGGCGTCGGTGCTCCCGTTCCTGGCCGCCGGGATCGATCCCACCACGCCCGAGGCGATGCGGGCGCGGCGGCCCTACGGCGAGCTGCCCCCGCTCGAGGCGCCGACCGAGATCCCGCAGCCGTTCGGCGGGGAGCTGCAGCGGGAGCTCATCGAGCTGATCCAGGTCGATCGGGCCTGGCTGCTGCGAGCGGGCACCGGCTGGACACTGGGCATTCAGCTCGTGCCGGAAGCGGACCTTGCATCTTTTGACGAGGTCCGGAATCGCCTGCATGCCTTGGCGACTGAGCACCTCGGTGGCCGCCGCGAACTGGCGATCACGGATCTGAGCGCCGCACCGGTGCGCGAGGCCTATGAATCGGTGGCGGGACCGTGGTATGTCAGGACGCCGGAGAAACCAAAGGGGATGCTGGGCCGCCTGTTCGGCGCCGACTAGGCCGGCGGCGGGACCAGCACGATCCGGCCTCTTACCCGCCCGGCCAGCAGACGGTCATGCGCGGAGCGCGCCTTGTGCAGTGGCATGCGCTCTACCGACCACCGCAGTCGGCTGCGCGATGCCAGCCTGACGACCTCGCGCAGGTCGTCCAGTGATCCCCAGGCGGTGGTCGTGACGTAGCTCTCCACCGGAGGCAGGTCAAAGCCGAACGGCAGGTGGCCGCCGGCCTCGCCCACCAGCGAGATCAGGCCGCCCGGCTCGACGTTGCGGGCCGCATAGGCCAGCGTCTCATCGGTCCCGACGAAGTCGAAGACCACGTCGGCGTGGCCCCCAAGGCCCAGGGTGACCAGCGACTCGTCGCCCGCCAGCAGCCCCAGGTCGGCGCCCAGCTCGGCGGCGACGGTGAGCTTGTCAGGATCCAGCTCCCGCACCGCGATCGTCAGGTCGGGCAGCCGGCGCAGGAACTGGATGGCGAACTGCCCAAGCCCACCCAGGCCGATGAGCAGCACTCGCGCTCCCGCGGTCAGCCACGGCGCGGCGCGCAGCACGGCACGATAGGGCGTCACCCCTGCATCGGCCAGCGGGGCGGCCTCCACCGGGTCGAGGCCGCGCAACGGGACCAGGTAGCGGGCATTCGGCACCAGCACGTGCTCGGCGTAGCCGCCATCGCGCTGGAATCCGGGCGAGGTGCCACGCTCGCAGCGCTGCTCCTCGGCGAGGGAGCATTCACGACACTCGCCGCAGCCCCAGCCGCCGAAGACCACTACCGCGTCGTCATGCCCGATCCTGGCGCGCCGCAGGGCGGGCCCGGCCTTCGGACCCGCGGCGTCCAGCCAGCCCGCGATCTCATGGCCGAGCGTCAGCGGGCGGGTGACGCGTAGCCGGTCGCTGCGGGCGATATGCAGATCGGTGTGGCAGACGCCGCAGCCGGCAACGCGCACACGGATCTCAGCACCGACTGGCTCCGGGAGGGGCACCTGTTCGATGCGCAGTGGCTCGCCGGCAACATGGGAACGGACGGCGAGCATCGTGGCCGGCTCAGGTCGGAGGGTTGATCGCCTCGAGCAGGCGAGCGATCAGGCCACGCGGCTCCGCCCGAGGCACGACATCGAGCACTATGCCCTCAGCCGAGACCGCGAAGGCGGTTGGCTCCGCGTTGATGTTGCCGCGCTCGGCGCGGGTGGCGATGCCCAGCAACGAAACGGCCGTGCGCCGCTCGTCGCAATACAGCAGGTAGGGTAGCTGCAGCTCGGCCACGTAGTCGGCCTGCTGTCGCTCCGAGTCGGTGGTGACTGTGATGAGACCGATCCCCGAACGCTCCAAACGCGGGTACGCTTCGGCCAGCGCTCGCGCCATGGCGTCTCCCTGCTCGCGCCGAGCGCCACGCAATGACGGGCCGGCGAAGAAGACGACGATCGCCGGGCCCTTGCCGACGTAGGTGCGCAGGTTGAGCAGGAATCCGTCAGTGGCGCGCAGGCCGACTGACGGCATCTGGTCGCCGACGGCCACCTGCGGCCCGCTGGTCTTGGCGAGGGTCACCGCTCGATTGTAGTCGGCGGCTGTGCCGTCGCCTCACCGCCGAGCCTCAGCCACGCACCGGCGCGGTGCGCCAGCCCGTCACGCTCCAGTGCCTCGACCGTCGCGGCGTCGCTTCCCGCCAGCCGCCTGGCCTCGGCCGTCGTCAGCTGGTGGCCCGGCGCGGCGGAGAGGGCTCGCAGCAGTGCGCCGCGACGAGCGCGGGACGATCCGGCAAACGGCGACTGCCGCGAGACTGGAACGTGCCGGGGAACGCCCCGGCTCGGGCACCCATTGCCGATCGGGCATTGGCTGCACGCCGGGTGCCGCGCCGAGCAGATCCGGGCACCGAACTCCATGCTGGCGTGCATCCAGGCGGCGGCTTCGGCCGATGCCACGGGTTGCCGACCGACCGCGAGCCGGTCGGCAAGGGCCTGCAGCTCTGCCGGCGGCGCGTCGGTGGCCAGACCGAAGCGCCGCACCAGCCAACGTCGAACATTGGTATCCACTGCGCCGACCGGGCGGCCGAAGGCGATCGCTGCCACTGCCCGCGCGGTATAGCGTCCGACGCCGGGCAGCCGTTCGAGCCCTGCCGGGTCGCTGGGCCAGCCGGCGGCGCTGGCGAGGACGGCGGTCCGGCGCAGCGCCAGCGCGCGTCGGTTGTAGCCGAGCCCGGACCAGGCCGCCAGCACGTCGGCTTCGGCGGCGGTCGCCATGGCCTCCGGCGTCGGAAAGCGATCCAGGAACGGAGGAAAACGGTCGGACACCCGCGCCGCCTGGGTCTGCTGCAGCATCACCTCGCTGACCAGCACCGCCCACGGGTCGCGCGTGCTTCGCCAGGGGAGCTCGCGCTGCTCACGCGCGAACCACGCCAGCACCTGCCGCCGGATGCGCTGCGGCGCCTGCGCGGGATCATCGGTCCGGACCATCGCAGGGCTCACCGTGAGAGGGTAGCGGCCAACTGTGCCGGTCATCCGATCAGTTGGGGCCACCGGGGAGCGGCCGCCCACCCCGGAACCGACAGCAGCCCTCATCGGGCATGCCGTAGAGTGTCGGGACATCGGAACCACCGCATGCTGCCTGGAGGGACCCGTGCTGCGCCGACCGCGCTTCGTCGTGCTGATCGCCTCGTTGACGTTGGTGTCGGTCGTGTTCCCGGCGTCTGCTCTGGCGGCCGCCCCGACGCTCACTGCCCGGGTCGTGCAGAGCGGGCTGGTGATCCCGTGGGACGTCGACTTCGCGCCGGGAGGGCAGATGTTTGTGACCGAGCGGCCAGGCCGCGTGAAGGTCTTTGCGGGAGGCGGCGTCGGCGCGAACCTGCTGGCGAGCAGCACCATCGGCCACGTGCGGGCCGAGGGCGAGGCTGGCGTGATGGGCATGGCCGTGGACCACGACTTCGCCAACAACCGGTTCATCTACGTCTGCGTCTCGCGCACCTACCAGGCCCAATGGCTGAACCAGGTCATCCGCTATCGCGTGACGGCCGACTGGCATCTCAATTTCAGCAAGTACATCGTCCGCCTCGGCATGCGCGCCAATACTATCCACAACGGGTGCGCGGTGGAAGAAGGGCCCGGACACAAGCTGTGGATCACCATGGGCGATGCCAATGACCCGATGCGCGCCCAGAACCCGAACCGGCTCAATGGCAAGGTCCTTCGTGTGAACCGCGACGGCTCGATTCCAGCCACCAACCCGATCTGGCCAGGGCACAGCCGCCCGACCAGGGTGTACAGCATCGGCCATCGCAACCCGCAGGGCATTGCCTTCCACCCGGAGAACGGGCGCGTGTACGCCGTGGAGCACGGGCCGGACAGGGACGACGAGATCAACTGGATCCGGGCCGGCCGCAACTACGGCTGGCCATGCGTCACGGGCCGGAATCACCCCAATCTGGCGTGCCCCGGCAGCGCGCAGTTCTCGCTTCCGGCCTGGTCATCGGAGGGGCCGACGCTGGCAACCTCCGGCGGCGTGTTCGTCGACGGCGCTCAATGGGAGGGTTGGAACGACGACCTGTTCGTCTGCACCCTGAAGGAATCGGATCTGCGACGCTTCACCGTCAGCTCCGATGGCCAACCGGCGACCCAGCGCAGCGTCCTCTACAACGGGCGGTGGGGCCGCTTACGGGCCGCCGTGCTGGGACCTGGCAACAAGCTGTTCATCACGACCTCAAACGGTTCGAACGACAAGGTGATTCGCATCACACCGAGCTGAGGTTGAGCTAGGGCACGAAGTCGATGTTCGCGGTGTCCCGAAACCAATAGCCGGCGAACGGGCCGTCCACCATGTAGAGCCAGCGGCCGCCACGACCCGGCGGCGTGGCCCGTACGGCAGCGGCACCGTTGCGCGGCGCGGTTGTCCGGCGCCAGAGACGACCCAGCTCCGTACCCTTCGAGTTCAACCGATACCCGACGTGGACGGCCGGCTGGAAGACGACATTTCGCGGCGGGTCCCACGTCACGGCTCCGGGAAAGGTCGTGACCGGAGTGATGGCGTCCTCGCCGCAGCCGATGCCGTTGCTCTCGATCTGGATGCTGGATCCGGACCCGGGTTCGGGGATGTCGACGGTGCTCCACACGCAGTTGTCGGTCTCGATCGACTCGTGATAGCGATCCGCAATATCAACCGTCGCCCGTACCCGGTAACGACCGCCTTCCAGGCCGGTGATGTCGATCCACTGGAAGACGAAGTTCCACGGGTATTCATCTCCCCAACCAACCGATACGCCCACCCGGTTGGACAGGACCGAGCGCGTGCCGCACCACTCCTCCTGGTAGTAGCCGGACTGGCTGGCGCCGGGCAATGACCGCTTCCAGGGCGTGGTGTCGAAGAAGCAGAAGCCTGTCTTGGCGCCCCGGCGGGTCTTGGCCAGATTGCCGATCCGCCACGCCTCGTAAATGACCACGTCCTGGACGTGCCAGTGATCGTGGCCATCGCCGGCGTACTTGGCGATGGCCTTCGTGTGGATGCGCCGCCGGCTTCCGTCCCAGCGGTACATGACCTGGTCCATGTTCATGGTGGGAACGTCAGTGGATGCTCGATGCCCGCGCAGCTCGAACGGGCCGCGCCCCGCGTTGACGAAGGTCGTCGTGAAGCGCAGCAGGCGCCTCCCGCCCGTGGTCTGGACATGCCAGTCACGAATCCGGAGCATCTGCAGGTTCGGGCGCCTATCGCCTTCGAGCGCGATTGCCGGCGCGGGGCTCGGCAGCAGCAGGCAGAGCACCGCAACGAGGAAGCTGAGTGCTGCCAGCGTCACTCGCTGCATTGTCGTCCGCATCAGCGCCTCCGGTCGGCCGGGCAGAGGTCTCCGGCGATGGCCAGAGGATAGTCCCGCATCCCCGCGCCGTGCGGCCTCAGCATGCGGCGCAGCCAGCGGGCTAGAGTGAGCGACCATGACCGCCGGCCCGCGCCGAGCCTCCGTGCGCCGTCCCGATCCCCACCCGGTGGTGGTGGACAAGTTCGGCGGCTCGGTGCTGCGGCGCCCGGAGGACATCGCTGCGGCAGTCGCTGCGGTCGCCGAGCAGCGCCAGGCCGGCCTGCGGCCGGTGGTGGTGGTTTCCGCCTTCGAGGGTGTGACCGATGCGATCCTGGCTTCGGCCTCGGTCCTGCTGCCGGATGGAGGCGCCGCGCTGCGAAAACCGGGGCACGAGGCGGAGTCCGCCTTCGCGCGCGAGACCGACCGCGCGCTGGCCACCGGCGAGTCGCTGTCGGCAGCTCTCTTCGCGCTGGGACTGCAGGCCCGCGGCATCCCCGCCCGCTCGTTCAGTGGCGCAGAGGCCGGTATCCGCACCGCGGCCGCGCACCTGGGCGCCGAGGTGCGCCGGGTGCTGCCGCGTCGCCTGCGCGCGGCGCTTGCCGACGGGCTGGTGCCGGTTGTGGCGGGCTTCCAGGGAATCGGCACGCACGGTGAGCTGACCACGCTGGGCCGCGGTGGCACGGACCTTTCGGCAGTCGTGCTGGCAGTGGCACTGCGCGCTGCGCGATGCGAACTGTTCAAGGACGTTGGCGGCGTGATGGAGGCTGATCCGCACCTGGTCCCGGCGGCGCGCCTCCTGGCGGTGGTGGACGCGCTGCAGCTGGAGCTGCTGGCAGAGCTGGGAGCCGAGGTGGTCCATCCAGTGGCCGTGCGGCGGGCGCGGCGGGGCCGGCTGTCCCTGCTCGTCCGGGCTGTCGACGGATCGGCGCCTCAGACCACGGTCCGACCCAGTCGTCCGCGCAGCGGCGAGGGTGCCGGCGTGTTGATGCTGGCGGTCGACCGCAAGGAGCGCATCGCCCGCATCAGCGTGGTCGGGCCAGCCGCAATCGTGCCCGAGCTGCTGCCCATCCCGGCGCACGGCGCCGGCAGCTTTGACGAGGGCGAGATGCGGGTGGTCTGGGCGGAGGTACCAATCGAACAGGCGGAGCGAGCCGCTCAGGCGGTGCACGCCGCGGTCATGGCCTGACCGACTCCTCGTCAGCGACCGCCTCGTGGTCGGCAATGTCGGCGTTCGGTCGCAGCTGGAGCACGATCCCGGCGCCGATGATCAGCAGCCCGCCCAGCAGCTGCAATGGCCCGGCCCGCTCTGCCAGCAGCAGGGCTGCCAGGGCGACGCCCACCACCGGCTCGAAGGTGGCCAGGATCGCCGCGCGCGGCGCGCCGAGGCGCCGGATGCCCACGATGTACAGGAAGGTCGGCACGCCGGCACCGAGCAGGCCGGCCAGCATCACCGGCCAGATGGACGCGAACCCGGCCAGCGGCTGCAGCAGCGTGCCGGCACCGGCGAACACCAGCGCGATGCCGACGTACAGGCTCGCGGCACCGGCCATCGTCAGGATCGCGGCCTGGGCGCCCGGGACGCGGGCGAATCCGTGTCGCGCGGAGATGACGTAGAACGTCTGTCCCAGGGCACCGACCAGCGCCAGGCCGATGCCCAGGCCGTCGAGCTCGCCGAAGCGACCGGCGCCTGCCACGACCAGCACGCTGCCGATCAGTGACATGGCCAGGGCGCCCCAGCGAATGCGGTCCAGCCGCTCGCCGAGCCAGGCCACCGAGACCAGCGCCACGAAGGCGGGGTACAGGTAGAAGACGAGCAGCGAGAGGGTGATGCCCACCCGCTGGAAGGCGATGAACACGCTCAGGTTGAGGATCGTGTTGGCGACCGCTGCTGCCGCGACGAACCACCGGTCCCGCCACGGGATGGCCGATAGCGGGACGATGCCGGTCGGCCTGCCGAGGGCGCGCCTGGCGGCGACGAACAGCAGCACGCAGGTAGCACCCAGGGCGGCGCGCCAGGTGACGAGGGCCAGGCTGGAGACTCCGCCGCGGTCGGCGAACTCGGAGAGCGGTCCCAGCGTGGCGAAGAAGGCGGCGGCGATCAGGATCAGCCCGGCCCCGGCCAGGTCGCGTTCGCCTGGCCCGGCCTGCCCGGGTTGGTGCTGCGGGGTGGCGGCGCTCACCGCGCCGACTCGGCCAGCGTGCTTTCTGCCTCCGCAGCCTCCAGCTCGGCGGTGAGCCGCGCCCAGTCCGCTGCCAGCCCTTCGCTGCGATCCCTGGCGGCATTGTGGCGCTCGATCAGGCCGCGAACAGCGTCGCCATCGGCGTAGACGGCTGGGTCGGCCAAGAGCTCGGTGACATCGGCCAGCTCCACGTCGTTGGCTCGGGCCTCGCCCTCGACCCGCTCCAGCACCTTGCGCAGGTCGCGCGTACGGCGATAGCGCCGGTTTCGGCGCTCGGCCTCGCTGCGCTTCCGGGCGGCCGCCTGGGTGGCCGATTCCTTCGTTCGCGCGTCGACCTGCTCGATGCCGCGAGGCGTGGCCCGTCCCTCGACCGCGCCGCGCGTCTCGATGTCCAGGCCGCGCTTGGCCGCGTAGTACTCGAAGTCGCCGGCGAACATGGTGGCCTCGCCGGCGTTGACCTCGACGATCGCGTTGGCCACGCTGCGGATCAGGTAGCGGTCGTGGGTGATCAGCACGATCGTGCCGGGAAACGCATTCAGCGCGTCCTCCAGCACGTCACGGCTGACGATGTCCAGGTGGTTGGTCGGCTCATCCAGGCACAGCAGGTTGGCCGGATCGGCCATCAGCTTGGCCAGCGCCAATCGCGTCTGCTCCCCGCCGGACAGCACCTTCACCGGCTTCTCCACCGCGTCGCCTGAGAACAGGAAGGCACCCAGCAGTCGGCGCACCTCGGCGGTCGTCATGCGAGCCGCCGCCCCGGACAGCTCGTCGAAGACGGTGTTGACCGGGTTGAGGGCCTCGACCTGGTGCTGCGCGAAGTACGCGACGCGCACGTTGGAGCCGAGCTCGCGCGAACCGGCCTCGAACGGCAGCGTGCCGGCCAGGATCTTGAGCAGCGTGCTCTTGCCGGCGCCGTTTGGACCGATCAGCGCCACCTTCTGGCCGCGCTCGAGCACCAGGTCGAGGCCGTCATACACGGTCTGGCTGCCGTAGCTCTTCACGATCCCTTTGAGCGTGATTACCGTTCGGCCGCTGCGCGGCGGCTCCGGGAAGCGGAACTTCACCGATCTCGTCCGAGCCGTGGGCGACGCCACGCGCTCCAATCGGTCCAGCGCCTTGATGCGACTCTGGACCTGCCGCGCCTTGGTGGCCTTGTAGCGGAAGCGCTCGATGAAACGCTCCACCTGCGCCACCTTGCGGCCCTGGGCGGCGGCCTGGCGTTCCAGCTGCGCGATCCGCTCATCGCGCTGTTCGACGAAGTCGGCATAGTCGCCGACGTACTCGGTCAACGTGCCGGCCCGCAGCTCGGCCACGCGGTTGACGACCGCGTTGATGAAGTCGCGATCGTGGCTGACCAGCATCACCGCCCCCGCATACTCGGCCAGGAATCCCTGCAGCCACTCGACCGAGGCGAGGTCCAGGTGGTTGGTCGGCTCGTCGAGGAGCAGCAGGTCCGGGTTCTGCAGCAGCAGACGAGCCAGGGCCACTCGCATCATCCAGCCGCCGGAGAACTCGACCGTTCGTCGCTCCATGTCGCTATCGGCGAAACCCAGGCCGGCCAAAATGCGGCGCGCCTCTGCCTCCAGGCCATAGCCACCCATGGCCTCAAACCGGTGCTGCAGCCGGCCGTATTCGTCCATCAGCTCGGCAAGCTCGTCCTCTTCGGTTGCCTCCGCAAGCTCGGCCTCGATGTGGCGCATGCGCCGCTCGATGCCGGTCACCGCACCGGCCCCTGCCAGCACGTCGGCGATCGCGGTCATGCCACGCGACTCGGCCACCTCCTGGCGCAGGTAGCCGATGACCAGGTCGCGGGCGCGGGTGACCGTCCCGGCGTCGGCTTCCTGGTCGCCGGTGATGATCTCCAGCAGCGTGGTCTTGCCGGCTCCGTTGGGCCCGACTACGGCGATCCGGCGCCCGGCCGCCACCTGCAGGTCGACCCCGTCGAACAGGTGCTGCGCCCCGTGGCTCTTGGCAACGCCGCTGACGGTGACCAGGCTCACGGCAGATCCATTCCGGTTTCGGCCGTCTCCGCCGCCGTCAGGCGGGCGCCGGAGGTATCGAAGCGCAGGCGAGTCGCCATGCCGCTGACCCCCGCCCCGTTCCATGCTTTCTCCACGGCGTGGGCGGTGATCGGGGAGTCGCAGATCGCGAGCACGCTCGGCCCCGCGCCTGACAGACAGGCGCCGGCTGCGCCACGCTCATAGGCGAGCTCGAGGAGCTCCGCCGTGCCGGGAAGGCGCGGCAGGCGGTATGGCTGGTGCAGGGTGTCCCGCATCGCCTCGCGCAGCATGCCGGCATCCGAAGTGAGGATCGCGGTGGCCAGCAGTGCGCTGCGACCGGCCTGCCGCGCGGCGTCTGCGTGCGGCACCAGTGCGGGCAGTACGGCGCGCATCTCCTCGGTCCGGCTCTCCGTGCCGGCGATGAAGAGCACGGGGATCCACGCTTCGGGCACGCGAAAGCGACGGAAGCTGAGCTGACCTTCCTCGCCGGCCACGGCCAGGGTGAAACCGCCGTACAGGGCGGCGGAGACGTTGTCCGGGTGGCCTTCCAGCGCGGCCGCCAGGTTGAGCAGCTCGTCGGCCGATGGCGCGCTGCGCCCGACGCTGGCGCCGAGCAGCAGGCCGGCCACGATCGCCGCCGCAGAGCTGCCGAGGCCGCGAGCCGCCGGAATCATGCTGCTCACCTCCAGCCGCCACGCGCCGCTGCCCCCCGGCGCGCCGTGGGAGGCCCGCATTCCCTCGCGGAACGAGCGAATGATGAGGTTGGCGTCAGGGTCGTCATCGGGCCGTGGCACGCCCTCGCCATGGGCGTTGAGCTCGATCCCGGCCTGGTCGCCGGCGAACAGCTCCGCCCGCAGCTTCAGGCTGAGGGCGGCCGCGAGGCAGTCGTAGCCGCTGCCCAGGTTGGCGCTGCTGGCCGGGACGTCGACCGAGGCGATGGGCGGCATGCCCGGCGAGTATAGGAACTCACTCGACCCCGCCCAGCTGGTCGTGGCGGTAGCAGCTCACAACGTGGTCATTGACGAGCCCGGCTGACTGCATGAAGGCGTAGGCCACGGTTGGACCGATGAAGCTGAATCCGCGTTGCTTGAGGTCGCGGGCCATGGCCCGCGAGGCATCGGTCTCGTTCGGCAGCTGGGCCATGCTGGTCCATTGATTCTGGATTGCCTTACCGTCGACGGAGGACCACAGGTGGTCGCCGAGCGAGCCGATCTCATCGGCCAGGCGCAGGTATGCACGCGCGTTGCCGATGACGGACAGGATCTTGGCCCGATTGCGTACGATGCCGGGATCGGCCATCAGCCGCTCCACCTCGCGCTCGCCGTAGGCGGCCAGCCGAACCGGGTCAAAGCCCTCGAAGGCGCGGCGGTAGCCGTCCCGCTTGCGCAGGATGGTGATCCAGGACAGGCCCGCCTGCGCTCCCTCCAGGCAGAGCAGCTCGAACAGCTGGCGGTCGTCTCGGGTTGGCACACCCCACTCCTCGTCGTGGTAGGCGAGCGAGAGCGGGTCGCTCTCAGCCCAGATGCAGCGTGCGATCGGGGGAGGTGGCGGCATGCCGCCGACTGTAGCGCCCACCGCCATGCGATGATCGGCGCCTGATGAGCTTGGCGCGCCTTCCGGTGCCCATTGCCGTGGTCGCGGCCGTGTTCCGCAACGGGTCGCTGCGCCGGGTGCTGCTTGCCTTCATCGGTTTTTCGCTGGCCGAGTGGACGAGCTGGATCGCGATCCTGGTCTACGCCTTCAACCGGGGAGGTGCCACCGAGACTGGGGTGGCCGCCCTGGTCCAGCTGGCGCCGTCGGCGCTGGTGGCGCCGCTGGCCGCGTCGATCGGCGACCACGTCCGGCGCGAGCGAGCCCTGCTGCTGGCTTACTTGCTGCAGTCGGCGACCATGGGCCTGACCGCCGTGGCGCTGCTCTTGCAGGCCCCGTCCCCGCTGGTCTATCTGGCGGCTGCCAGCGCCGCAACCAGCATCACCCTGACGCGCCCGGTGCAGGCCGCCATCCTGCCGTCGCTGTCTCGCACTCCGTCCGAGCTGACCGCGGCCAACGTGACGGCCGGCGCGATCGAGACTGGAGCGATGCTGGTTGGCCCGATCCTGGCCGGCCTGGCCCTCGCGGCGACTGGCTCGGGGGTGGTCTTCGCCGGGGCGGCACTGGTCACGATCATCGGCGCACTGCTGGTCAGCCGCACGACCGTGCTCGATGTCGATCGGCGCCTCAGCATGCCGGCGGCCGGCTGGCGCGCGGCGCTGCCCGAGGCGCTCGACGGTTTCCGGATGCTGGTCCGCGAACGCGAGCCGCGGGCCGTGCTGGCAGTGCTCGGGGCCGCCGCTGTGCTGTGGGGCGCGCTGGACGTCTTCATCGTCGTGTTGGCTCTCGACGTGCTGGCGCTTGGCGAGTCGGGGGTGGGCTTCCTCAATGCGGCCCTGGGCGCCGGCGGCCTGGCGGGGGCGGCGCTCAGCCTGGCGCTCATCGGGCGTCGAGGACTTTCGACACCGCTGGGCATCGGCATCCTGCTGTGGGCCGTCCCGCTGGCCGCCATCGGGCTGCTGGCAACTGCTCCCGCGGTCATCGGCCTGCTGGTAGCCGCCGGCCTGGGTCGGGTGGTCATGGATGTGGCGGGCCGCACCCTGTTGCAGCGCGTCGCCCACGACCACATGCTGTCGCGCCTGTTCGGCGTCCTGGAGGGTGTCCACATGGGGTCGCTGGCGATCGGCTCCATCCTTGCGCCAGCCCTGATCGCCCTCACCGGGGAGCACGGCGCCTTCCTGGTCGCCGGCTCAGTCATGCTGCTGGCCGCAGCGCTGGTGTGGCCCATCCTGCGCCGCCTTGACGCGGCGGCAGTAGCGCGACCGCGTGAGCTTGCGCTGCTGCGCGGCATTCCGATGTTCGCGCCGCTAGGTCCGGCCGCCATCGAGCGGCTCGCCGCCGGGCTGGTGCCGGTCCACGCCCACCAGGGCAGCCTGGTGGTCAGGCAGGGGGACCCCGGCGACCACTTCTACATCATCACCCATGGCCGGGTGGGGATCAGCATCGACGGCCGTCACATACGGCAGGAGGGGCCGGGAGAGTCGTTCGGCGAGATCGCCCTGCTGCGCAACGTGCCGCGTACCGCGTCGGTGGAGGCCGTCGTGTCGACCGAGCTCGTGGCGCTGCAACGGCGCGTCTTCCTGGAGGCGGTCACCGGTCAGCCGGCCAGCAGCTCGGCCGCCGAGAGCCTGATCGAACAGCGCCTGCATCAGCCGCCGGCATCGGCGCCCAGCACGGAGGACGCGGTCGATGCGCGCGCGTGACCTGGGCATCCACCTCGGGCTGCTGCCCACCGGCCGGCTGAATGCCATTACCGACGTGGCGGGCGTTCGGGTTGGGCATCGCACCCTCATCCGAGGTGAAGACGTGCGGACCGGCGTCACCGTCATCCAGCCACATGAAGGCGATGCCGGCGCTGAGCCCGTCTTTGCCGGCTCCCACACGCTCAACGGCAACGGTGAGATGACCGGGCTGGAGTGGGTCCGTGAGTCGGGGATGCTCAGCTCGCCGATCGCACTGACCAACACGCACTCAGTGGGCATCGTTCACCACGCGCTGGTCGGCATCAGCGCGCGACATGCTGCGGGGCGGGCGGGTGCACGCTGGTCCCTGCCGGTCGTCACCGAGACCTGGGACGGCTACCTCAACGACATCGACGGCCAGCACGTGGCCGAGGAGGACGTCCTGGCCGCGCTTGAGGCGGCCGATGGCGGCCCGGTGGCGGAGGGCAACGTGGGCGGCGGCACCGGCATGAAGGCGTTCGGCTTCAAGGCGGGTATCGGGACCGCCTCGAGGACGGTGGCGCCGGAGCACGGCGGCCATACGGTCGGAGCGCTGGTGCAGGCCAACTTCGGGGCGCGCGAGCGGCTGATGGTCGATGGCGTGCCCGTTGGTCGCGAGATTCCGCGGTCCGAAATCGACGGCCCTGATTCCTCGGCAGGCGGCGGCGGCGGCTCGATCATCGTGGTGCTGGCCACCGACGCGCCGCTGCTGCCGCATCAGTGCCGCCGGCTGGCGCAGCGCGCCACCCTGGCGGTCGCCCGGACCGGCGGCGGCGGCGAGCACGACAGCGGTGACATCTTCCTGGCGTTCGCCGTCGGCAACCGGGGCTTGGCCAACGAGGATGAGGGGGTATCGGTCCATCGTGCGCTGACCATGCTCGACGACGATCACATCAGCGCGCTGTTCTGGGCCGCCATCGAGGCTTCCGAGGAGGCGATCCTCAACTCGCTGATCGCGGCTGAGACGATGACGGGCAATGGCGTCACCTTCCACGCTCTGCCCGCCGATCGGCTGCTGGAGATCATGGGCCGCTACGGCCGCGGCCCGGGCAGCCCCGCCTAGAGGCCCATCGCCCGCCGGATTGATCCCAGGTCCGGATCGACCGGCGTCAGGCTTCCCTCTTCGCCGGCGACCACGTCCGGATCCTTCAGGCCGTGGCCGGTCAGGATGCAGACGACCCCTTCGGACCGATGGATTCGGCCATCCCGCGCCAGCCGCGCCACACCTGCCACACCGGCCGCCGAGGCCGGTTCGCAGAAGATGCCCTCCACGCCAACGATCCTGCGCTGCATGGCCAGGATCTCCTCGTCGGAGACCGCCTCGATCACACCACCCGATTCGTCGCGCGCCGCCTCCGCCCCGCTCCATGAGGCCGGGTTGCCGATGCGGATGGCGGTGGCCACCGTCTCCGGCTGCTCAACGGGCGCGCCACGCACGATCGGTGCGGCGCCCTCCGCCTGGAAGCCGAGCATCTTCGGTCGCCGTCCCGAGGGCGTGATACCAGCCTCGCCGTAGCGCACGAACCCCGCCCAGGCAGCGGTGATATTGCCGGCATTGCCCACTGGCAGCCCCACGGCGTCAGGTGACTCACCCAGCGCGTCGACGATCTCGAACGCCACCGTCTGCTGGCCGAGGATGCGATCCGGGTTGATCGAGTTGACGACTGCCGCGACGCCTTCCTCCCCCAGCCGGCGTACGGCGGCAAGCGCCTCGTCGAAGTTGCCGTGCACCATCACCAGGCGCGCTCCGGCCACCACAGCCTGGGCCAGCTTGCCCCGTGCCACCTTGCCCGCCGGAAGCACCACGTGACAGGGCAGCCCGGCCGCGGCCGCGTAGGCGGCTGCCGAGGCGCTGGTGTTGCCGGTCGAGGCGCACACCACCGCCGTGGCGCCATTGGCCAGGGCACGATTCACCGCCAGCACCATGCCGCGGTCCTTGAAGCTGCCGGTGGGGTTCGTGCCCTCGAACTTCAGGAACAGCCGGTCGAGGCCCAGCTCTTCGCCCAGGCGCCGCGCGTGGATCAGCGGCGTGCCGCCCTCGCCAAGTGTCAGCGGGAAGCGCTCGTCCGGCTCGGCCAGCAGCTCCCGATACCGCTCAAGCAGGCTGGGCGGGGAGGACATGACAGCGAGTATAGAGAAGGTTGACTCAAGTACGCGAAATTGGGGGTGGCGCGCCACGTGCCGACGCTAGCATCGCGGCCAAGCGATGGCGCCAACGACCAGCTGCCTGCCGTTGGTCGAGGCGTGCCACGCGAGCGGATGGGAGCCGATCGCCCTTGCGCCCGTTGCAGCGCCGCCTCGCAGCCATCGCTCTCGTCGCCATCGGAGTGGCTATCGGATCGGTGCAGCCGCCGGCGAGCCTGGCCTTTCCGCTCTCCGGCTGCCACCTGACGATCACCTCGCTGGATGCCGGCGGCGCGGCAATCGACAGCGCCATTGGCGGGGGAGCAGATGCCACACAGGCGGCGCCACTGCAGGTCAGCTGGGATGGCACCATCGAATGGAGCGGCAGTCGCGGTGCGCAGGCGATTCGCGGCGCTGGCTGGCACGTCGACGTGTTCGGCCTGCCGACGTCGCTGCGCG
>JBDUEE010000018.1:0-2707 GCA_040002615.1 Chloroflexota bacterium | reverse complement strand
GTTCCAATGCCTTCGCTGGCGATCAGCACCATGAGGTTGCCGCCATCAGGCAGAGCGAAGATGCCCAGACGAACGATCGCCGGCATGGTCACCTCGGTCGCCGGGTCGGCACCCGAGCCCGCGTCCGAGGTATCGACGACCACGACGCAGCTTGCCTGGTCTGCACGGGCCAGCCATGTATCGGTCACGCCGACGAACTGGCTGGCATTGGTGATCGTGATGTCCAGGTAATTGCCGTTCAGACCAGCAAGCGTCGCTGCGTGTGGCTTGAGCACCTTGCGGGGAAGGTCGTCGCGTCTCGCCAGGCCGAAGGCGATGGCGGTCGCATCGGTGTCCAGGCCGTGGGTCAGCGTACCGTCCGCGGCCACCGCGTACGCATTGCGGCAGACCGTGATCCTGGCGACCGTGGCCTTGCCCGCCACGGGGCCTCGCGCGAGCGTGAGCACTGCATCGTGCTGGCCCACCGCCCAGCCGTCAGGCACCGCGGGGAAGGTGACCAGCGGTACCGGAGTGGGCTTTGGCGCTCTCGCCTTCTCGAGGTTCTCGCGCGAGAGCGCGCCCAAACCCACGATGCCGACCACCGCGAACGCCCCCATGACGACCAGGACCTGGGTCACCCTGTTCATTGCTTGATCCTCCGCACGGCCATGATGGCTGACGCGGCGGTGTTCTGTCAGTACCTGCGCGCGGCCGGCACATTCTGCCATTCGCGTGTCTACCATCGTTGCATGCCTGTGCACGACGCCGGCGACGACATGCCCCTGACGCTGGGCGAGGAGCCCGCCTTCTGCCCAGCCTGCGGCAAGCCGGTGACGCCGCGACTGCTGGAAGCGGATCACCGCCCGCGCCTCGTCTGCCCCGACGGCCATGTCACCTGGCGCAATCCTCGCCTGGTGGTCGGCACGCTGCCAATTCGCGGGGGCAGGGTCTTCCTGGCGCGGCGCGCGATCGAGCCGGGAGCCGGCCTGTGGACATACCCCGGCGGATTCCTGGAGATCGGCGAGGCGGCGCAGGAGGGAGCTCGGCGCGAGACGGAGGAAGAGACCCAGCTGCTGGTCGAGGTGGGGAGATTGATCGGCGCGTACTCGCGTCCGCACGCGGGCGTGGTGACGCTCGTTTACGAGGCCACCGTGGTGGGCGGCGAGGCGTTGCCTGGTGCCGAGACGACCGAGGTCGCGGACTTCGGACCGGACGACATTCCCTGGTCCGAGCTGGCGTTCACCACGGTCGAGTCGGCGCTGCGCGACTGGGTCGCGTCATTGCCCGGGCGCGGCCCGCGCTTCGAGCCGGAGCTCTACGTCGAGGGCGATGCCTGACGTCGTGGACTTGCTGAAAACCAGCCGGTGCGTCCAGGCAACGAGGAGCAGACATAGCTAAACGTTGGTACTAGGCTAGTCCCCCCCTGGGGGCAGGTCTATGGGCCATCGATCGATTCCCGGCTTCTGCGAACGGTGTGGCCAACGCTTCGAACTGGCGGTGCCCGCGCACGGCGAACGCGACCTTGCCCTGGACCGTATTCAGGCCTCGTTCCGCTACTGCGTTGGCTGCCGACTGCTGGTCGGGCGCACCTGCTGCTGGAATCCGGATGCGGTGGCGTGCATCGTGGACGCCCCGGCATTCGCTCTCAGCGCGACGCTCCTGTCCGACGCCACGCCCGAGGGCAGTTCGAATGAGCTGACGGCTCGCCGTGGCCTTGCCGAACTGGCGGCTTCGCTCGACGCGGTTGAGCACGTCGACGGCCTCACGGGATTGACACTCCAAACACGGGACGATCGCGAGGTCGGACGTACAGCGTGGGACGATGCCTGGTTGGCGATGGGCTGGCTCATCGTTCGAGCCGATTCGAGCCGTGATGTGGCCGCCAAGGCGCTCCGGAATGTCCCGGCATACCCTGGCCCATCAACCACGGAAGACCTGGCCGGCCAACTCACCGGCCTGGATGAGCAGTACGGCCGTGCTCGCGCCACGATCGAGGCGCGTATGGTCGCAGCCGGCAAGTCGCTAGCGCGACGGGAACGCCGCAGGCCATTCCCGGGCCCCCGGCGTCGTCTGGAGCCGACGGTGATTGGCATTGGGGTGCTGGGGGCAGTCGGGGTGCTGGCGTTCGCGGCGGCTGCACTCTTGCAACTTGGGTACCTGGACCCGTTCGCATCGAACCGGGACGCGGTCGCCAGCCATCCGGATGGTGACGTGCTCGGCGGAGGTGGCGGTCCGGGGCCATCGCATTCGCCTGGTTCCGATGCCGCGCCACCTGATCCGGACGCGGTGATTGCACGGCTCGATTTCGACGAGCTTCGCGTAGGCCAGCTTGCGGCCGCCTCCAAGGATATCGGCCCAGTCGTCGGCGACCCTGAGGTGGTCGCGTTTCCGTCGCCGTTCGACCGGAGCATCCGGGTCGATGGCGATGCGCCACATCGGTTCTGCATGCCGATCGCGAACTTGGGAGATGGCCCTGTCTCATTTGAGATTGACCTGTATGCGGAGACACCGATTACCTCCGGCCGGCTCAAGCTTTCGGTGGCGCCGTCTGGTGTCGGGCCGACCTCGGCCAGTGTTCCGCTGAAGCTGCTCGATGGCCTGACGCTCCAGGCGTGGCACCGGTTGCGCGCTGCCTGGACGCCAAGGCAGCGCGTCGCGATCGGCGATGCCGGACTCGGGCATATGCAGACGACGACCGTCCCCGCTGCCCACGATGCCCGGGCAGTTG
>JBDUEE010000017.1:0-2547 GCA_040002615.1 Chloroflexota bacterium | reverse complement strand
CGACTACTTCTCGCCAACGTGGTGCAGGCGACAGCCCTCTTCATCCCCGTCGACATCGCTGCCTTCGTCCTCCTATTCACCCTGGTGTGGCGGCGGGTCGTGGCGCCCGGCTGGCTGGCCGCCGACTCGGCGCGCCACTACGCCATCGCTGTGCCGTACGGGCTTGTCTTCCTGGTCATCTTCATGGTGCTCATCGGCGGCCTGGTCAGTGGGGTCTGGAAGGAATTCACCGATATTCCGCCGAACCTCATCCCGGCCAGCGAGCACCCGCTCTTCGTCGGCATGGTGACGAACACGCTGTTCGGGCTGCTCTTCGATCTGAACCGATCGCGCCGCTCCATCATGCCGTGGGCCGATCACGTGGTCTTCTGGGGCATCTCCCTGGCGGTGGCCGCGTTCACGCTGGCGATCCTCTTCAACGCGACCGACTTGTTCAAATTCATCACGCCGGTGTTGGGTCTCTCGATCCTGGTTGGCATCGTGGCCCACACGCTCCGGCTGTGGTCGGGGCCGGAATCCGCCGAGGTAGCCGCAGCGGCTGCGTAGCTGGGTCGGCTACGGCCCTGCGCTGTCGGCCCGCCGGCCTCGGATCGTCGGCCCGGGAATTCTGGGCAGGAATCAGCCAGCGCGGGACGCCTAATCCGCGATGAAAACCCGGACCAGCGCTCGCAATCCCTCGGCGGCGAATACCCGGCGATCGCGGGCGGCTGACCTCCAGCCCTCTCGGCGCCGCACGATTTCGACATACTCGATCGTCGCGGCGATGAGCATCGCCATGCTCAGCAGCTTCGAGAGATTCAGCAGGTCAGCATCCATCCCAGAATCCACAAATGTGCTTTGTTCGGGATGAAAGTAGCGTCCTCGAGCGACTCGCCGGGACCCACCCATAGTCCACCACAGGGGTCCAGAAGTACCAACTCAGAGCCCGGGGCATTGCCTGTGGCCTGATTCCCACCCGGTGGACTGACGACGAAGCAAAGCGCTGAAGTTGGTATTGATTTGCGCCCGCAGGGAATTCGCACCACCGGATTGGGGTGAAAATTGACCCCATTCGGCCTCAGAATCGGTCCTGCTTCGTCGTTGGTCCCGCCCCACGGGAATCTCGGCAAGGGCGCCCACCAAGTCGTTCGGAGAGCTTGAGGCAGTCAAGGGCGTCAACCTCGAGGCAGATAAGAGCATCGTCCTCGAGGTCCGCTCGGCCGTGGTGCCGTGATCCACCACCGCGTACCAATCATGGCCGGCTTAGGTACAGCCGATACCGCGTCCGGTTGCGAATTCGGTCGAGACCAGCGCCAAAATAGTCCCGCGTTGGTAGGTGGCGGTGATCCGCTCATGCAACCGATCTAAGGCGGCCCTGATTGGTGTGCTGCGAAGATGAGAGGCGCCGCTGGCGCCACTAGCGCCACTAGGGTCAGAGCTCCTGGCTCGGAGCCGACCGGCGACCCAGGGCCGGCAGCAGGCGACCGCGCGCGTTGACCAGCGCAATGCCGCCGATCACCAGCAGCGTGCCCAGGATCAGCCGCGCATCGACCCGCTCGTCCAGGACAGCCACGCCCAACGCGATCCCGAAGACCGGCAACAGGTACGCGACGAGCGAGGTCCGGGTTGCGCCCCACCGGCCCAGCAGTCGGAAGAAGACAAGGTAGGCAGCCCCCGATCCCAGCAGCCCCAGCCAGACCACCGCCAGGACGGCATCGAAGCTGACCGGGAAGCTGATCGGGCGTTCGAAGAGCAGGGCCAGGATCGCAGAGATCAGCAGCGCAAACCCGACCTGCATCACGGCAGGAATCATCGGCCTCAACCCGTGCACGAAGCGCCGGGCGTACACCGCACCGGTGGCATACGCGACGGATGAACCGATGAGCGCCAGGGCCGCCAGCAGGTCGGTCCCGGCAATCACGCCGGGGTCGAAGCCGACCAGGATGGCGACGCCAACGAAGCCGATGACCAGGCCCGCGACCTTGTTGGTGGTGATGTTCTCGTCCACCAGCACCGCCGCCGCGATCAGGATCACGAACAGCGGCACGCTGGCATTCAGGATGGCGGCCAGGGTCGAGTCCGTGCTCTGCTCCGCCCAGGTGATCAGCGAGAACGGCAGCGCAACGCTGAAGATCGCCATCACGAACAGGTGCCCGTAGGTCCGGATGCTGCGCGGCAAGGCCTCGCGCGCGACCGCCACCACCGCAGCCAGCAGCGCGAAGCCGATGAGCAGGCGCACTGCGACGAGCGTGAACGGCTGGAGGCCTGCGTCGACCCCGATCTTGATGAAGAGGTAGCTGCTGCCCCATAGGAAGCCAAGCAAAACGAATAGCAGCCAATCGGCAGCTGATCCGCGCTGGTTCACGCGAAGTACACGAGATGAATCATGGAGCAGGCCTCGCGGATATCAGGTCGCGAGTATGGAACGTCGGTGTCGTGAGATCCGTGACGCCGCGAGCCCTGCCTCGGGAAATTAGAAGTCGACGCCCTTGCCCGGCCCTGCGGGATCGCCGTGCTGGATGGCCGGAAGGACCGCCGGGCCGCCCTGCGCCGGATTGAATTTTTCGC
>JBDUEE010000016.1:0-4666 GCA_040002615.1 Chloroflexota bacterium | reverse complement strand
GTGGAGCTGGGACATAACTTCAGCCTGGTCCACGATGACATCGAGGACGCTGACGCGGAACGGCGCCATCGGCCCACGCTATGGGCGATCTGGGGGGTGCCGCTGGCCATCAATGCCGGTGATGCCCTGTTCGCTCTGTCGCGCCTCGCGCTCTATCGGGCGCTCGATGCCGGGACCGTGACTGAGCACCGCATGCTGGAGCTGATGCGGATGTACGACGAAACCTGCCTTGCGCTGTGCGAGGGCCAGTTCCTCGACATCAGCTTCGAACGGCGCACCGATGTGACGGTCGAGGAGTACATGGAGATGATCGGCCGCAAGACCGCCGCCCTGCTGGCCGCCTCACTGCAGGCGGGTGCGATCCTGGCGAGCGACGACAGCGAGACATCGGAGGCCTTCCGCAGCTTCGGCTACCACATCGGGCTGGCCTTCCAGATGGCCGATGACGTGAAGGGCACGTTCTGGCCGTCCGCGGAATCCGGCAAGCCGGAGGCGGGTGATGTCCGCAAGCGCAAGAAGACGTTGCCCTTGGTGTGGGCACTGCAGCACGCGACCGGCGCCGACGCAGCTCGGCTGCGCGAGATCTACGTGGCCGACGCTTCGCAGGGGATGCCCCAGGACGAGGTGGACGAGGTTCTGGCAATCCTGGAACGCACTGGCGCGCGCGACGAGGCGCTCGATCGGGCGCGCCACTACCGGGACATCGCCCTGGCCGACCTCAACGGCCTGCCGATGCCGGAGGAGCACCGCGCGGAGCTCCAGGCGCTGGTCGAATCGGTTATCGCCGTCTGACGGGCCAGCCGCGCCAGCTCAGGCCGGTGGCGTCGAGCCGTCGCCGTCCGGCTGCTCCTCCGCCGGCATCACGCGGGTGGCGATGACCTTGGCCACCCGTCGTGGCTCGGCAGCATCGACCGTCAGTGTGACGTCGCGGAACTTCACCGTGGCCCCGGGAAGCGGTATGCGACCGACGCGATGGACGATGAAGCCGCCCACCGTGTCATAGGCCCCCTCATCCTCTTCCTCCTCGTCCGACAGGTCGAACAGGTCGCGCAGATCATCCATGCTGACCCTGCCGTCTAGCCGGAACGAGACCTCGCCATCGTTGGCCAGCGCCTCGACCAGGGACTCTTCGGTGTCGTACTCGTCCTGGATCTCGCCCACGATCTCCTCGACCACGTCCTCCAGCGTGATGAGGCCGGCGGTGCCGCCGTATTCGTCCACCACGATGGCAATGTGGCGCTTGGTGACCTGCATCTCGTGCAGCAGCTCGTCGACGGCCTTGGTCTCCGGTACGTAGACGGGCGGCCGCGCCAGCTTGCGGATGTCGATCTCGGTGGCTGGCCCACCGTTGCGCTTGAGGTAGGGCAGCAGGTCCTTGGCGTAGAGGATGCCAATGATGTTGTCCAGGTTCTCCTCGTAGACCGGGATGCGCGAGTGGCCGGCCCGAACGATCATGTCGAGCACCTCGTCGATCGGGTCGTTGACGTCGATCGCGCGGATGCCGATGCGCGGCACCATGACCTCGTGGACCTTGGTCTCGGCCAGCTCGATGACCCCGTGGATCATCTCCTTCTCGTCCTCCTCGATACCGCCCACCTCGCTGCCGGTCTCGACCAGCATCTTCAGCTCCTCCATGGACAGGTAGCCGGCCTGCGGTCGGTTCTTGCCGCCCAGCAGCCGGACGAGCGCGTTGGAGACGCTTGAAACGAGCCAGACGACCGGGCGCAGCACGACGTCCAGCCAGCCGATCGGGCGCGCGACCACCAGCGCGAAGCGCTCGGCGAAGGTGAGCGCCAGCGTCTTCGGCACCAGCTCGCCGATGATGATCGAGGCCAGGGCTATCAGCAGGGTGATGAGCACGAAGCTGATCTCGTTGGCCGCGTTCTTCAGCGGCTCGAGGGGAATGAGGCGGATCAGGCCGGCCAGCGCGCCGGAAAGGGAGATGGCTCCGACCGCCGAGGCCAGGAAGCCCAGGAATGTGATCGCGATCTGGATGGTGGCAAGGAAGCGGCTGGGATCATTTGTCAGCCGCTCGGCGATCTGCGCTGCGCGGTTGCCCTCGCTGACCAGCTGGTGCAGTCGATGGCGCTTCACGGTGATGAGCGCGATCTCCGAGGCCGCGAAGAAGCCGCCAACCAGGATCAGCCCCGCCACGATCGCCAGGTCGAGGATCCAGGTTCCGGTCATCGGCCGACGCGGGCGATCAGCCCTTCAGCGTGGCCGGAGCTGGTACTGCTGCCGTCAGGCATCTGCTGAGCCGGTGCCGCCTCCGCCCTGCGGTTTCCGTTCGGTCGCCAGCTCCGAGCTGCGGCGGCGAGCGTCGATCGCGCGTGCGGGCATGCCGACCACGGTCTTGCCCGGCGGCACATCGCGCGTGACCACCGCCCCGGCACCGGTGCGGGCGCCGGCGCCGATGGTGACCGGAGCGCGCAGCATGGTGTCGACCCCGATGAACGCACCGTCGCCGATGATCGTCGTGTTCTTGCGCTCTCCGTCGAAATTGGCGGTGATGGCGCCTGCCCCGATGTTGACCTTCTCTCCCACCTCGGCGTCGCCCAGGTAGCTGAAGTGGTGCTGCTGCGTGCCAGCCCCCAGCCTGGTGTTCTTCAGCTCCGCGTAGTTCCCGATCCGGCAGCGCGGGCCGATCTGACAGCCCGGCCGAATATGGCTGTATGGACCGATCTGCACGTCCTCCGCCACGGTTGAGCCCTCGATCACGCTGGCCCAGACGCGTGTGCGCGGCCCGATCCGTGAATCGCGGACCTCCGCACGCGGCCCGATAACCGCATCCTGCGCCACCACCGTGCTGCCGGTCAGCACCGTCCAGGGCTCGATACGGGCGTCCTGCCCGATCTCCACGCCGACGTCGATGAACGTGCTGCCGGGGTCGACGATGGTGACCCCGTTGCGCATGTGGCCCTCGGCGATCTGCGTGCGCAGCACGCGCTCGACGGCCGCCAACCCAGCACGGTCGTTGATGCCGGTCGTCAGCTCGGCGCGCGGCGCGGCCACCACTGCCACCCGGCGCCCGCCGGATACTGCCAGCTCGACCAGGTCGGTCAGGTAGTACTCGCCGGAGGCCGAGGCGGGAACACCGCCCACGTTAGCCCGCAGCCAACCGGCGTCGAAGCAGTAGGTGCCAACGTTCACCTCGCCGAGCGCCCTGGTCCGCTCGTCGGCGTCGCGCTCCTCGACCACGGCCAGTGCTCCGCCATCGGCTCCGCGCACCACCCTGCCGTAGCCGGCCGGATCACCCGGGTTCGCCGACAGCAGGGCGATTGTTGCCTCACCTTCGGCCTGCTCGCGCAAGAGCTGCTGAAACAGGTCCGCCGGAAGCAGCGGAACGTCGCCCATCGTCACCAGCACGTGGCGGACGCCGGACGGGATACGGTCCAGGCCGCAGCGCACGGCGTCGGCAGTGCCCAGCTGCGGGTCCTGCCGCGCGGTCGGCACCCGATCCTGCAGGGCGGCCTCGAGCTGGTCCGCACCGAAGCCGGTCACCACCACCGGATGCTCGATGCCGGCCGCGGCCAGCGTGGCCAGGACGTGGTCGATCATCGGCCGGCCGGCGAGAGGGTGGAGGACCTTCGGGATGCGCGATCGCATACGAGTCCCCTGGCCGGCGGCCAGGACGATGGCCGCGGTAGCTAGCAAAGGCGTATGCGCTCCAACATGAGGGGACGGTGCCGCGGATGGTATCGGTCAGCGCGCATCGGGCGCAATGGCGATGGCCTCGATCTCGACCAGGGCGTCCTTTGGCAGCGCCCTGACCGCGACGGTCGAGCGAGCCGGGTACGGTGCCGAGAAGTGTGCCGCGTATACCTCGTTGACCGCAGCGAAGTCGGTCATGTCCACCAGGAAGATTGTGGTCTTCACGACGCGGTCGAGCGACGAGCCGGCAGCGTCGAGGATCGAGGTCAGGTTGCGCAGCGCACGATCGGCCTGCGCGGCCACACCGTCCGCCAACGTCCCGGTTGCCGGGTCAGCGCCGACCTGGCCGGCGGTGAATACGAGCTCGCCGGCGCGGATGCCCTGGCTGTAAGGACCGATTGCGCCAGGCGCCCCGTTCGTCTCCACCTGTGTTCGCATGTGTGCGCTCACTCCTCGACCTCGTCGATGGCTTCGATGCTAGCCGGTTCGAGCCGAATCCGTGTCTGCGACGCACGCAGTCCTGCGCGCTGAAGGCGCGCCACCACGGCAGCCGCGCGCTCGGCGTCGTCGGTCAGGCTGAACACGGTTGGCCCGCTCCCGGTCAACCGCGGATCGCCACCGGCAGCCACGACAAGGCGCAGCACGTCGTCAAGCTCTGGACGCAGCCGACGCGCCGGGGAGAGCAGGTCGTTGTTGCCCGGCCGCAGCTCGCCGCTCCACTCGTCCGGCCGCAGCTCGCCGAAGACTGCTGCCGTTGAGAGCGTGAAAGGCGGGTGTGCCAGCACCACATATGGCGTGTCAGAAGGTGATTCAGCACTCATCACCCTTTCCCCGATCCCTTCGACCCGGCCGGCGGCCAGCTGCGAGGCAAAGAATGGCACGTCCGCGCCGATCGCCGACAGCTCGACCAACGTTGTTGGCCCCGCGTCACCCTCCGTATCTGTCCAGCGCCTGCCCAGCCGCCAAGCGGCCGCGGCGTCCGACGAACCGCCGCCCAGCCCGGCAGCCACCGGCA
>JBDUEE010000015.1:0-4146 GCA_040002615.1 Chloroflexota bacterium | reverse complement strand
CCTCCATCGACAGGATGGCGACCTCCGGCGCATTGATGATCGGCATGGATGAGATCGATCCGAACCAGCCGGTGTTGTTGACGGTAAAGGTTCCGCCCTGGATCTCGTCCAGCTTCAGCTTGTTGATGCGGGCGCGTGCCGCAAGGTCCTGGATCCGATGGTTGACACCGCTGATCGACAGCTGGTCGGCATTGTGGATGACCGGCACCAGCAGGCCATTGTCGACCGCCACCGCGATCCCGATGTTCATGGCCTGCTTGAGGATGACCTTGTCCTCGGCGAATTGACTGTTGAGATTTGGGTGCTGACGCAGGGTCTCGGTAACCGCCTTGACCACCGCGGCCACGTACGACAGGCTCGATCCCTCGCGCGCCTTGTAGGCGGCGGTGTTGGTCTCGCGCCAGCGCACGACGTTGTGCATATCCACCTCCACGATTGTGTAGGCGTGAGGGACGGTCTGCTTGACGCGCGTCATCTTGGCCGCGATGCCCTTGCGCATCTGGGTCAGCGGCACCTCGACGTCGCCGCCGGTTGGCGCGGTGACGGGAGCAGCCGTCGCGGGAGCGGCAGCTGGTGCTGCGGGGGTGGCGGGTTGTCCCTGGGGCGCCGGTTCCGCAGCCTGAGCAGGCGCCGGTCCAGCGGCCGGAGCCGTGGCCTCCGGCGCGGCCGCACCCCGTTCGACGAACGCGAGCACGTCCTCGCGTGTGACGCGGCCGCCGGCGCCGCTGCCGCTGAGCTGGCTGATATCGAGGTTGTGCTCGCGGACGAGGCGACGGACGGCGGGGGTCATGCGAACCGTGCCGTCGGTCGCTGGCGCTGCTGGTGCGGGCTGTTCTGCAGCAGGAGCGGCCTGCTCCGCAGCGACTGGTTCGGGCTCCGGCGCGGCTTGCTCTGTCGGCTCCGGCGCCGCTTCGGCAGCCGGTTCAGGCTCCGGCGCGGCTTGCTCTGTCGGCTCCGGCGCCGCTTCGGCAGCCGGTTCAGGCTCCGGCGCGGGTGCCGCTTCCGCAGCTGGTTCAGGCGCCGCAGGCTGCTCTTCGCCTGCAGGCGGCGGCGGTGCCTGCTCGGGCGCGGTCCCGTCGCCATCGGCCGAGATCTCGGCCAGGGGCGTGCCAACCTTCACCGTCTCGCCGTCGGGCACCATGATCTTGGTGATGGTGCCGGCGACTTCGGCCGGTACCTCGGCGTTGACCTTGTCGGTCACCACCTCGAACAGCGGGTCGTACTGCTCGACGGTATCGCCTTCTTTGACCAGCCAGCGCTCGATCGTCCCCTCGGTGACCGATTCGCCGAGCTGCGGCATCTTGATCGTGGTCGGCATCGGTGGTCAGGCTCCCTCAGTCAATCGCGCGGTCAGCCGCCGCGTGCTGCGATCATGTTGCCAAATAGCAATCACGCTGACCTTAGCCGCAATTGCAGCGCCATGCGGCGCGCTGGCCTGACGGCGCCGAGCACGGGCGGGCCTGCCCCGGCGGTCAGCGTGGAGCCTGGAACGAGCCAAGCCCGATCCGATTGGTATCTGGCAACGACGGGCTTGATCCGCCTCGCTCAGACTCGCGGGGCCGAGACCTGGTCCCGAGGAGACAAGTCGTGGGTCAGGCATCACCCACCGCACTAGTAGGCGGCCAGCTGGCGGGCCGCATCCACGATCTTCTGCGGTCCGAGCATGAACCATTCCTCCAGATCATGGTGGAAGGGCACGCCCGGAACCTCGGGTCCGGCCAGCCGCATGACCGGTCCATCCAGGTGCTCGAAGGAATCCTGCGCGATGGTGGCCGCCACCTCGGCACCGAAGCCTCCGAAGCGGTTAGCCTCGTGGACGACCAGCGCCTTGCCGGTCTTCTCGACCGAGGCGGCGATGGCGGCCGTGTCCAGCGGTCGCAGCGTCCGCAGGTCCACCACTTCCGCCTCGACCCCATCCTCGCGGGCAAGAGTCTCTGACGCCTCCAGCGCACAGGTGCGCATGTAGCCGTAGCAGAAGATCGACAGGTGCTTGCCGGGTCGCGCCACGTCTGCCTTGCCGATGGGAACCACATGGTCGCCATCGGGCACATCGGCCTTGAAAAGGCGGTAGGTCTTCTTGTGCTCGAAGAACATGACCGGGTCTGGGTCGCGGACTGATGCCTTGAGCAGGCCCTTGGCATCGGCCGGGGTGCCGGGTGCGACCACCTTCAGTCCAACGGTGGCGGTGAAGTAGGTCTCGTTCGACTGGCTGTGATACAGCGCGCCGTGCACGCCGCCGCCGTACGGCATGCGGATCACCATCGGCAGTCCGAAGGCGTTGTTGGACCGATAGCGCATGCGGCTGATCTCGGACACGATCTGGTTGAAGGCCGGGTACACGAAGTCGGCGAACTGCATTTCGGCGATCGGCCGCAGGCCATAGATGGCCGCGCCCGCCGCGGCGCCGGCGATCAAGCCCTCGGAGAGAGGAGTGTCGAGCACCCGCTTCTCTCCGTACTTGGCAAACAGGCCCTCAGTGGCGCCGAACACGCCGCCCTTCTTGCCGACGTCCTCGCCCAGGATCATGACCAGCTCGTCGCGCTCCATCTCCTCGTCCATGCCGAGGCGGATGGCCTCCAGGATGTTCAGCTCGGCCACGTCACTGGCCCTCCGGCTGGTCCGCGTAGACGTGCAGCTCGGCGGTCGCCACGTCCGGCTCGGGCCTGGCCTCGGCACGCCGGCTCGCCTCGTTGATCTCCGCCTTTGCCTCCGCCCGCAGCTGCGTTTCGCGCTCATCGGTCAGCAGACCCCAGTCCCGCAGCTGGTCGCCGAAGCGAGCGATCGGATCCTGCTCCTTGAGCGCGTCCACCTCGGCCGGGTCGCGGTAGCGACGCTGGTCGTCGTCGGAGGAATGGCTGGTCATGCGTACCACGCGCGCCTCGATCAGGGTGGGACCCTCGCCACGCTGAGCGCGATCGTGCGCCTCCTTTGCCGCCGCGTAGCACGCCAGCGGATCGCCGCCGTCCACGATGACGCCCGGGAAGCCGTAGCCCTGCGCCCGCGCCGCCACGTTGCCACCACCGACCTGCTTGTCGAGCGGCACGCTGATGGCGTAGCCGTTGTTCTCGCACACGAAGATGACCGGCAGGTTGTGCACGCCGGCGAAGTTCATGGCTTCGTGGACCTCTCCCTGGTTGCTGGTTCCCTCGCCGTACGAGGTCATGGTCACGACGTCCTCGCCGCGCACCCACGCGCCCATGGCGATGCCGACGGCGTGCAGCACCTGGGTGCCTACCGGCGACGACAGGCTGACGAGGTTGTACGGCGCGCCGCCATAGTGACCGGGCATTTGCCGTCCGCCGCTGCTGACGTCGTCGCCCTTGGCGAGGTGGGCGGTAATGATGTCCTCGATCGTCATGCCGAAGGTCAGTGCCGACGCGATCGAGCGATAGTAGGGCGCCATCCAGTCCTGGTTGCGGCGCATCGGCCAGGCAATGGCGACCTGCGCTCCCTCGTGGCCCTGCCCGGAGATGATGAAGGCGATCTTGCCGGCCCGCTGCATGAGCCACATCCGCTCGTCGACAGCGCGAGACAGCAGCATCTGGCGATACATGGCCAGCATATCGTCGTCGGACAGGCCGAGCTCGAGATGACGGGGCCGGGCTTCGATCTTGGCCACTTGTACGCTCCTAGCCTCCGTGGACGGGAGTGATGCTGATCATCAGACGTGAATAGCCGCGCCGTCTACTGCCAGGGCCGTTTCGGCCAGCACCTCGGTCAGGGTCGGGTGGGCGTGCACCGACATGGCGATCTCGGCCGATGTGCCCTCGACCAGGAGGGCGAGGGCGGGCTCGGCCAGCAGATCGCCGGCATGCGGGCCAATGATGTGGGCGCCCAGCAGCAGCCCGCTGCCGGCATCGGTGACGAACTTTGCGAAGCCGTCCACCTCGCCGACGATGGTGGCCTTGCCGAGGGCGCGGAAGGGGAATGAGCCGATCTTCACCTTGTGACCGGCATCCGTTGCCTCCGCCTCGGTCATGCCCACGCTGGCGACCTGCGGCCGGCAGAAGGTGACGCGCGGCATCAGGTTCATGTCGACCGGCTGGGGATCGTGGCCGGCCATCGTCTCGACGGCGACCACCGACTCATGTGCGGCCACGTGCGCCAGCGCGCTTGGCCCCAGGTGGGTCAAGATGAGCCGCTTGC
>JBDUEE010000014.1:0-6436 GCA_040002615.1 Chloroflexota bacterium | reverse complement strand
AGGGCCAGCATGCCGGGTACCAGGAAATCGATGTAGCCCAGGTCCCGACCGGGCAGCTCCTCGACCCGCACGACCGGGCCGCTGGGTCCACCGGGCTGGCCGGCATCGAGGATGACCTGGCTGATGACGGCGTTCAGAAGCAGCCCGCCGACCTGCGCCTGCTGGGGCTTCGCGACATTGGTGTACGCCACCAGCTGCGCGGCCGGGTCGTCGGCCGGGGAGAGCTGGAAGCCGGCCGGGATCACCAGCACCAGGTCGCGATGTCCCTCGCCGAGCTCAGTGAGCTCCGCGTCGCGGTCGCCGGCCTGCAGCTCGAACGCATCGGTCCGTTCCAGAGCCGTGCGGAGCACGTTGCTCGCCTGGTTGTTCGCCTGGTCGACCAGGCCAAGGCTGACCTCGGTGGTGCCGCCGAAGTTCAACACGCCGAAGATCAGCATGATCAGCAGCGGAACCACCAGGCTGAAGAAGAGTGCCACCCGGTTGCGGACGAACATCTTCACGCTGGCCACGAAGAGCGCCCAGTACACGCCGAAGCGCATGCCTACTCGTCCTCCCGGAGGTGGTGGCCGGTGAGGTCGAGGAAGACGTCCTCCAGGTTGGCCAGCCGCTCAACCCGTTTCTTGCTGAAGCCGCGGCCGAGCAGCGCGTCGACCAGGGCACCCGGCGAGTCGAGCGCCACGATCCGCCCTCCGTCCATGATCGCCACCCGGTTGCAGAGCTCTTCCGCCTCCTCCATGTAGTGCGTGGTCAGCACGATGGTGTGGCCGCGCGAGGCGAGGTCGCGAACCACGCCCCACAGGTGGCGGCGCGCCTGCGGGTCGAGCCCGGTGGTCGGCTCGTCCAGGAACAGGATGGCCGGGTCGTTGACAAGCGCCGCCGCGATGCTGAATCGCTGCTTCTGTCCACCGGACAGCGTGCGGACCTGCGAGCGGGCCTTCTCGGTGAGCTCCACCTCGGCGAGCAGGGCCATGGCATTGGCCTTGACCCCGTACAGGTGGCCGAAGAGCTCCAGCAGCTCGACCAGGTTGAGCTCGTCGAAGAAGCTGGACGCCTGAAGCTGGATGCCGATCCGGGCCTTGACCCCGCGCGGGTCGCGCTTTACGTCCATGCCGGCCACCACTGCCGTGCCCGAATCGATCGAGCGCATGCCCTCGATCATCTCGAGGGTCGTGGTCTTGCCCGCGCCGTTCGGCCCCAGGATGCCGAACACCTCGCCGGCCGCCACCTCGAACGAGACACCATCCACCGCCTGCAACGACCCGTACCGCTTGCGCAGGTCGGCAGCCACCAGGACCGGCCAATCGGTCTGGGTCATTGACGGGATGCTACCGCGCTCTCCAGCTTCTCGACCTTTTCGAGGATTGTGTTGATCGCTTCATCCTGCAGTCGCAGGTGCGCCTGGATCTGTCCCGCCTCATGGAATGTCGCATCGGCGTCCTCGTAGGTCATTGCCGCGCGCTTGTCCGCCGCTCGCCCGAGGACGTTCTGGCCGACCATGATGACGGAGAGCATCACCAGCTGGATGAACGTCTGGCTGAGCCATTGGACGAAGGTGAGCAGCCCGCCAGCGATCGCCTGCGGGAGGACGAGGAGCGCGAGCAGCGCGAACGCGTAGGCAGCCCACATCGTGCCGACTGCGTTGGTCAGCAGCAGCGCGATGTGTCCGTTGGTGCCTACGTGCTCAGCGACCGCGGTCGGCGGTCCGACCTTTCTCCGCTGCGCGATCCGTGGATGCGCCTGGTGCTCGAAATTGACGGCCATGTTGACCTCCTCTATCGGCGCGTGCGACCCCCGTCGAGGAGCGAGCGGTAGAGCTCCACCGTGCGATCGGCGATCGTTTCCCAGCTGAACTCGGCGATGGCGCGCTGTCGTCCGGCGCGTCCCATGCTCTCGCGCAGGGTCGCATCGGCCATCAATCGGTTTACGGCGGCAGCCAGGTCGCGCTCAAACTGGTCCGGGTCAACCGGCGTCATCGGATCATCAGCGCGCAGCGGGACGGGCACCAGCAGGCCGGTCTCACCGTCGACGACGACCTCCGGGATGCCACCGACCGCGCTGGCCACCACCGGCCGCTCGCAGGCCATCGCCTCCAGGTTGATGATGCCGAATGGTTCGTATACCGATGGGCATACGAAGACCGCCGCGTGGCTGTACAGCTGGCGCACGTCGGAGCGGCTGACCATCTCCGGGATCCAGACCAGGTTGGACCGAAGCGCGCGTGCTTCCGCCACCGCCTCCTCCATCTCGTGCGCGATCTCCGGTGTATCGGGCTGGCCGGCGCACAGCACCACGCCGAAGCCCGGATCCAGGTGCCGGATCGCGCGCACCAGGTGGACGATCCCCTTCTGGCGCGTGATGCGACCCACGAACAGGACGTACGGCGCGTGGCGGTCGATCCCGTAGCGGTCGATCGCATCGGTCGCCGCATCCGGCGTGTAGAAGTCGGGGTCGATGCCGTTGTGGATGACGTGCACCCGCGCCGCATCGACGTCGAACAGGCGCAGCACATCGTCGCGCGTGCCTGCGCTGACCGCGATCACCGCATCGGCGCTATCCAGAGCCTGGCGCTCGACCCAGCTCGACAGGTCAAAGCCGCCACCAAGCTGTTCGCGCTTCCATGGTCGCAGCGGCTCCAGCGAATGGACGGTGACGACCAGCGGGATGCCATAGGCGTGGCGGATCAGCAGCCCGGCCAGGTGCGTGTACCAGGTGTGGCAGTGCACCACCTCGGCGCTGACCGGATCAATGGCCATCGACAGGTCGCGCGACAGCGCGCCCCAGGCGCCGCGCATCCGCTCATCGGCGGCCTGCATGTCGTGAGCTGGCGGATAGCCGCGTACTCGGAAGTCGGGTTGCACTTCGCCGTGCTCGCCGAAGGTGCGGATGTCCAGGCCGATGCGGCCCTCGAGCGCCCTGGTCAGCTCTGCCACGTGGATGCCCGCCCCTCCGTAGACCGAGGGTGGGTATTCATTGGTCAGGATCAGCGCGCTGAAATCGACGGCAGCCATGCCGCCAGAGGGTACCCGGTCAGGTCTTGGCCACCTCGGCCAGCGCGCGCTCGATGTCGTTGAGCCGGAATGGCTTGCCAATGACCGGGCCGAGCTGCGCGATCTCGCGGCGGCGCGCAGGCTCAGCGGCGGTGCAGAACAACACCTTGACGTCGCGACAGCTCGGGTTGGCACGGAGCTCGTTCACCAACTCGGCGCCGCGCCCGTCGGGCATGTCGTCGTCCACCACCATCACTGCCGGCACACGCTCCCTCAAGGCCCGCCTGGCCGACGAGATGCGCGTGAAGGCTATGGGCTCCAGCCCGGTGGATTCGACCAGCTCCGTCAGCAGACGGAGCGTATGCACATCGTCCTCGATGACGAACGGGCGCGGCCGTCGCGCTGGTGCCCCTGTGTCTTCCTGCATGTTGCCCCCGGCCACTCTTACAATGGAGGGAGTCGGGGTGCACGTTCCGTGCCACCAGGCCGCTTTGGGAGGGGGCTCGGCAGCGAAACCGCAAACCTCACGGCCGCGCTGCCACCGAATCGGTGAAGGGATGGGCTGGATCCCGCGTGGTCGGTGGACAGTGCCGGCAATGCGCGGGTGAGGGTCGATCTGCGGGCGCTCGCCTGCCTCGGCGTTGGGGACTCCTTCATGCTTTAGACTCGATCGCGATGCCCCTCATCGAGGCCCGAGCCCTCACCAAGCGCTACGGCCCGCATGTGACGGCACTCGATGTGCTGACGCTCGATGTGGAGCCGGGCATCATCGGGCTGGTGGGAGCCAACGGGGCCGGCAAGAGCACCTTTCTCAAGATCCTGCTGGGCTTATTGGCTCCGACCAGCGGGTCCGCATCGGTCATGGGCCTGGATGTCACGCGTGAGGGCCCACAGATCCGCCAGTTCGTGGGTTACCTCCCGGAGCACGACTGCCTGCCACCGGACGTGACAGCCACCGATTTCGTGACGCACATGGGCCGCATGTCCGGCCTGCCGGCCACCGCCGCGCGCGAGCGGACGGCCGAAGTGCTGCGCCATGTCGGCCTGTACGAGGAGCGCTATCGGCCGATCGGCGGCTACTCGACCGGCATGAAGCAGCGGGTCAAGCTGGCGCAGGCGCTGGTCCACGACCCGAAACTGCTGCTCCTGGACGAGCCGACCAACGGTCTTGATCCGTCCGGCCGCGACGAGATGCTGGACCTGGTCAAGCGCACCGGGACCGAGTTCGGCATCGCCACCGTGGTCGCCTCGCATCTGCTGGGCGAGATCGAGCGGGTGTGCACCTTCCTGCTGGCCATCGACAACGGCAAGCTGCTGCGTGCCGCCCCGATCGCCTCGTTCACCGAGCGCACCGGCACCCTGGGCGTGGAGGTGGAGGACGGAGCCGATGCGCTGGCTGCCAGCCTGATTGCGCGCGGCCTCCTTGCGCAGGTCGAGGGACGCACCGTCCTGGTCGACGCGCCGGACGAGCGTCCGTATGACCTCGTGCGCGACGCAATCGACGAGCTGGGGCTGTCCCTCATCCGGCTTGAGCACCGCCGACATCGTCTCGAAGATTTGTTCCGCGGCGACGGCCAGGCCGTGCCCGACGCCGTAGAGGTGACGCATGACGCCGCGTGAGCCGGCCGTCGGCACCCGCGAGAGCGCGACCGGCGCAATCTACGACCTGGGCTACCGCGGCTACGACGGGCCGCGCCTGGGTCGTCCGGCCGCGGTGGCCACGCTCTTCTGGGCCAGCCTGCGGGCGGCATTTGGCCTGAAGCGCAGCGGCCGTGCCAAGATCGTGCCGTGGGGCCTGGCCGCGCTGCTGGTCGCCCCGGCCGGCGTATCTGTGGCGGTCGCCGCCCTGGCACCGGGGGCGCCGCAACCGTTCACCTACGACGACTACCTATGGGGCCTCCGGATCCTGCTGGCCATCTTCGTCGCCGCACAGGCGCCAGAGCTGGTCAGCTCGGACCAGCGGTACCGAGTGCTATCGCTCTACTTCAGCCACGCGCTGCAGCGCTCCGATTACGCGCTGGCCAAGCTGGGCGCCCTGGCCGCGGCGGCATTCGGCATGGCCCTGGCGCCGATGCTGGTGCTATTCATCGGGCGTGTGCTGTTGGCCGCGGACGTGGTCAAGGCCTTTGGCGACGAGCTGGAGAACCTGCCGCAGGTCATCGCCGCGCCGCTCATCTATGCCATCCCGATGGCGACCCTTTCGCTTGCGATCGCCGCCTTCACGCCGCGTCGCGCCTACGCCACCGGCGCGATCATCGCCGTCTTCATCGTGGGTGCTGCGATTGGCGGCATCCTGGGCGACGCCATCAGCAGCGGCCCGCTGGGCAACCTGAGCCAGCTGCTTAACCCGGTGGTGCCCATCGACGGCACCCGTAACTGGCTGGTTGGCAACTCCATCCCGGATTCGCCTGTGAGCCGCACAGGCTTTCCGCTCTACGTGTTCGGCCTGGAGTGGCTGGCGATCGTGCTCGTTGGCGGCACTGCAGTACTGTGGCGCTACCGCCGGTTGGCGGCTTGACGGTGGCACCATGACCTCGGCGACTGAATTGGGCGAGGCTGTGGCGGTGGCCCAGGGCGTGGTCGAAGTGAGCAACGCGTCGCGCTGGTACGGCAACGTTGTGGCCGTCAACGACGTGACGTTCCGGCTCAATGGCGGTGTCACCGGCCTCCTCGGCCCGAACGGGGCGGGCAAGTCGACGATTCTGCACATGATCGCCGGCCTGCTGGCTCCATCGTCCGGCAGCGTGACCGTGGCCGGCAGCCCGACGCGCGGGCACCCGGAGCTCTATCGCCGCCTGGGGCTTGTCCCCGAACACGAGGCCGTCTACCCGTTCCTCACCGGTCGCCAATTCGTGCGGGCCAACGCCCGCCTGCAGGGCATGGACCCAGAGCGGGCGGCGGCGGCGGCGGAGCGCGCCGTCGGCCAGGTGGAACTGGGCGAGGCACAGGACCGGGCCATCGGCACCTACTCGAAGGGGATGCGGCAGCGGATCAAGGTCGCTTCCGCGCTGGTCCATGATCCGCCGGTACTGCTGCTGGACGAGCCGTTCAACGGCATGGACCCGCGCCAGCGGCTGCACATGATGGATCTGCTGCGCCGCATGGCGGCCGAGGGACGGGTGATCCTCTTTTCGAGCCACATCCTGGAGGAGGTGGAGCGCCTCGCCGAACGCGTGCTGGTCATCGTGGCCGGCCGACTGGCGGCGTCCGGCGACTTCCGTGAGATCCGGCGCCTGATGACTGATCGGCCGCACACGTTCACCATCCGCTCCTCCGACAACCGCGCGCTGGCGGCGGCGCTGATGGACCAGCCCATGATCGCCGGGGTGGCGCTGGACGACGGCCTGCTCACCGTGCGGACCGCCGACTTCGGCGCCTTCAGCCGCGCGGTCGCGGGCGTCGCGCGGCGCGCCGGCATCCGCCTGCATGAGCTGCTGCCAACCGACGAA
>JBDUEE010000013.1:0-7129 GCA_040002615.1 Chloroflexota bacterium | reverse complement strand
CATGCGGTGCTCGGTGCGCAGGAAGACCAGGCGACCCAGCAGCACCATCACCACCGCGAGCGAGGCCAGGGCCGCCCATTCCAGCGCCGGCGCCAGCAGCGGGCGCGTGCCGAGTGCGTAGTGGCGGAGCAGGTCGACGGCGTAAGTGGTCGGCAGCAGGTACGACAACGGCTGCAGCCAGATGGGCAGCACGGTGATCGGAAATGCGACGCCGGACAGCATGGCGAAGATGAAATTCGTGGCGTCGACCATGAAATTCGGCTCCCTGATGACGAGCACTGCCGAGGCGACCAGATAGCCCACCCCGATCATGCTGATCGATGCCAGCAGCATGGCCGGCAGGGCGGCAAGCAGCGCGCCGGCGATGGCCGCCCCGAACACGATGACCGCCACGCTCACCAGGATGACGCTGGCGATCGAGGACAGGATCAGCCCGGAAATGGCGCGGCCGAAGACGGTTGTTTCCGGGCGAGTGGGCGTCAGCCAGGTCGGCTCCAGGGTGCCGGCATCCATCTCGCGCTTGAGGCCGAAGGCCATGTCCCAGAAGGCGGCACCCACCAGGCCGCCGACCACCGTGCCAAGGAACAGGTAGCCAGCCAGGTCATCGGTCCCGACCGAGGCTTCGAGGCCGATGGCGCGGCCGCCGACAGAGAACGTCAGCCCCAGCAGCAGGCTGGGCAGCAGGAACTGATAGAGCGGCTGCATGACCTCGTTGGCCAGCTGCAGCGGGTAGCGCCGGGCGATCAGCAGCTCCTTCCGCGCGACAGCCCAGGCTGCCCGCAGCTCCTGGGTCATCGGTCGATCACGTCAGTACTGCGCCAGGCTGCCGCCGCGCCGGGCGTAGCGCTCGGTGCGCCGGAATGCGATCCCGGCGAGGCCGCACAGCACCAGTCCCAGGGCCGCCAGGATGATCAGCTCGGGGACCAGGGAGGCGAGGTCGCTGCCCGCCAGCAGCACCTTGCGCAAGTCGCCGATCAGGTAGGTCGGCGGCAGGGTCAACGCCACGGCGCGCGCCCATTCGGGCAGGATCACGATCGGGAAGGTCATCCCGCAGAACACCGTGAAGATGCCGCGGACCGTCTGCACAAGCGCGCTCACCTCGCCGAAGCGCAGTACCACCGAGGCGAAGAGGGCGCCGAGGCCGTACAGGGCCGGCACGGCCACCAGGATCACGCCAACCGCCCGCAGGGCTTCGGCGGGGGAGATTGACATTCCGAAGAAGATGACCAGCGTGCCGCCGACGACCAGGAACATCCAGAGGGCCCAAAGGATCTGGCTCACCACCGGGCCGAACAGGATCACCAGCCGGCTGGCAGGGGTGAGGAACACTGCCTCCAGCGAGCCGCGCACCTGCTCGTTGCGCAATGACGTGCCGGGCCCCCACAAGATCATGCTGATCCACATGTACGCCGCCCAGCCCAGGAACAGGAATCCGGCGATCTCGGTTGTGCCGGCTCGCTGTGCAAAGGCGTCCAGGGCAGCCTGTTCCCCGCCGGCATAGCCCTGCGCCTGGTAGACGTAGGCCAAGGGCAGGGCGATCGGCCAGAACAGGAAGCCCACGAACAGGGTCGGGTAGCGGCGCAGCAGGCGCCACTCCTTCATGCCGGCGGCGCCGAAGGCGCGCAGATCGGCCCGCAGATCGGCAAGGCGCGTTTCGCGCGATCGCAGTGGGCTCATTCGCGCAACGCCCGTCCGGTGAGGGAGATGAAGACGTCCTCCAGCGTCACGGGCACCACCTCGACATGCTTGATGGCGGCATCCTCGGCGCGCGCCGCATCGAACGCCAGCGGCACGAAGTCGCGCGCGCTGCGGACGTGCACGGTGACCTGCAACGTGCCGTCATCGCGCTCCTGCCGCGCCAGCGAGCCGGCGGCACGCTCCAGGCGGGCGAGCAGCGCAGCATCGGTTGCGCCGGAGGCGATCTCCAGGTGGACGACCTCGGTGGCGGCGATCGTTCGTTTCAGCCCGACGGGTGTGTCGAGCGCCACCACGTGCCCGTGGTCAACGATCGCGATCCGGTCGCATAGCTGATCGGCCTCTTCCATGTAGTGGGTCGTAAGCAGCACGGTCCGTCCCTGCGCCTGCAGATCGCGAACGCGGTCGCGCAGGTCGCGCGAGGATTGCGGGTCCAGCCCCACCGTCGGCTCGTCCAGGAGCAGCAGCTCCGGGTCCGGCAGGAGGGCGCGCGCCAGCACCAGCCGCTGCCGCATGCCGGTGCTGTAGCGCTCGACGTAGTCGTCGGAGCGGTCGTCAAGCTTCACGGCCTGCAGCGCGGTGCTGATGCGGCGGGTCTGATCCGCCGGGGGAACGTGGTACAGGGCCGCGAAGTACTCGAGGTTCTCGCGCGCCGTCAACTTCCAGTACAGGCTGCGCCCGTCGGACAGGACGGCGCCCATCCGCCGCCGCACCTCGCGAGCGTCGCGGACGACGTCAAAGCCGAGCACCCGCGCCGTGCCCGTCGTTGGCTCGAGGAGTGTCGCCAGCATCTTCATGGTCGTTGTCTTGCCGGCGCCGTTGGGGCCCAGCACGCCGAAGATCTCGCCGCGCTCGATGTGCAGGTCGATGCCGTCCACCGCCCGGAATCGCTCGCGCTGGTCAGGCTCGCGCCGCAGGCGCTGCCAGGTGGTGCGTCGGCCGCGCTCGAACTCCTTGACCAGGCCGACCGCCTCGATGGCGGGTCCCGCGTCGTTGCCACTCATGATCATTCGACCGAGATCAACACGCCGTCGCCGTTCTCATCCTCGGCGTCGACGATGGTTCCGGTGGTGTCACTGTCGACCGCCTGCTCGATGAGGGAGGCGTAGCTGTCGGGAATGCCCGGAACCATGCGGGATGCCATCGCCGCGAACGCGAGCGGCACTCGCACGTCGACGACGCGACGGCCGCGCTCGCTGACTTGGATGCGGACCCTTCTACCCCGGCTGCTCCGGTCGGCGGAGCGGCGCTCGTCGTCGTGGATGTCGCCGTGCGCTGCGTGCGCGCGGGCACCAGCGCCGCGGGCATCGGCCGAAGCACTGAGCGCCTCGATGATGGGGGCCGCCTCCTCGGGGGAGAGCTTGCCTTCCGCAACCAGGCGCAAGACGGTATTCATCTCGTCACTCATCGCTGGCCGTTCCGCTAAGGCGGCGGGTGGCTGCCTCGACGTCGATCTCGCCGCGCTCGAGTGCCCGCAGGATCTCCAGCTGCTCCTCCGCTGCCACCGGTTCGGCGGCAGGTGGGGCCGGCGGGGATGGAGCCTCGGGCTGCCGCGGTACCAGGCGATCGAGACGGCGAGGGCGGCGAATGGCCAGGTCACCGGACATCGAGTTGAAGATGAAGTCCGGACCGCCCGCGCCGACGACGACGCGTCGACGGTCCTGGCGCCCCTCGATCCGATGGTCCAGGTCGCTGACCACGTCAGAGGAGATGCCGCGCACCTCGAAGGTGGCCCCGCCCAAAAGGCCCACGCTGAGGTCGCCGCTCACCGTGTCCACGCGGTACTCGGCGCTCGTGGCGAGCTGTCCCTCGATGTCGATGTCCCCGGAGACCGAGTTGGCGCGGAGCGCGCGAATGAGTGGCGCGACCAGGCTCAGGTCGCCAGAGACCCCATCCGCACGGATCGAGATGGGCTGATCGGCGCGTACGGTCACGTCCCCGGAGACGCTGTCTACCCGTACAGACCCTCCGACGTGGGTCAGCGACAGATCGCCGGACAGGGAGTTGTAACGCTGCTCTCCGCGCAGCTGCTCGACGTTCACGTTGGCGGAGACGCCGTCGAGGCGCAGCTCGGCCTGCTCAGGGAGCTCCACGGTGAACTCCAGCGCGACGTGCCCGCGGCCCGATAGGACTTTCCCTACCAGCACTCCAAGCGATGAGCGGTCATCAGGCTCCTGCACAGTGAGATGGCCCTCGCCACGCTCCACCCGCAGCTGTGCCTCCGCGAATGCACGATCTGCCTCCTCCTCGGATGCCGCGCGGATCTCGTAGTTGGCGCGGACGTGGGCATCGCCGCCGGGCACGCCACGGACGGCCACGTCGCCCGAGGTCACCTTCATCGTCAGGCGGCCCGTCGGACCGATGGTGTGATCGATGGTTTGGGTGCGGACAAAGGTGGCCATGGCTCAGCTCCCGCCCAGCTCGCGAAGGGCAGCGGCCGCCTCGTCGGCAGCGATCTCGCGCCGTGACAGCCGCTCGAGGATGGCGCGCCGCTGGGTCGCCAGATCCGTCTCGGGCGCGCTCGCCGGCTCAGCGCTCTCCTCGCTCGGCTGCATGTCGTCCTCGAGATTCAGCTCGGCGTCCTCATCGGTACCCTCCGCAAGGCCCAGGGCTCGGACCAGCGCGTCCACGCGACTGCGCACGGTGGGATATGAGATGCCAAGCTCTCGCTCCATCTCCTTCAGGTTGCCGCGCGCCCGCAGGAAGCTCTCGAGCAGCGCAAGCTGCTCCTTCGTCAGCCGCCCGAAGCGACCGACTCCGAACTCGCCCTCGAGCGCCGTGCCGCAGCTGCGGCAATGGAGCCGAGAGATGAGGAGCTCGCCCTCGCAGACCGGGCAGGTGGAGATGACGTCGCGCGCCATGTCTAACGCCGCCCCATCTCGCGAATGATCTCGCGGGCGTCGCCGACGCGGAAGATGCGCCGGGTGCCACGGTTGGCGAGGACGGTGTAATCGCGGGTGCCGCGTACCCGATCCTCGGCCGCGAGGATCGCTGGATGTAGTCGGTAATCCACCAACATGTCAACCTCTCCTTCTGATTTGGCAGTTCTGACTTCTGATTTAGCAGTTCTGGGGCACTGTAGGGCGCGTCAGCCAATATGTCAACCCATTCTGCGTAAATAGCAAGGTACGTTTCTAAATGTCGGGAGCATCGTGACAAAAGCAGCCTCGCCGCCACGCCTCCTTCGCCCCGTGCCGCGTGCCATAGCCGTGTGCCAATCACGGTCGGCTTAAGGGTGCGTCTGATTCGCCAGGGGGCCAGCTCGACCGCGTCTTGTCGCCATACGCCGCCCCACATTCGTAAATGCCACTAGTCCGCCCAGTCAGGCGGCCCAAGCCGACCCACATTGGTAAGTGGCGAACCTACGCCGCGCGGCGGTCATCTGCGGTCCGCTGGAGCTGTCGCGATGAGCCGGCAGGGCGTCGATCGGTCCACTACCATGCCGGCTGACCCGATGTACCCGAGCCTGTTGCCGTACTCGCCCGAGCGGGACGTCTATCGCCTGCTCCAGGTCGAGCCCAACGCGAACCGCGAGGAGATTGCGGCTGCCTGCCGTCGGCTGGCTCGCACCTTCCATCCAGACCACAATCGGTCGGCGCGCGCCCACGAAGAGATGCAGATCGTGAACGCGGTGCGCCACCTGCTCAGCGATCCCTCGACGCGCGCGGCCTACGACGGCGCACGGCGCCGCTTCCTGTACGACGGCTATCGCCCGGCACCCACCTACCGCCGGGCGCGCGTCATGCGTCCCGCCGCAAGCGTCCGGCCGTTCGTGCCAGCCCTCCCGGGGCCCGGCCTTCGCACCCGGGCCGTGCGACTGGCTCGCGCGCTGGCTGCCGGGGTCTGCGCGGCGTTGGCCGAGTTTGGGCCGCCGCGCTGCCCTACGTGCCGCGGGCTGATCGAAGTCGGCGACCGATACTGCCCCGCTTGCGGCAGCTGGCTGGGCCGGACGGAGAAGCTGCCCGGCGCGTGAGGTGGATTCAGGTCAGGCGTGCAGCGGGTCGGGACGCTCCGGGTCGATCCCCAGCTCGCCGATGGCGCGCGTCAGCTCCTCGCGACCGGCGGCGCCGGTCACGCACAGGCCGTGGAGCGCGGCGTAGGCGATCTGCTCAGGGCTCACCTCGAAATGGATGCGCAGCGCCTCCCGGGTGTCGCTGCGGCCGAAGCCATCGGTCCCCAGCGCGGTGAACGGCCGATCCATCCATGGCGCCACCATGTGCGGCAGCGCTTTGAGGTAGTCGGTGGCGGCCACGATGGGTCCCTCCGTCCCCGCCAGCTGCTGGACGACGTACGGGACGCGCGCCTCGGCGTCGGGGTGCAGGCGATTCCAGCGTTCGGCCTCCAGCGCGTCGTTGCGCAGCAGCTGGAACGAGGGAACGCTCCAGATGTCGGCGGCCACGTCATAGCGCTCGGCGAGCAGCGGCTGCGCCTTCAGGGCCTGGTGCAGGATCGAGCCCGAGGCGAGGAGCTGCACCTTGCGTGACCCCTTCTCGGCGCGACGGAATAGGTACAGCCCGCGCAGGACGCCTTCCTCCACACCCTCCGGCATGGCGGGCATTGCCCAATTCTCGTTGTAGAGCGTGATGTAGTAGAAGACGTCCTCCTGGGCGTCGCCGTACATGCGCCGGATGCCGTCGCGCACGATGACCGCCAGCTCGTAGGCAAACGCGGGGTCGTAGGCTCGAATGTTCGGCACCACCGAGGCGAGGATGTGGCTGTGCCCGTCGTCGTGCTGCAGGCCCTCGCCGGTGAGGGTGGTTCGCCCGGCGGTGGCTCCCATCAGGAATCCGCGCCCGCGCGCGTCGCCGAATGCCCAGCCGAAGTCGCCGGTCCGCTGGAATCCGAACATCGAGTAGAAGATGTAGAACGGGATCATCGGCTCGCCATGGACGGCGTAGGAAGTTCCGGCCGCCGTGAAGTCGGCCATCGCGCCGGCCTCGGTGATGCCCTCCTCCAGGATCTGTCCGTCTTCCTTCTCCAGGTATGAGAGCAGCAGCTCCTTGTCGACTGGCGTGTATTGCTGGCCGAGCGGGTTGTAGATGCCGATCTCCTTGAAGAGCGGATCCATCCCGAACGTGCGCGCCTCGTCCGGGATGATCGGCACGATGCGCCGCCCGATCTCCTTGTCGCGGGTCAGGTTTCGGGTCAGGCGGCTGAAGGCCATGGTCGTCGAGGCTGGGCGCTCGGAGCCGGCGAACAGCTCGGCATATGCGTCATCGGAGGCGTTGGGCAGCGGCCTGGGGCGCACGATGCGGCGCGGCAGGACGCCGCCCAGCTGACGGCGCTGCTCGAGCATGTACTGGATCTCGGGCGAGTCCGCCCCGGGGTGGAAGTAGGGGGCATCCTTGAGCTGGTCGTCCGGAATCGGCAGCTCCAGCCGGTCGCGGAAGATCTTCAGCTCGTCCTGGGTCAGCTTCTTGGCCTGGTGCGTGAC
>JBDUEE010000012.1:0-6572 GCA_040002615.1 Chloroflexota bacterium | reverse complement strand
GCCGGCCAGCCATGAAGCCAGGTACTGCAGCGCTACCGAAACATTGGTCCGTACGCCTGCCTCCGTGATCTGGCCTCCCTCGATGCGGACGTCCAGGAGCTGCTCCGCAGTCAGGGAGACGCCCGGCGAGCGCTCCTTCTGATTCGGCATCGCACCCAGGGCCGCGTCGAAGATCTCGCCGGCCACGGGCACGAGGTCCGGGTGCGCCACCCAGGTGCCGTCCGACCCGTCGCCGGCCTCGCGACGCTTGTCCTCGCGCACGGCGGCCAGCGCCCGCTCGGTCACGTCCGGCTCGCGGCGATTCGGGATGAAGGCGCTCATGCCGCCGATGGCGTGCGCCCCCCGCCGGTGGCAGACGGTTACCAGCAGCTGCTGGTAATTGCGCATGAACGGCACGGCCATGCTGACCTGCAACCGGTCGGGCAGGACCATGTCCGGCCGGCTGCGGAGCTTCTTGATCAGGCTGAAGATGTAATCCCAACGACCGGCGTTCAGCCCGGCGGCGTGGTCGCGCAGCTCGTACAGGATCTCCTCCATCTCGAAGGCGGCCAGGATGGTCTCGATCAGCACGGTGGCCCGAATGCTGCCCTGCGGGATGTCCAGGGCCGCCTGGGCGGCCACGAACACGTCGTTCCACAGCTCCGCCTCCAGGTGCGACTCGAGCTTGGGCAGATAGAAATACGGGCCGGAGCCACGATCGAGCTGCTCACGCGCGTTGTGGAAGAACGCCAGCCCGAAGTCGAACAGGCTGGCCGAGATGGGGGAGCCGTCGACCAACACATGCGCCTCGTCCAGGTGCCAGCCGCGCGCTCGGATGACGAGCGTGGCCAGGTCGGTGTCATTCAGGGTGTATGACTTCTCGTCTGTCTGGTGGGTCAGGCGCCGACGCACCGCCTCGATCACGGCCCAGTGACCGGTGACCACGTTGTCCCAGGTGGGGGACAGGGCATCCTCGAAGTCGGCCATGAAGACCTTCGCGCCCGAATTCAGGGCGTTGATCATCATCTTCGGCTCGACCGGCCCCGTGATCTCCACCCGCCGGTCGTCAAGGTCGGACGGAGCGGGTGCCACGCGCCAGTCCGGGTCATCCCGCACGTGGCGGGTATTCGGCAGGAAGTCGGGGAGCTCGCCGGCATCGAACCTGGCCTGGCGCTCCAGCCGTTCGCCCAACAGCCGCAGGCGACGCTGGTTGAAGGACCGATGGAGCTGCGCCACGAAGCCGAGCGCCTCGGGCGTCAGCACCTCCGCCTCGTGCTCAGCCTTGGCGGTCAGCTGGACGCCTGCCGCGATTTGGGATCCCTGGACGGTCATCGGTTCACGTCAAGCATGTGTTGCCTCGCCTTGCTGCATCTTCCAGGCCGTGCACGAGAGGCGGTAGAGAACGTGCCGCACCAGCTCCGGGTAAGCGATCGGGTCCACGCGGGGATGATCAAAGTCACTGGACGGGTCTCGGACCAGGCCGATTCGCTCCATCACACGCCGCGAGCGGATGTTCTGGGGGACCGTGAACGACACAATCTCTTCCAGATCGAGCTCTTCGAACCCGATACGCAGCGCCTCTATTGCCGCCTCCGTGGCGTAACCATGCCCCCAATAGTCGCGCGCCAGGCGCCAGCCGACCTCCACCATGGGATCGCCGGTCACGTAGTCCGCCGGCCACAGGCCCGTATAGCCGATGAATGGGGCGGCCCGCGGCACTTCCAACGCCCAGAGGCCCCAGCCGGCCTTATCCCAGTGCTCCTGGATCCGATCCACGAACGCGTCTGACGCTTCGTGACTCATGGTCCCCTGGAAGTGCTCCATGACGGCAGCGTCCGCATTCAAGGCCGCGAACGGCTCGCGGTCCGCTGCGCGCCAGCGGCGCAGGACAAGGCGATGGGTTCTGATACTGCTGTCGTTGGCTGGGACTTCCAAATCGTCTGGTGCATGCGCATGCTCTGGCATGTTCCGGATTGTCCCAGACCGCTGCGTCGCACCGCCCTACCGCTCGGCGCGTCCGACGATGAACGGCTTCGGCCGGCGACCGCCCTGGCTCGCGTCCAACAGCAGCTCGAACCGTCTCTCCTGCGTCTCCGGACGTCTGGCCGACATGACCCAATACGCAGCCTGGCGCCGGAACGACGGACGCTCGGACTGCCAGAATTCCCATGCCGCGGCGTTTCCCTGTAGGCGCGCGAGCATGTCGGGGGAAAGCTCCAGCGGCGCGTGCTCGTAGGAATAGGTGGCATCACGCCGCCGGTCGCGCGCCTCGAAGGTCTGAAGCCCGGCGGCGTGCATCCGCCCGGTAGCCGTCAGCTCCGCAACCTTGGCGATGTTGATCGCGCTCCAGCTGCTGGTCTTGCGGCGCGGCGTGAAGCGGATGGCATAGACCTCCTCATCGATGCGACGCGTGATGCCGTCGATCCAGCCGAAGCAGAGAGCCTCCTCCACGGATTGCGGATAGGTCATCGCGTGCTTGGCGACGCCCTTTTTGTAGTAGCCGACCCACACGTCCGGCGCAACGGTGTGGTTGCGCTGGAGCCAGCGCCGGAACTCCTGGGCGGTCCCAAAGACGCGGACATCACCCGGCGATGGAGGCGCAACCGACATGCGCGGATGATCTCAGATCGGACAGGTCATGCTCAGCAGGTGACGTCAGCTGTACGAGCGGGTCGGTGGAGCTCGTGCCCTCGTACCCAATGAGGATCGGCTTAACGGACTTGTTCGGCTGAGGTTGAGCCACTTACCACCGGTGGGCAGATCTGGCGCCCGTTGGGCCCCGCCGATGGTCACGAAACCGCGGGCACTACAACGTAAGCCGACGGTGATTGGTACCCGGCGAGTAGCGGAGCGTAGGAGCAGCCAATGGCGGCAGGCGCGTGACGCCGTTCACCAAGCGCCCTCGTCACGGATGAGCCGGTGCAGGACACGGGCGGCAACGGCGCGGCGGTAGTCCGCGGTGGAGCGAACGTCGTCGATCGGTGACAGCTCGGCTGACAGCGCGGCGGCAGCCGCGTCGGCTGTCTGGGCCGAAGGAGCGGCGCCCTCCAGGAGCACCTCCGTGCGGCCCGCGCGGATGGGCGTGGCCGCGACCGAGCCCAGGGCCAGGCGGACGTTGCGCCACGAGGGATCGCTTCCCCGGACCTCCCAGGCGAGCGCCATGACCACTTTGGAGATGGCCTGCGCGCGGCGCGTGCCGACCTTGCGGAAGCGGACCTGGCGGTCGGCCGAGATCGGGAAGCTGATGCTCAGCAGCAGCTCGTCCGGCGCCAGCGCGGTTTGACGATACGCGGGCCAGAAGTCGCGGGCTGGCACGCTCCGTTCGCCGCGGGGACCGCCAACCTGGAGCTCGGCATCCGTCGCGAGCAGGATCGGCAGCGTGTCGCCAGCCGGCGAGGCATTGGCTGCGTTGCCGCCCAGCGTGCCGCGGTTCTGGATCTGCGCCGCACCGATCGTGGCGGCGGCTTCTGCGAGGGCGGGCAGGTACTCCGCCACGTCGTGAGAGCGGCGGAGCTCGGTGTACGTGGTCAGCGCGCCGATGACCAGCGCCCCCGGCTGCAGGCTGATACCGCGCAGCTGGTCCAGGCCCCACAGGTCGATGACCCGGTCCGGCGGCTCGCCGATCTCGCCGGTGATCTGGACCAGCAGGTCCGTCCCGCCAGCCACGGGCCGGTGCGGAACGGCGGCCATGAGTTCGAAGGCTTCGGCCAGCGTGCGCGGTGAGACGACTGGCGGCTCGGCTGGCATCGGCCTAGGGAGACGCGCGCCGCAAGGCGGCCAGCGCTATCGCGTCGACGATCTTGGTGTAGCCGGTACAGCGGCACAGGTTGCCGGCTATCGCCTGGCGAATGGCATCGTCGGTCGGCTGCGCGTGCGAGGCAAGGAATGCCTGGCCCGCCATCAGCATGCCGGGCGTGCAGATGCCGCACTGTGCGCCACCGGTCTCCAGGAAGGCTGCCTGCAGCTGGTTCAGTCGCCCCTCGGCCGCCAGACCCTCAACGGTCTGGACGGATGCCCCCTGCACCTGGCAGATCGGCACCAGGCAGGAGTCGACCACCGCGCCGTCAACCAGCACGGAGCAGGCACCACATTCGCCCTCGCCGCAGCCCTCCTTGGTCCCGGTCAGGCCAAGGTCCTCGCGCAGCGTGTCGAGAAGCCGACGCATGCCGGGCGCTTCTACCGCGACCGGCGAACCATTGACCACGAAGCGGTACGTCATGGGATGAAATCCTGCGGCGGGTCGGTCGGGGCCTGAAGCGGAATCCGGTCGCCGCCGGGTGGCAGGTCCTCGAGTGGGGGAGGCTTCGGGTTGGGCTCCTCCACCGAGATGCCGGGTGGCGCTGGCTTCGGTCCATCTGTCATGGCCGCCAGGATGCGCTCGGGCGTGGCCGGCAGGTCGTGGATCCAGACCCCGGTGGCGTCGTGGATGGCGGCCAGCACCGCCGGTGCCCCAACGTCCATCGGCAGCTCACCGACGCCCTTGGCACCGTGGGGAGCGCCGGAGAATGGCTTCTCAACAAGGATCGTGCGGATGCGAGGCGCATCCAGGGCGGTGGGGATCAGGTACGTGGCCAGCCGATCGTTCTGGTAGCGACCGTCGACCAGCTTCATCTCCTCGATGGTGGCATAGCCTATGGCCTGCAGCGATCCGCCCTCCACCTGGCCCTCCGCCAACACTGAGTGGATGACGTGCCCGATGTCGTCGGCGGCCACGAGTTCGCGTACCGTCACCTCGGCGGTGTCCAGGTCCACGTCAACCGTCGCCACCGCGGCCGCCCAGCCGTAAGCGGGATAGGCATCGCCGGTGTACGTCTTGTCGTCGAAGGGCACGCCCGGGTACGGCGTGAACTGCTCGTCCACCCTACGGGGCGCTGCCTGGCGGTAGGAGCCGGCGAATGGGGCGCCGGTCTCCTCCTCGACCTGGGCGCGCAGCTTCTCTGCGGCCTTGATCAGCAGGCCGCCGACCACCATGGCCGTGCGGCTGGCCACCGTGGGGCCGGAATCGGGAACGATCGAGGTGTCCTGGGGCGCGATCTCGACCTCGTCGTACTCCACGCCCAGGACATCGGCCACCAGCTGCGGGAAGATGGTCTTGGTGCCCTGACCCATCTCGGTCGACGCCGTCAGGATCCGGATCCGATGCTCGTCGGTCAGCTCCAGCGAAGCGACGGACGCCAGCTTGACCTCGCCGCTGCCGGTGAAGCCGGCTCCATGCCAGCCCAGCGCCAGGCCGATTCCGCTCGCAAGCCTGGCGCCGGATCCCCGCCGCTCACGCGCCTCAGCCGTGCGCCGCCGATGCGTATCGAAGGCCGAGGCCTCGGCCGCCGCCTCCAAAACGTCGGATCCACCCACGCTTTCGCGCAGGATCTGGCCGGTGGGCGTGCTGTCGCCCTCGACGTAGACCCAGCGGCGCCGGAGCTCCAGTGGCGACTCGCCCAGCGCCTCGGCGATACGGTTGACCTGCATCTCGGCGGCGAACTCGGTCTGCGGGGCGCCGAAGCCGCGGAATGCGCCGTTGGGTGGGGTGTTGGTGGCCATCGCCCGTCCGACGATGCGCACGTTTTCGCAGCGATACGGACCGCCGGCGTGCAGCATGCCGCGGCTCAACACAACCGGGGTGAGCGTGCAGTACGCACCGCCGTCCATGATCACCTCGATCTCCTGCGCCAGCAGCTCCCGGTCACGGGTGACGCCGGAGCGGTAGCGGACGACGGCCGGGTGACGCTTGGTCGTCGCGCTGATGTCCTCGTGGCGGTCGTAGATCATGCGCACCGGCTTCCCACACTTGAGCGACAGCAGGGCGGCATGCAGCGCGATCATGGAGGGGTACTCCTCCTTGCCGCCAAAGCCGCCACCGGTCTCGGCCTGGACCACCACCGCCAGCTCGCCGGTCAGCGCAAGGGCGCGCTTCATGGCCTTGTGGATGTAGTACGGGCACTGCAACGAGCCGTGGACGGTGACACCACCGTCCTCGCGTGGCACCGCGATCATCGCCTGGTTCTCGATGTAGAGCTGCTCCTGGTGGCCGACTCGATAGGTCCCCTCGATCACCAGGTCTGCCCGCTCCATCGCGGATCCGGGATCGCCCCGCTCCACCACGTACTTCGCAAACTGCTGCTCGCTCTTCAGCGGGTCGAAGACGGCCGGCAGCCGCTCGGTGCGCAGCGTGATGTGACGTCGCGCCTCGCGAACGGTTGACCGATCGGCCGCGGCCAGCAGCGCCACGGGCTCCGCCTGGTGACGGATCTCGCCACCGATCGGCACCAGCACCGGCTGGTCGTCGTCGATCAGGCTGACGATGTTCTCGCCGGGGATGTCCGCGGCGGTGACGACCACCACCCGGCTCCAGTCGAAGGCATCGTCCAGGTCGATGCCCAGCAGCGTGGCGTGCGGCTCGGTCGAGCGGATGGTGGCGCCGTACCAGGCGCCGGGAAAGACGAGGTCGTCCGCGTACTTCGCCAGGCCGGTGAGCTTCTCCGGCCCTTCGCGGCGTGGCGGCGGCGCGAGCGCTCGGCCGCGCGTCGGTGCGTCGACCGGCAGGATCTGCGGCTGGGTCGACGAGTCCGGTGGGAGCGTGCGGGTGGTGCTGCTCG
>JBDUEE010000011.1:0-25225 GCA_040002615.1 Chloroflexota bacterium | reverse complement strand
CTACCTGCCGGTGGACCGATACGGCCGGGTCGACCCGGCCGACGTGGCGGCGGCGATCGGCGAGCGCACGACCGTGGTCAGCGTGATGTATGCAAACAACGAGGTGGGCACACTCCAGGACATCGCCGAGATCGGGACGATCTGCCGCCAGCGTGACGTGGCGTTCCACGTTGATGCGGTGCAGGCTGCCGGTCATCTGCCGCTCGACGTCGACCGCCTGCAGGTCGACCTTCTCAGCCTCGGTGCCCACAAGCTCTACGGCCCGAAGGGTGTTGGCGCGTTGTTCGTGCGGCAGGGCACGCCGCTGCTGGCACAGCTCTCCGGCGGATCGCAGGAGCGACAGCGGCGGGCGGGCACCGAGAACGTGGCAGGTATCGTCGGCTTCGCGCGGGCGCTGGAGTTGGCGCAGGCAGATGTAACCGCGCGGGAGGCGGAAAACGCGCGGTTGGCCACCCTGCGCGACGAGCTGATCGCCGGTCTCACCGCCATGCCGGGCGTGACGCTGACCGGGCATCCGGACGAGCGGCTGTCGAACAACGCCAGCTTCGTGATAGAGGGCGTGGAGGGGGGCGACCTTGTGGCGGCGCTGGACCTGGAGGGGATCGCCACTTCGACCGGCAGCGCCTGCACCACCGGGTCGGCGGAGCCGAGCCATGTGCTGCTGGCCATGGGCTTCGACCCCGAGCTGGCCCACGGGTCGCTGCGGCTGACCGCAGGGATGGGGACGACTGCTGACGAGGTCCAGCGCACGATCGCGTCGGTGGCGGCCGTCCTCCAGCGGATGCGGGGCGCGAGGGAGCCGCGTGCCGAGGTCGCATCGGTCTGATGGGGAGGATCGTGGCTGCCATGAGCGGCGGGGTGGATTCGAGCGTCGCTGCCGCGCTGCTGGCACAGGAGGCCGCAGACACCGGCGACGAGGTGGTGGGGGTCTGGATGCGCCTGCATCCCGATGGCGGCGAGGGCTACGAGCAGTCGCGCAGCTGCTGCTCGCCTGACGCGGCGGACGATGCGCGTCGCGTGGCGCAGATTGTCGGCATCCCGTTCTTCGTGCTCAACCTGGAGCGCGAGTTCGGGGCGCGGGTCATTGACGCCTTCACCGATGGGTACCTGCAGGGCGCCACGCCGAACCCGTGCCAGGCCTGCAACCAGTACATCAAGTTCGACGAACTGCTGCGTCGGGGCCTGGCCGCGTACGGTGCTGAGCGGGTGGCCACCGGCCACTACGCGCGCACGGAGCTCCGCGAAGGTGGCCACGTGCTGCTGCGGTCGGCCGACGAGGACAAGGACCAGACTTATTTCCTGTGGGTCCTCGACCAGGAACAGCTGAGCCACACGCGATTCCCGTTGGGCGATCTGACCAAGCCGCAGGTCCGCAGGATTGCCGCGCAGCTGGGCCTGCCGACGGCCGATAAGCCGGAGAGCCAGGAGATCTGCTTCGTGCCGGCCGGCGATTACCGCACCCTGCTGGAAGAACGACGTGGCTACGCGGGCGAGCCCGGTCCCATCCTGGACGCCGATGGGACGCGGGTCGGCACGCATACCGGCTACGCGCATTACACCGTCGGCCAGCGGCACGGCCTGGGCGTCGCGCTGGGTGAGGCGGTCTACGTGCGCGAGGTGCAGCCGGCCACCAACACGTTGGTGATCGGTCGTCGCGAGGAGGTCGCCGCAAGCCGGTTTGCCGTCGAGGGCCGGCGCTTCGTGGCCGGGCTGCCTCCCGCCGAACGATTCAGCGCATCGGTGCGTATCCGGCATCGCGCGCCGGACGTGCCGGCAGAGATCACGCTGGTCGGCGATGACCGCTTCGTGGTCGAGACGGCGCAGCCGGTCTGGGCCCCAGCTCCTGGGCAGGGCGCCGTGTTGTACCAGGACGAGGTGTGCCTGGGCGGCGGGCGCATCGCGCTGACGCATTGACGCGCCACGCCGTTACGCGCAACGCAGTGACGCGGGGGCGATGACGCCGTGGCTCCTGATCACCGCCCTGCTGGCGACCATCAACCTGGCGGGCTTCCTGGCCCTGCGTGGCCGCTGGGGGCGGAGCGTGCTGCTCCTGGCGGTCGCCGCCCTGCTGGGAACGGCAGCCGGCGACGCGGTCGGACGCGCCACCGGCCTGGAGGTTCTGCGACTGGGCGACTATCAGGTCGTGGCGGCATCGGTTGGCGCGCAGCTCTTGATGCTCGGCACCCTGCTGCTGGCCGCGCTGCTACCGAGTGCGACGGAGAGCGGCCGGTCGGGGCGCTCCGGCGGCTGATGCACGAGGGAGGAAGCTGATGGACGTGGCGATCACCATCTTCCGCGTCGGGGTGGGCATCGGTGCCGTGCTGGTCGGGCTGGGGATTGTGCTGATCGCCCTCTATCTCCGGCCGGTTGCGCGCGATGCCCGGGCGCTGGCCAACGACGCCCGGCGACTCGCGAACCTCGCCGAGACTGAGCTGTCGAACATCATGGGCGGCGCGCGCGAGCTCACCAGCGGCGCAGAGCAGCTGACCGACGATCTCGCCGAGCGCCTGGAGCGTCTCAACCAGCAGGCGCGCGAGCTGGAGGAGCGGGTGTCGGCCGATCCGGCGGTCACGGTGGCGGCCTCGGTGGCGGCTCCCTCGTCGCTGCCGGCCATGCCAATGGCACGCGCGCCGATGGGGCCGGTACAATCGCCCAACGCACGAGAGGACGAGCAGATCGCATGAAGGACTCCGGGTTGGGAAGCTTCCTGGCCGGCATCACCATCGGTGGGCTGATCGGTGCCGCTATCGGGCTGCTGCTGGCTCCGGCCAGCGGCGAGGAGATCCGAGAGCAGGTCGGCGGCTTCGTCGACGAGCGGCGGGCCGCGTTCGACGAGGCGGTCAACGAAGGCCGCGCGGCGGCGGAGAAGGCCCGCGCCGAGATGCTCGGCGCGTACGATGCCGAAGCCTCCAGCGAGGGTGAGGCCGCGCCGCAGGGCGGGGCCGCGTCGGAGGGCGCTGCCTGAGCATCATTGCCACCACCGTGACGCACGCATCCCAAGAGAGCCGGTGGTAGCCGGCTCTCGTGGTGAGAGGGACCAGACGAGGATCAGGACCGATGCAGCCGAAGACGGCGGCCGACATCCGCGAGGGCTACCAGCGCTTCTTCGAGGAGCGCGGGCATACGCGTGTGCCACCCGCTCCGCTGCTGGCCCGCGACGACCCGACCCTGCTGTTCGTCAACTCAGGCATGGCTCCCTTCAAGCGAGTGCTGACCGGCGAGGAGAAGCGCGATTACGTGCGCGCGGTTGACTCGCAGCCCTGCCTGCGGGTGGCCGGCAAGCACAACGACTTCGAGGAGGTCGGTCGAACGCCGCGCCACCAGACCCTGTTCGAGATGCTTGGCAACTGGAGCTTCGGCGACTACTTCAAGCGTGACGCCATCCATTGGGCGTGGGAGTACCTGACGGAGGACCTGGGCCTGCCGCCGGACCGGATCGCGGCCACCGTCTACACCGACGACGAGGAGGCGCACCGGGTCTGGGCCGATGAGATAGGGCTGCCGCCAGAGCGCCTGGTGCGCTGGGGGAACATCGCCGCCGGCGATGAGAAGAACTTCTGGCGGATGGGCGACACCGGTCCCTGCGGCCCGTGCAGCGAGCTGCATTACGACCGCGGCGCCGAGTTCAGCGAGGGCGACTATTGCATCCCGGACCACTCGGAGCACTGCCCGCGCTGGCTGGAGGTCTGGAACCTGGTCTTCATGGAGTTCGACCGCGCGGCGGACGGCACGCTCACCGCGCTACCCTTCAAGAGCGTGGACACCGGCATGGGCCTCGAGCGGATCGCCTCCGTGGTGCAGGGCGTCGACTCCAACTACAGGACCGATCTATTCGTGCCGATCATCGAGCGCCTGGCCGAATTCATTGGTCATGATCCGGAGACAGTCGAGAGCGAGCGCTTCAGCTACCAAGTGGTGGCGGACCATTCGCGCGCGATGACCTTCCTGATCGGTGAGGGAGTAGCGCCTGCCAACGATGGGGCGGGCTATGTCCTGCGCCGGATCATGCGCCGTGCGGTGCGCCACGGCCGCTTGATGGGCATACCGCAGCCCTTCCTGCGCCAGACCTGCGCGGTGGTCGTCGACATCATGGGCGGCGCGTATCCGCTGCTGGCCGAGAACCGGGAGCGGATCCTGGCCGAGGTGGAGGCGGAGGAGGCGAAGTTCGCTCGCACCCTGGAGGCCGGCACCGAAAAGCTGATGGCGCTGGTCGAGGCCGCAGGCGGCAACGGCGTCATCCCCGGGAACGAGGCGTTCCGGCTGCACGATACCTTCGGCTTTCCGATCGATCTCACCGTCGAGATTGCCGCCGAGAGCGGCGTGGAGGTCGACCGCGCGGGCTTCGATGCGGCCATGTCTGAGCAGCGCGAGCGCTCTCGTGGAGTCAAGGCTGGACGGTTCACCGCGGACGCCACGCTCGCCGGGCTGGCAAGCGAGTTCATCGGCTACCCGAACGAGACACGCGCCGACGGGCTGGCGGTGATGGGCCTGGCCGGGGATCCTGCGGAGACGCAGGTCGTCCTGGACCGGACGCCCTTCTATCCTGAGGGCGGTGGGCAGATCGGCGACCGCGGAGAGCTGCTCGGCCCGCGGGGCAAGCTGATCGTGTCCGATACGCAGCGTGCCGGCGACGCGATCGTGCACGTCGGCCGGCTTGAAGGTGAGCTGGAGATCAGTGAGCCGGTCGAGGCGCGGGTCGACGAGACCCGGCGTTGGGGCGCGGCACGCAACCACACGGCCACCCATCTCCTACACCGCGCGCTGCGCGACGTGCTGGGCGAGCAGGCCAAGCAGGCGGGCAGCTGGGTGGGGCCGGACGGGCTTCGGTTCGACTTTCCAGCCTCCTCGCCCACGCCGCGAAGCCAGCTGCGCGAGGTCGAGCGTCGCGTCAACGAGCAGGTGCGACTGGACGCATCGGTCCAGCCGGAGTGGATGAGCATCGGCGAGGCACAGGCGCTGGGCGCGGACATGTTCTTCGGCGAGAAGTACGTGCCGGAGCGGGTGCGGGTGGTTCGCGTGGACGGCTACTCGAAGGAGCTGTGCGGTGGGACGCACGTGGCCGCCACCGGCCAGATCGGCTCGTTCCGGATCACCGGCGAGTCGAGTATCGGGGCGGGGCTGCGGCGCATCGAGGCTGTCACCGGCGAGGCGGCCGAGCAGCTCATCAGCGGGCGTCTGGAGGCGCTGCACAAGGCGGCTGCCCTGCTGGGCGTGCCGGAGGAGCAGGTGCCGGCGCGGGTCGAGGCGCTCAACGCGCGACTCAAGGAGGCGGAGAAGGCAGCGCGCGAGCCGGGCGTCGCGACGGGCTCGCAGCTGGATGCGGCGGCTGCCCTGGCGGATGCCCAGCAGGCCGGCGAGAGCAAGGTCATCGTCAAGCACTATCCGGAGGCCGATGCCGCCGCGCTCCGCCGCTGGGCAGACGACCTGCGGGCGATGACCGGGCGCTTCGTGGCCGTTGCGGCGGGGGAGTCCGGCGGTCCGGCGCTGCTGGTCGCGGCGAGTCGCGACCTGGTCGGCGAAGGGTTCGACGCCGCCGCGATCATCCGCCAGGTTGGACCGATGATCGGCGGCGGAGGTGGCGGCCGACCGGAGCTGGCACAGGCCGGTGGCCGTGACGCGTCCCGCATCCAGGATGCCCTTCGCGATGCGGCTCGCCTGGCGCTCGAGGCGCTGACGCCGATCGAGACCGGCTGAGGCGCAGGGAGGACGGAGGCGCGGTGCAGCAGCTCTTCGGCGGTGTGGTCGATCGACTCCGAGGCGGTCGTTCAGCTGCGGCCGATGGTGGACGGAGCGGTGCCGCCAGCGGTGGCCCGCAGGCGCTGACCGCATTGGACGTGGGCACCGAGTTCGCCAAGGCGCTCGTCGTGGTCCTGGAGGAGGAGGGTGGGATCCTGACCGGCGTGGTTCGCGGGGCCGGCCGACAGCGGCAGGGCCTGACGCACATGCAATCCGGCACCGTCAGCGACATCGATGCCGTCGTGGTGAACTGCCGAAAGGCGCTGGACGAGGCCGAGGAGGCAGCCGGCCTGCGACCGGGATCGGCCGTGATCGGGATCGCGGGGGAGCTGGTCAAGGGCACCACTTCGGTCCGCACCGTGAACCGCGATCAGCCGCAGGCGCCGCTCAGTGAGGAGGAGCTGGAGCGGATCGTCCAGCGCGTGCAGGGAGAGGCGCTGGACGAGGCAGAGGAGCGCATCGCCTGGGAATCGGGCGTCGAGCGCATGGAGGTGCGGCTGGTGCATGCCGCCGTCGTCGAGATGAAGATCGACGGCTACCCGGTCAGCAATCCCATCGGCTTCACCGGCACGCCGGTGGAGCTGGCCGTGTTCAACGCCTTCGCGCCGATGGTTCACCTGGGTGCGCTGCAGTCGGTCGCGCAGCGCCTGGGCCTGCAGCTGTTGGGCGTCATCGCCGAGCCGTACGCGGTGGCCACCTGCCTTGACCCCGGCGAGCTGGGGGACGCGGGAGCCGTGTTCGTCGACATTGGTGGCGGAACCACCGACGTCGCCCTGGTGCGGCACGGTGGCATCGCCGGCACCAAGATGCTGGCGCTGGGCGGGCGGGCCTTCACCAAGGGCCTGGCCGAGCGGTTCGGTCTCTCCTTCACACGCGCCGAGATTCTGAAGCTGGCCGCCACTGCCGACGAGCTGCCCGAATCGGTCCCTGTCGTGAGCCTCACGGAGGCGCTGGCCGAGGATGCGGGTGTCTGGCGCCGCGGGGTGGAGCTCATGATCTCGGACCTGGCCGGCGGGGAGCTGCTGCCGGCTCGCATCTACCTGTGCGGCGGCGGGGCCGAGCTGCCGCAGGTGGCCGAGGCGCTCGGCGACGACGGCTGGTGGCAGCGATTGCCCTTCGCCCGGCGTCCCCAGGTCGTGGCCCTCGGGCCCGGCGATGTGGCGGGCCTGCGCGACGCGAGCGGCACCCTCAGCACGCGTCAGGATGTGACCCCCATGGCCCTGGCGCACCAGGCTCTCATCCTGGATGCGCAGACCAGCTCCGCCCAGCGCGCCATGCGGCGTGCCGTGCGCGCGTTGCGGCTGTAGGACCCGTGGCCGACGACACGCAGCTCCTTTACCTGGAGCCCGACGACGAGATCACGACCGTCGTTCGTCGCCTGCGTGAAGCCGATGCGCACCGGCTCGTGCTGGTCGCTTCCGGACGCACCAAGGCCACGACCAGCGCCGTGGCGCTGCGTCTGCTGGCCCAGGTGGCGGCCGAAGAGGGCCGCGAGGTCGTGCTTGTCGCCGACCCGGCTGCTCGCTCGCTCGCCGCCGAAGCCGGGATTCCCGCCTTCGCCTCGGTGGCTGATGCCAATGCCGAGGGCGCAGTCGCATTGATACCGGCGCCGGCCCCGCGGGCACCGATCCACGTGGTGCGCGGCGAGCCCGCACCGGCCAGCATGGATCAGACCCCTTCGAACCTTGTTCCTGTGTCGACGCCCACGGCGCGCATGGATGAGACGCAGGCGGTGCCGGCTCAGCCACCTCCGCCGAGAGCAAGGCCGCGGTCCGCCCCCAGGCGTAGGCGTCCGCCGGGCGGCCGGTCAAAGGTTCCGATGGCCGCGCTGGCGGCTGTCCTTGTCCTGCTGGTATTGGCCGGCGCGGCAATCGCGATCGTCCTGCCCGCTGCGACGGTGACGCTGCGACCGCAGGCGGTGCTGGTGACGCAGTCGTATGCCGTGCGTCCGGACGTGCATCCTTCGGACGCCGAGCCACTCAGCTCGACCAAGGAAGGCGAGGCCACCGGCCATCGGACGAAACGAACGGCCGCGACAGGAATCGTGACGTTCATCAATTACTCGTCCGAGAGCGTCTTCGTGCCCTCCGGCACGCCCGTATCCGCGGCCGGCGGATCGATTCTTTTCGTGACCACTCAGCCGGTGACAGTACCGGACAGCTCCTTCTTCGGTGGACCGGGTGCTGTCGATGCAGCAATCCAGGCCGTTGAGCGCGGACCCCAGGGCAACGTGGCCGCCGAGGCGATCGACCAGATCGAAGACGGGGAGATCGACCGGGCGCTTCGCGATCGAGGCGGACCGCGCGACCGGCGGGTCATCAACCGAGAGGCCATCAGCGGCGGCGACGAGGTGCAGCTGTTCGTCGTGGGCCGCGCTGACGTCACCAGCGTCACCCAGGCCGTTAAGGATGATCTGGAGCAGCAGCTCACGGATCTCAGGGCGGAAGCGGACGATCGGATCTATCCAGGTGAGGGCACCGCTACTCCGGACGTGGAGGTGCCGAAGGGCCTGATCGGTCACGCGAGCGAGGAGCCATACACGTTCGAACTCACCGGTACGCTCGTGGACGATCAACCGTATGTGCTCACGGCCGATGTCATTGCGGCGGCTCGTGAGCGACTCCTGGGTGACGACAATGCCATCCCACAAGGGACATCCCTGGATTCGGGCACCATCGAATTGCAGCCAGGCGCCGCATCGCTGCAGGGCGATGCGATCGTTGTCCAGACGGGGGTCAAAGCCAATGCGCTGCCGAACTTCGATCGCGCAGCAGTGCCCGGCATGGTCTCCGGCAAGACCTCCGATGAAGCGATCGCCGCACTCAGGCCCATTGGCCCCGCCACGATCGATCTTTGGCCGCCGTGGGTGGACCGCGTTCCGGGCCTAGAGTGGCGAATTCGGGTCGACATCCGGCCCGCGGTGCCGGCCCTGTGACGCGCCTGATCGGCCTGGACCATGGCAGCAGGCGGATCGGGGTGGCCATCGGGGACACGGAGACCCGCCTGGCTTTCGCTCGGCCGGCCCTGCGACGCCGGAACGCGGCGCAGGACATCAGGGACATCGGGCAGCTGGCCCAATCCGAGGGAGCGGCCATGGTGGTGCTGGGGCTGCCGCGCAACATGGACGGCAGCGAGGGTCCACAGGCCGCCGCGGCGCGCGACTTCGGGGAGCAGCTGGCGGCCATCGGCCTCGTTGTCGAGCTCCAGGACGAGCGTCTGACCAGCTGGCAGGCGGCGGAGCAGATCGGCCCAAGGCGTGGCAGGGAGCGCCGGTCGGGTGAGCTGGACTCGGCGGCCGCCCGCGTGATCCTGCAAGAATATCTGGACGCCGACGCCCGCCCCAGCGTGTCCAAGGAGGCCCAATGAGTCGACCCCCGGATCCCCGCCGGGATCTCGAGGACCGCCGCAACGAGCGGATTCGCCGTATGCGCGACGAGCGCGGGGCGCCGGGGCGCGGACGCAGATTTCAGCCGATCGTGCTGCTCGGCTGGTTTGCAGGTGTCATTGCCCTGCTGGGCGTACTCATCATCGTGGGCTTCCTGGCCTTCGCCCCGGGCCTGATGGCATGGGTCGAGGAGCATCCCGGCTCGATCGAGCAGGGCGTGGTGCGCGACTTCGTGCAGTGGTATCAGCCCAATGCCCTTGCCGACGAGCCGGCCGCTGACGACGGCGGTCGGATCACCATCACCGTCGAGAACGGCAAGAGCGACGCAGAAATCGGCCAGCTTCTGTTCGAGCAGGGCGTGATCGCGAGCCGACTGGCCTTCCAGAACGCAGTGCTGCAAGCCGGTCGCGAGGGGACTCTTCAGGCTGGAACCTACGACCTGTCGCCGTCGCTCCGCCCATCGGAGATCGTGGCTGCCCTGCGCCAGGAGGCCGGCCCGGAGGTCAAGATCACCCTCCAGGAGGGATGGCGGCTTGAGGAGGTGGTCGGCTATCTGGGCACCACCAAGCTGACCATGAACCTGGAGGACTTCGCCAAGCTGGCCCAGGACCCGCCGCCGGACCTCATCCGCGACCACGACTTCCTGGCCGACCTGCCGGCGGGGCGCACCCTCGAGGGCTACCTCTATCCCGATACGTATCGGCTCGATGCCAACTGGGACGCTCGGACGGTACTGGACGTGCTGCTCTCAACGTTTGGTGATCGACTCGCGAATCGCATTCGGCAGGGGATCCAGCAACAGGGCCTGACCATCGACGAAGCCGTCACGCTGGCCAGCATCGTCGAACGCGAGGCGGTCCTGGACAACGAGCGACCGCTGATCGCGGGCGTCTACCTCAACCGTATCAATAACCCCGATGCCGACGCCGGCACCGTGGGGCTGCTCAATGCCGACCCGACCCTGCAGTATGGCCTGGCCACCGCCGCGAACCGGGATGCTCCGGTCGACGAGTGGGGGCAGATCGAGTGGTGGCCACCGCTGGAGGTTGGCGGCTCGGACGTCAAGCTGCCCAAGGACCTGGCCGAGTACCAGACCTACATCCACAAGGGCCTGCCACCCACCCCGATCGCCTCGCCACGGGCTGCGTCCCTGGCGGCCGTGGCCCGCGCCGGTACGGGCAGCGGGTACTACTACTTCGTGGCAGCCTGTCCGGGCGGCGAGCGCGACGGATCGCATTACTTCGCCCGCACCAACCCGGAGCAGGAGGCGAACATCGCCCGCGCCAATGCGGAGTGCCCGGCCGGGTGACCGCCGCCAGCGGCCTATGCTGACAGGCGCACTCGACCACAGATCGATGGAGACCACATAGTTGATCAGCACGGGCGACGTCAAGAAGGGCGTCATCATCGAGCTCGACGGCCAGCTCCTGAAGGTCCTTGACTGGACCCACATCAAGATGGCCCGCGGCTCCGCCCAGGTGCGCATGAAGCTGCAGAACGTGCGCAAGGGCGACATCGTCGAGCGCACGTTCCAGGCGGGAACCCGATGGCCACGGGCGCGCGTCGACTCCTGCAAGGTGATGTACCTCTACTCCGACGGTGACGCCTACCACTTCATGGACAGCGAGACGTACGACCAGTTCGCCATCCGCGGCGTGACGCTGGGTGACGACGCGCGCTTCCTGAAGGACAACACCGAGGTCTTCGTCAACATGTACGAGGGCGAGGTGCTGGGCGTCGACCTGCCGATCACGGTCGACCTGAAGGTGACCCAGACAGATCCGGGCTTTGCCGGCGACACGGCCACCGGCGCCAAGAAGGCTGCCACGCTGGAGACCGGGTTGGTGGTGCAGGTCCCGCTCTTCGTCAACGAGGGGGACACCTTGCGCATCGACACGCGCAACGGCGAGTACATGACCCGGCTCCAGTAGGAGCGGGCTGGAACCGATGACCTGGCCGTGCGAGCGTGTATGACCGGGTGGTCTTAGCGATGACGAGTCACGGCCGGTTAACGTCCCTCTGCATGACCGACCAGTCCTATTTCGACGCGTTTCGGGCCGTTCGGTCTGTTCTTACGACTAGGTGGTCATATTCGGGCGAGCACCGAAGGTAGGCGTGGGACGATGACAGCAGAGCAGCCCAGCATCTGGGACAGGCACGAACCGGTGGACCCGGGAGAGCCCGGACCCATCCGCGCGGCGCCGCGCATCCTGCGCGTCAGCGACCTGAACCGCCGCGTCAGGCAGCTGCTCGATGGAGATCCGACGCTTGGCGATGTGTGGGTCGAGGGCGAGGTCAGCCAGCCGTCGTACCCGCCGTCGGGCCATTGCTTCTTCACCCTCAAGGACGCGGCCAGCCAGATCAAGGCGGTGCTATTTCGCGAGGAGCTTGCGGCGGCCAACGTGCGGCCGGAGCACGGCATGCAGGTCATCGCGCATGGCCGTCTGCGCGCCTACGAGCCACAGGGCGTCTATCAGCTCTACGTGCTCACCGTCACGCCCGCCGGCGCCGGCGACCTGCATCAGCGCTATGAAGCGCTGCGGGCCAAGCTGGCGGCGGAGGGACTGTTCGAGGACGCCCGCAAGCGGTCGCTGCCGCGATGGCCACGGAGGATCGGGGTCGTCACATCGCCGGTCGGCGCGGTATGGCGCGATATCGGAAACGTCATGCGGCGCCGCTACCCGCTGGCCCACCTGATCCTGTCGCCGACGATCGTGCAGGGTCCCACCGCTGCCGGCGCGATCGTGCGCGCTCTGCAGCGGGTCTACGCCCAGGAGGCGCTCGATCTGGTGATCCTGGCCCGCGGTGGCGGTTCGCTGGAGGACCTGTGGTCGTTCAATGACGAACGCGTGGTGCGCGCGGTGGCGGCGAGCCCGGTACCGATCATCGTGGGCGTTGGCCACGAGAGCGACGTCACCCTCGCTGACTTTGCGGCGGACGTCCGCGCGCCGACGCCGAGCGCCGCAGCGGAGCAGGCAGCGCCGGACGGAACCCAGTTCCCCACCATTCTGGCGCGGCTGCGAGACCGCGGATCGACCGCCCTCGTGGCGGCCCTGACTCAGCGCCAGCGCCATGTCGCGGAGGAAGGTCGCGCGCTGGCCCGCCTGGCACCGGACGTGGCCGCCGCGCGGCAGCGTGCGGCCGACCTGGTCGACCGAGGGCATCGGGCGCTCGGGGTACGCACCACGCGGGAGCGGGCGACCCTGATCTCCCTGGCGGACGCGCTCCGTGCCCTCTCGCCGTCAGCCACGCTGGAGCGCGGCTATGCGGTGGCGCGGCTGGCGGACGGGACGGTGGTACGCGACCCTGCACAGGCCGCCATTGGTGATGCGCTGACGGTGACCTTGGCGCGCGGTACTCTCACCACACGCGTCGAGGGCGACGCGACCGACGCTGAGGAGCTGCTGCCATGACCGATGCCGCGACACCAACTGCCCCGCCTGCCGATGACCTCGCGGCCAAACCGTTCGACGAGCTGGTCGGCGAGCTGCAGCGCATCGTGCAGTCGCTGGAGGCCGGCAACCTGCCTCTGGAGGAGTCGATCGCCCTGTATCGCCGTGGCCTGGAGCTGCACGCGGCCTGCGAGGGGCGCCTGCGCGACGCGGAACTGACGATCTCGCAGCTGGGACGAGGCCTGGTCGCGGAGCCCGGCGAGGTCGAAGCTGAAACCTAGCGAAGGGGCTCTGACCGCAACGAGCCCGGGGTCGAGTGCGTCATGAGCAGCGGCCTATACTTTCGCGCGCCATCAGAGCCCAGGAGCAGTGCATGGCGATTCTCGACACCCTGACCGATCCCGCGCAGCTGCGCGGGATGAGCCAGATCGAGCTGGCGACCCTGGCGCACGAGCTGCGCTCCAAGATGATCCGGACCGTGCACGACACGGGCGGACACCTGGCCAGCTCGCTCGGCACCGTGGAGCTGACGCTGGCGCTCCACCGCGTGATGGATACGCCGCGCGATCGATTGGTGTGGGACACCGGCCACCAGGCCTATGTCCACAAGCTGCTCACCGGCCGGGCCGACCGCTTCGACACGCTGCGCCAGCTTGACGGCGTGGGCGGCTTTCCCCGCCGCAGCGAGAGCGAGCACGACGTGTTCGATGGTGGGCATGCGGGCACGGGGGTGAGCATCGGGATCGGGCTGGCCGCGGCGAGAGACCTGCGCGCCCTGGATGATCCGGCGCGTCGCCAGCGCATCGCGGTGGTGGTCGGTGATGCGGCGCTGCAAACGGGCCTCACGCTCGAGGCGCTGAACCACCTTGGCCACGCTCGCCATCGGCTGCTGATCGTGCTCAACGACAACGAGATGAGCATCAGCCCTTCTGTTGGTGGCCTGTCGACACGGCTCAACAAGCTGCGCCTGACACGCGCCTACCAGGAGACCAAGTCGGCCACCATCCGCACGCTGCCACGGGTGCCGTTGCTCGGCCGGCCGCTGTACTCCCTCCTGTCCTGGGCCAAGGAGGGCTTCAAACGCTCATGGGCCTCGGTCAGCTTCTTCGAGGACATGGGCATCACCTACATCGGCGTGCTGGACGGCCACGACCTGGCCGACCTGGAGGGCACCTTTGAACGAGCCTTCGCCCTGCGCTCCCCGGTGCTGGTGCACGTCAAGACGGTCAAGGGCCGCGGCTATGCACCGGCCGAGCTGGACAGTGTCTCGTTTCATGGCGCCAGCCTTCCACCGGTGGACCTGACCCTGATCGATCCCACGGAAGAGCCGCTCCCTGCCGAGTCGGCTCCCAAGCGCAAGCCCAAGACGTACACCCAGACCTTCGTCGAGGAGCTGGTGCGCCTGGCAGAGACCGATGACCGCATCTGCGCCATCACCGCCGGCATGCCCACCGGCACCGGCCTGTCGCGCTTCGCTGACCGCCATCGGTCCCGCTTCTTCGACGTCGGCATCGCGGAGCAGCATTCGGTGACGATGGCGACCGGCATGGCGCTCGCCGGCCTGCGGCCCGTGGTGGCGCTCTATTCGACCTTCAGCCAGCGGGCATACGACCAGCTGGTCCACGACGTGTGCCAGAACCACGCGCCGGTCCTGCTGGCCATCGACCGTGCCGGGCTGGTGGGTGAGGACGGGACGAGCCACCAGGGCATGTTCACCCTGCCCGCGCAGCGCTCACTGCCGAACCTTGTCATCGGCTCGCCCAGGGACGAGCAGGAGCTGCGCGACATGGTCGTCACCGCGTTCCGTCATGACGGCCCCATCTCGATCCATTATCCGCGGGATCCGGGCCAGGACCTGCCTGATCGGATGGGTGAGCCGCTGGAGATCGGGCAAGCCGAGATCCTGCGCTCGGGCGGCGATCTGCTGATGGTGGGCTTCGGGCCGATCGTGCAGCGTCTCCTGGCGGTGGCCGATACGTTGCAGAGCGACCACGGGATCCGCGCGACCGTGATCAACGCCCGATGGGCAAAGCCCCTGGACGAGGCCTGCCTGGCCGGACAGGCCGCAGGAAAACGCCTGGTGGTGACGGCCGAGGAGTCGGCGGCCATGGGCGGCTTCGGCGACGGGGTGCTGGATGCCCTCAACCGTGCCGGCGTGCACGTTCCGCTGCTGAAGATCGCGCTGCGCGAAGGATTCGTGCACCACGGCGCGGTCGAAGACCTGCGGCGCCAGCAGCGCATCGACGTCGAGGGGATCCTGGCCCAGGTGAGAGACGCGCTCAGCCTGGGCGCCGAGGACTCTGGGGGCGATGCCGACTCTGCTCCTGTCGAGGGCGTCAGCGCGGCCTAGCGGCCAAGCCAGTCCGCCACCCTCGTCCGTCGGCCGGCCGTACGATTGGCCTCGTGCCAAGAGTCCGCCTTGATCAGCTGCTCGTCGAGCGTGGCCTGGCGCCCAGCCGGGCCGCAGCCCAGGCGATGCTGCTCGCCGGCGAAGTCGAGCTGGAAGGTCGGGGCCGCAGCCTCAAGCCCGGGAACCTGGTGCCCACCGATGCGCAGCTGACCATCCGCCAGCGGCCGCGTTGGGCCAGTCGAGCCGGCGACAAGCTGGCCGCGGCGCTCGACGCATTCGGCATAGATGCAGCGGGCGTGATTGCCCTCGATGCCGGCGCCTCGACCGGCGGGTTCACGGATGTGCTCCTTGCTCGCGGCGCCAGCCGGGTCTACGCCGTCGACGTGGGTCGGGCCCAGCTGCTTGACCGCATCCGCCGCGATCCGCGAGTGGTAAGCATGGAGCGCACGAACCTCCGCACCCTGGAGGCGCTGCCAGAGCCCGTACAGCTGGCGACCCTGGACCTCTCGTTCATTTCGCTGCGGCTGGTGCTCTCGGCCGTGCGAAAGCTGCTCACTCCCAACGGGACGCTGATTGCGCTGGTCAAGCCGCAGTTCGAGGCCGGCAAGGGTTCCATCCCGCGCGGTGGCGTCATACGCGACCCGGCCATTCACGCCTCCGTCTTGATGCAATTCGCCGTGGATGCAGCCGCGGCTGGCTTCGGCATCATCGGGTTGATGCGCTCACCCATCACCGGGACCGACGGCAACATCGAATTCCTGGCCCACCTGGCTGGGCCGCCGGGCACGGCGCCAGAGGCGCTGGAGCAGCGGATTGGGGTGCTCACGGCTCCATCGGCCTAGGTCCGGCGTATTACGATGCGCCACGGCATGAGAAAACGGAGCGGTCGGCCGGCGGGAGAGCAACTCAGCGTAGGGTTCGAGGGGCTCGAGGTGCTGAGCGCCCCGGTCCATGATCCGGCGACCGACACCATGCGCCAGATCGTTTCGCTGCGGATGCCCGATGCACTGCTCGCGCGGGTCGAGGCGGCGGCCCGGGCGCGCGGGGTCTCGCCGTCCAGCCTGATGCGAGCGCTGATCGCGGCCGGCCTGGATCGCTCGTACGCCGCGGTACAGGACGACCTGGCCAGCGAGATCTCGGCGCTGCGGCGGCAGGTCGCCGAGATCGCCGCCCGGCTGGGACAGGCAACGGCGCGGACGCCGGACGAGTAGATGCGAGTCGGCCTCGCCTACAACCCGACCGATCCCGCCGCACGCGATGTGCTCGCGCGTGCCAAGGCCTGGTGCGAGCAGCACGGCGTCGAGGCCTGGGAGGCGGCGGCGGAGGACCGAGAGCGAATCGCGGCCATGTGCCAGGGAAGCGACGTGGTCTGCGTGCTCGGTGGGGACGGCACCTTTCTGCGCACCGCGGGCGCCATCGGCGACCAGGGAGTGCCGGCGCTGGGCGTGAACCTGGGCAGGATCGGCTTCCTGGCCAAGATCGAAACCGATGACCTGGAGAGCGCCCTGGACCAGGTGGCCAGTGGAAACTACGCACTCGACGAGCGCTTCCGGATCCAGGCCACGCTGATTCGACAGGACGGCACCCGGGAGAGCCACTCGTGCCTGAACGAGGTCGTGGTGGCGCGGGGCGCGCGGGTGCGCATGATCCAGATCGAGGTCGAGATCAGTGGCAGCCATCTGGCCACCTACGTGGCCGATGCGGTGGTGGTCGCCACCCCAACCGGCTCGACGGCGTACTCCTTCAGCGCGGGCGGCTCGATCCTGGACCCCAGGCTGCGCAACGTGATCGTGACGCCGGTGGCCGCCTACCTGACCTCCCTGCACAGCGTGGTGGCCGGCGAGGAGCACGTGGTGACCATGACGCTGCGCAGCGCGCCCACCGGTGCGGTGGTCTCGATCGACGGGCAATGGGACCTGCCGATGGTGGTAGGCGACCGGGTCGAGGTGCGAGCGCTGGACGTGCCGCTGCGGCTGGTCGAGCCTGCCGGCGCCACGCCGTTCTATGACCTGCTGCGTACCAAGGCCTCACGGCTGCCGTACTGAGCGATTGGACCTGGCCCGATGTCGCTGACCGAGCTCACAGTCGAGAACCTCGCCGTCATCGAGCGCGTGCGGCTGCCGGTCTCGCGTGGCTTCACTGTGCTCACCGGCGAGACGGGAGCGGGCAAGTCGCTGGTCGTCGATGCGCTGGCGCTGGCGCTGGGTGCCCGCGCCACCAGCGACCTGGTCAGGACCGGGACCGATGCGGCGCGGGTCGAGGCGGTCTTCGACGGTGTGCTGGCCGGCGAGGATGACGCGCTGGCCGACGTGCTGGCGGCCGGGGACGGCATGGCGATCGTGCGCCGCGAGGTCGGTGCTGACGGCCGCTCGCTGGTGCGGGTCAACGATCGCAGCGTCACGGTCGGCGGTCTCGCTTCCCTCGGTGAGCGGCTGGCCGAGATCCACGGCCAGCACGAGCAGCAGCGGCTGCTGGCCGCCGATCGTCAGCTGGCCCTGCTCGACCGCTTCGGTGAGCTCAACGAGCCGCTGGCCGCCGTCGACGCGGCGCACCGTGCCTGGCGCGCAACCGTGGCCGAATCGGCGGAGATGCTGACCGACGCGCATGAGCTGGCGCGCCGGGTGGAGCTGCTGCGCCACCAGGCCGACGAGATAGCATCGGCCGGACTGCGACTCGGCGAGGACGAGGAGCTTGAGCGCGAGCTGCGCGCCGCCACGCACGCGGAGGCGCTGGCTCGGGCAGCCGACGCTGCTGTGCGGGCGCTGCGGGACGAATCAGGCGCGCTGGACTCGCTGCAGGCCGCCCGCGCCGAGCTGGCGCAGGCGCCGGTCGACGACGAGCGCTTCGCGGAGCTGGAGGCGCGGGCGACCGGGTTGGAGGCGGAGGCCACCGAGCTCGCCCGCGATGCGGCGGACCTCGGGGAGCGGGTCGACCTGGATCCGGCCAGCCGCGCGGCGGTGGAGGAGCGGCTGGCGCTGATCTACGACCTGAAGCGGAAATACGGTGAGTCGCTCGAAGTGGTGATCGCCTTTGGGGAGTCGTCGGCCGCCGAGCTGTCCCGGCTGCAGGACCAGGAGGCGACCCGCACGCGGCTGCGGGCCGACGAGACGCGGCTGCGCGCGGCCCTTGAAAACGCGTCCGCGACGCTCAGTGTGGGACGGGCGCTCGCGGCCGGCGAGCTCGGCGCGCGTGTCAATGCCGAACTGCCGCCGCTGGGGCTGCCCGCGGGCGCGTTCGGCGTGGATCTGCAGCCGACGGAGATCGGGCCGGGTGGATGTGACCGGGTCATCTTCACCTTTGCGCCGAATCCCGGAGAGCCGCCGCGCCCGTTGGCGCGCATCGCCTCGGGGGGCGAGGCCAGCCGTCTGTCGCTGGCACTCAAGGTTGTGCTGGCCGCCGCCGACGAGACGCCGGTGCTGGTCTTCGACGAGGTGGACGCCGGGATCGGGGGACGCCACGCGACGGCGCTCGGAGAGCGGCTGCGCGCCCTGGCGGCCTTTCACCAGGTGCTCTGCGTTACCCACCTGGCGCAGGTGGCCGCCTTTGCCGATACGCACATCCACGTCGGCAAGCGCACGATCAATGGCCGCACCGTGGCGGACGCCTCCATCCTGGACGCCGAAGGCCGCTCCCGCGAGCTGGCGGCCATGCTGGCCGGTGACGACGCCGGCGACGAGGCACGCGCCGCTGCCGATGCTCTGCTCCGCGCGGCGGCCGGGTGACGTTCCCCGATCCTGCCCTGGGCAAGGCCGTCGACGCCTTCCTGCTGGAACTGCGTGTCGAACGCGGGCTGTCACCGCTGACCGTGGCCGCCTACCGTCGCGACCTGGCGCAGTTCGCCCACGATGCGGGCAATGCCTGGCGCAATGATCCGGAGCCGGTGCGGGCGTTCGTCAATCGGCTGCGGCGGGAGGGACGCCGGCCAACCACCCAGGCGCGCAAGGTGGCGGCCATCCGCAGCTTTTACGGCTTCGCGCTGCGCGAGGGCATTGCCGAGCGGGACGTGGCCGCGCTGCTCGACAGCCCGCGGCCGGGCAGCTACCTGCCCGATGTGCTCGACCCCGACGACGTGGCGCGCATCCTGGACGCGCCCGCCACCGATGATCCGGTGGGCATTCGGGACGCAGCCATCCTGGAGCTGCTCTACGCCTGCGGGCTGCGGGTCAGTGAGCTGACCGGCCTGGACACCGATCGGGTCGATCTGGCGGGCCTCCAGGTCCGGGTCATCGGCAAGGGCAACCGCGAGCGGCGTGTGCCGATGGGCGAGCCGGCGCGCGAGCGGCTGCATCGGTACATGACCGGTCCGCGCGCGACCTGGACCACGCGCAGGCCCACGCCAGCGGTCTTCGTCAGCCAGCGCGGCGCACGCCTGGCACGCGAATCGGTGTGGCGGCTGGTGCGCCGCTGGGCGGAGCAGGCGGGTGTGAAGGTCCACGTCTCGCCGCACACCTTCCGGCACAGCTTCGCAACCCATCTGCTGGAGGGTGGAGCCGATCTGCGGGTGGTCCAGACCCTTCTCGGCCATGCTAGCATCAGCACCACCCAGCTCTACACGCACCTCACCGGAGAGCGGCTGCGCGAGGTCTACACGCGGGCGCACCCGCGGGCCTGATCGCGTAGAGCCCGAGCAGCAGGGGAGCGGACTCGATGAGCTACGCGCGGAGCCTCCTCAGCCGTGGCGAGGAGGTCGTCTTTGAGAGCCGACAGCACTGGTTCGCCGTGGTGGCCGAGACGTGGACCTTCGTCATCGGCGCCATCCTGTCGCTTGCCCTGCTGATCTGGGCCACGACCAGCGATCTCAAGGATCTTGACGGCATCGTCCAGATCGTGGCGCTGCTGGCCCTGCTGGTGTCGCTCGCTTACATCGGCCTGAAGATCTGGTCGTGGCGCAACCAGGAATTCCTGATCACCACCCGCCGCGTGATCAAGTCGCAGGGCATCTTCAACAAGGAGATGGGCGACTCCAGCCTGGAGAAGGTCAACGACGCACGGCTCACGCAGAGCTGGATCGGCCGCATCTTTGACTACGGCACGCTCGATATCCTGACCGCCTCGGAGGCCGCCGAGACCGGCATGCTGAATGACTTCCCGATGCTTGCCGAGCCGGTGAAATTCAAGGTCGCCATGCTCAACCAGAAGGAGCGCCTTGAGTTTCCGGACCTTGCCCCTCCGCCGACGCAGCGACCAGCCCCACTTCCGGCCATGCAGCGCGCCGAGGCCATGCCGCCCCGCGCCGGCTCCGATCGCGTCTCGGAGGTGCGCAACGAGCCCGCCTCCACGCCGCCTGCCGGTCCCGCGCCCGCGCCGGCGCCGTCGCCGACGAGCCAGCTGGCCTCAACCCTGGAAAGCCTGGCCGGCCTGCGTGACAAGGGCCTCATCACCCCGGAGGAGTACGAGGCAAAGAAGCGCGAGCTCCTGGAGCGGATGTAGGTGGAGCCGGTCCGCCGGGGCGCGCTGCCCGACGGGCTGTACGGCGCCGAGCTGGAGCGCCGTATCGACCAGGCGGCTGCCTTCACCGCAGAGCGCCTGGCATCGGTTCCGGAGCTGACGCAGCCGCGGCTGGCATTCGTACTCGGCTCCGGGCTTGGCGGAGTGGTGGACCTGCTGGACCCGGAGCCACGCCTGCGGATCCCGTACCGCGACATCCCGAACGTGCCCGGCTCCGAGGTGGAGGGCCATGCCGGAGAGCTGATCGCGGGACGCGCAGCCGGGTCGACCGTGCTGGCGCTTTCCGGTCGCGCTCATCCCTACGAGGGTTGGAGCCATCGCCAGGCGACCCTGCTGCTGCGGGCAGTCCTGACGCTGGGGATCCAGACCGTGGTGCTGACCAACGCCGCCGGCGGGGTGAACCCCGAGTTCGACCCGGGCGACGTGATGCTGATATCGGACACCATCAACCTATCCGGCGAGAACCCGCTGCTGGGGCCAAACCTGGACCGCTTCGGGCCACGCTTCCTGGCCATGGCCGATGCATGGGACGCTCACCTGCGGGACCTGGCGCGGGCGGCGGGTCAGCGCGCCGGCGTGCAGCTACGCGAAGGTGTCTACCTGATGCTGTCGGGTCCCGCCTACGAGACACGCGCAGAGCTGCGCATGCTGGGCATGCTGGGCGCCGACGCGGTCGGCATGTCGACAGTCCATGAGCTGCTGGTCGCGCGACATGGTGGCGTTCGGGTGCTGGGCTTCAGCCTGATCACCAACAAGGCCACGCCGGACATGGAGGGCGAGGTCACCCACGAGGAGGTGCTGGCCATGGGCCCAATCGGCGCCGCCCGCCTGGTCAGCGTGCTGCGCGAGCTGCTGCCGGAGCTGGCCTAGATGCTGTTCCTTCGGCTTGAGCCACCACAGCTGATCGCGCTGCTGGTCGCGCTGGTGGTCGGCATCACCTTCCACGAGTTCATGCACGCCTTCACCGCCGATCAGCTTGGCGACCATCGCCCCCGCGCCCTCAACCGGGTCAGCCTGAACCCGGTGAACCACATCGACCCGATGGGCGCCCTCTTCTTCCTGATTGCGGGCTTCGGGTGGGGCAAGCCGGTGCCGGTCAACGCCTACGCGCTGCGTCCGGGGCGGATCGGGATGGCCTATGTGGCGGCCGCTGGACCGCTGGCCAACCTCGTCGTGGCGCTGGTTGCCGCTGTGGCGTTCCGCGCCGCGGATCTGGCGGGCGTGCTGGGGGACCCGAGCGGATTCACCTGGCAGCTGGTCATCGGCATCGTCCAGTTCAACATCATCCTGGGACTGTTCAACCTATTGCCGATTCCACCCCTGGACGGCTACAACCTGGTGCTGCCATTCCTGCCCCTGCGCACGGCGATGACCGTCCAGCGCTATGCGCCTTATGGCGTCATCGTGCTGCTACTCCTGATCCTGCTGCCGCGCACCGGTGGCGCGAGCCCGCTGGATTGGCTCTTTTCGGCGGCCAGCGCCATCACGCGCGCCCTGACCGGTGCGTAGGATCGAGCAGTTCCTGTGGCACGTGCGCGCCCGCGTATCGCCGGACGAGCAGGAGCTTGCCCGCGAGTTGTTGCCCGATGTTGCCTGGCCGCTGTTCGCCGCCATGCCGGTCGCCGATCGGCGCCACGCGTTGGACGTGGTTCGACGGTTGACGGATGCCGGACATGACGATGCCGACCTGCTGGCCGCCGCCCTGCTGCACGATGCCGCCAAGGGCCATCGCATGCGGCTCTGGCACCGGATCGGCGGAGTGCTGCTGGAGGGTGCGGCGCCGGGGATGCTTCGCCGCCTGGGCGCCGCCGAAGGGAGTTCGTGGCGCCATGGCTTTTACCTCTACCTGCACCACGCCGAGCTGTCGGCCGATGCTGCCGCGCGCGTTGGCTGCTCCGACCGCGTCGTTGCCTTCATTCGCGGTGCGGCGGCGGCGGCGGATGCGTCGTTGGCCGCCGCCTTTGCCGCTGCAGACGAGGCATCCTGAGCGACGATGCCGCTGCAGCCCATCCCGATCGAGGTCGAGGCGTCGCCGTTTGAGGTGCGGCTGGATGTCTTCTCCGGTCCGCTGGACCTGCTCTTGCAGCTGATCGAGTCGCGGCAGCTGGACGTGCTGACCGTGCCGCTGGCCGAAATGGCGGATGCCTACGTCGAGCATTTCTCCAGTCATCCGGTCGGCGCGGCCGAGCTGGCTGACTTCGTTGCGATGGCGTCCCAGCTCATCCTGCTGAAATCACGGCGCCTGCTCCCCGGCGAGCCACTGGAGGCCGGCCTCGTTGCCGAGGACGAGCCGGACGAGGAGGAGCTGCGGCGGCGGCTGATCGAATATCGCGCGCTGCGCGATGCGGCGCGGGTCCTGGCCGAGTGGGACATGGTGCGGCCGGCGTTCCGCCGCGAGCCGCGCGAGGCGGATCTGCCCGAGGCGCCTTCGGATCCGCTGCCTGCTTCTGTCCTGGCGGACGCCCTGCAGCGGCTGGCCGCCATCCCGGAGCCGGCGCCGCCACCGGCGGAGGTCGTCCCGCGCGAGGTGACCATCGCGATGCAGATCGCCGCACTGCGCACGGCCATGGGCAGCGCGGGACAGGTCGTCCTGCAGCGCGTGCTGGCCGCCTGTCGCAGCCGGACGGAGGTCACGGTGACGATGCTCGCCATGCTCGAGCTGGTCCGCCGGCGGCAAGTGACCGTTCAGCAGCACGAGCTGTTCGGGCCGATCCTGCTGCAGGCAATCGGTCACGAGGCCAGGTCATGACCGATGCGCCTGACCTGGGGGACCTGGAGGCCTACTTCGAGGCGATCCTGTTCATCGCCGAGCGGCCGCTGAGCACTGGTGAGCTGGCTGAGCTGGGCGGCGTGCCGCTTCTCCAGGCCGAGGGCACGCTGGCGGATCTTGCCGAGCGGCTGGCCGAGGATGGTCGTGGCCTGCGCCTGCAGCGCAACGACCAGGAGTGGCAGCTGGTCACTGCCCCCGAGCTTGGGGCACGACTTGCCGAATACGCGGCGCGCCAGGAGACCCGCCTGACCACCGCCGGGTTGGAAGCCCTGGCGGTTGTTGCCTACCGGCAGCCGTGCACTCGCTCCGAGGTGGAGCGCGTGCGCGGAGTGGATTCGGACTACGTCATCCGCTCGCTGCTCCACCGGCGACTGATCGTAGAGGTTGGACGCCGCGACACGCCGGGGCGGCCGGTCCTGCTGGGCACGACCTTCACCTTCCTTGAGCGCTTCGGGCTGACCTCTCTCGACGACCTGCCCCCACTCTCGAGCGATGCGGCCGCCCTTTCGGCGCTGACCGCCTTGGCGGATGGGGCCGATGCCGGCTGAGCGCCTGCAGAAGCTGCTGGCCCGCGCCGGTGTGGCGTCACGCCGCGGAGCCGAGACCCTGATCCAGGAAGGGCGCGTCACGGTCAACGGACGGACTGCGCATATCGGCGAGTCGGCCGACGCTGAGACCGATGCGATTGCGCTCGATGGCCGGCGGATTGGCCGGGCGGAGGGGACGCTGCACTTCGCCGTCCACAAGCCCCCCGGTCTCGTTTCCTCCTCCCACGACGAGCGAGGACGCCGCAGCGTGGTCCATCTCCTCGACCAGGTTCCCGAGGCCGCCGGCTCGCGGCTGTGGCCCGCCGGCCGGCTGGACGTCGACTCGGAGGGGCTGATGGTGCTGACCAATGACGGGGCGTGGGCCAACCGGCTGCTTCATCCCCGCTATGGGATGGAGCGCGAGTACGCCGTACTGGTCGACCGCCCCCCGCATCCCGACCAACTGGTGGCGCTGCTGGATGGCGTGATGCTGGAGGATGGGCCGGCGCGCCTGCTCACCGCGCGGGCCGCTGCGCCACCCCGGGAAGTGGCGCGCGAGCCCGGCGAGACGGGCACCTGGCTGCGTGTCCGCGTTGGCGAGGGCCGCAAGCGGGAGGTGCGTCGCCTGTTCAGCGCGGTCCGGATGCGCATCACGCGGCTGGTCCGCGTGCGGCTCGGCCCGCTGACGGTCAAGGGCCTGACGACCGGCCAATGGCGAGCCCTGTCCGCCAGGGAGGTCGCGGCCCTGATCGGCCAGGCACCTGGCCCACCCCGCGTGCGTGCTCCGCGCGACCGACGTGCCCGCCGCGCTCCCGAGGGGGTCCTGGCGGTGGCCATCGATGGTCCGTCCGGATCGGGCAAGAGCACGATCGGGCATCGGCTGGCGCAGCGCATCGACGCCACCTTCGTGGACACCGGCCTCATGTACCGGGCGCTGACCTTGGCCGCGCTGCAGCGCGACATCTCGCCGGACGACGAGGCGGCGCTCGGCCGGCTGGCGACCGAGGTGCGGATCGAGGTCCGCCGGCCGCTGCCCGAGCAGACGGATCGCCGGGAGACGGTGCTGCTCGATGGGCGAGACGTGACCCGCGAGGCGCGCACGCCGCGCGTCGACCGGGCGGTGAGCGGCGTCAGCCGCCACGCCGCCGTGCGGGCCGCGATGCTCGATCTGCAGCGTGCCGTGGCGCGTAACCAGGACACGGTAATGGTCGGCCGCGACATCGGCACCGTGGTCCTGCCGGACGCCACGCTCAAGGTGTTCCTGACCGCCACCGCCGCGGTGCGGGCCGCGCGGCGCGCCTCGGAGATGGGGCGTGCCGATCGCTTCGAGCGGTACCTGCATGAGATCGAGGAGCGCGACGCGGCCGATTCCGGGCGGGCTGTGGCTCCGTTGCGCAAGGCGCATGACGCGCTGGTGATCGATACCGGTGAGCTCAGCGTGGATGCCTCCGTCGAGGAGATCGTCACGCACGTGCCGGTGCGCGCCCGGCCCGCGGCCGCGGACGCATCGGCCCAGGCTTGATGCGAACCTGGTTCTTCCATGCCGGCGCCACCATGACCAGCTGGCTGCTCTGGCTGGTTGGCCCAGCACGCGTTGAGGGGCTCGAGCACGTTCCG
>JBDUEE010000010.1:0-9732 GCA_040002615.1 Chloroflexota bacterium | reverse complement strand
GCCGTAGGCGCCGCCCTAGAATCAGTTCGGTGAAGACTGATCTGGATATGGCTCGTGGCCACGACGTTGCCATCATCGGCGCCGGGATCCATGGCGCCAGCGCCGCCTATCACCTGGCTCATGCCGGTGCGGAAGTCACAGTGCTGGAGCGCTTGACTCCAGCGGGCGGACCCACCGGCTTGTCAAGCGGGGTGTGTCGGGCGTACTACACGAACCTCTTCCTGGCCGAGGCCGCGCGCGACAGCATCCGGATGATGGCCGACTTCGAGGAGATCGGGCAGGGCCATGACGCGGGGTATCGGCGGACCGGACTCGTCTTCCTCCATCCACCGCAGGACGTCCAAGAGGTGACCGATAACGCCGCCCGCCTCAACGCACTCGGCATCCGGGTGGAGCTGCACGCCGGAGACGAGCTGGCGCGTGAGTTTCCACAGTTCGTGCTCGACGGCATAGGCATCGGTGCCTACGAGGTGGATGCTGGCTATGCCGATCCCGCCGGCACCACCGCCGGCATGATGGCCGGCGCGATCGCCGCCGGCGCCACGCTGCGAGCCAAGACCGCCGTCGACGAGATCCGTCCAAGACTTGGCGGCGGAGCAGCCTTGCGGCTGGCCAGCGGAGAGGAGCTCGAGGCTGAGCGCCTACTCATCGCGGCCGGTCCGTGGACCGCTCCACTGCGCGACAGCTAGGAGTCGAACTGCCACTCACCGTCGAGCGCCACGTGGTGGCGCTGGCCCACCTCGATCGAGCGGAGGCTGTGCGCATCGGGCATGGCGACCTCGTCACCGGCTACTACTGCCGGCCAGAGGGCTCCGATCAGTACCTCATGGGCTGGACGCACGCATCCGATCAGGTGGACCCGGATCGGTTCGACGGCAGGATTCGCCGCGACGAGGAGCTGGCCCTGGTACAGGCCGTCGCCCGCCGGTTCCCGGCGCTGAACGATGCGCAGCCCCGGGGCGGCTGGGCGAGCCTCTACGACGTCAGCCCGGACTGGCAGCCGGTGATCGGCGAGATCGCAGACGGCGCGTTCGTGGATGCGGGGACGAGCGGGCACGGATTCAAGCTGGCGCCCGCGCTGGGCAAGAAGGTGGCCGAGCTGGTGATGGGCGATCCCGATCCCCGCCTGGCGCAGTTCAGCCCGGACCGATTCGCTTCCGGCGAGCTTCTGTCGGCCGGTTACCGCGACGCCCGCATCCTCGGGTAAGGGATCGGCTCAGAATCGGCCTACCTTCGTCGTCAGTCCCGCGAGGTGGGATTTCGGCTCCCACCGGTAACCTCTGAAGGAGACTCCGCATGCCCGATCAGGCCAAACCGCGACCCGGTACTGGCGGAGCAGCGAGCGGTGCGCGAGTCATCGCCCGTCTTGCGGCTGGCGGACTGGATCACGAGCTTCGCCGGGTCGATGCGGTTCGTGGCTCTCCACGTTGTCTGGTTTGGGGCCTGGGTCCTGGTCAATCAGTTCGCGCCGGCCTTCGATCCGTTCCCGTTCGGCCTGCTGACCATGATTGTCAGCCTGGAGGCGATCTTCCTGTCGACCTTCATCCTCATCAGCCAGAACCGGGTGGAGGATCGCCAGCAGGCGGTGGCCGAGCACCACTATCACGAAACGACAACCCTCGATCGGCTGCTGCGCGAGAACACCCGCCTCACCGAGGAGATCCACAAGCTCGTCTCGAGCCGGTAGCCGCTCGCGGGCTCGCGCCGGCCGCCGCCGTTGGCGGGTGGCGCCGTTGGTGGCCGCCGCCCGTTGTTACGAGCCGAGCATCCAACGGGGAAGAAGCAGCCCGAACTTCCCCGGTTGATGCACTCACCCGCAACTCCTGGGGAAGCCACATGCCGAATTTGCCATTTCTTCCCCGTTAGTCGCTCCAGCTGAAACGCGCCCCGGGCTGGCGGCCAAGACCGGGCAACTCGAGGGCCGTTGGTGAAGAAAGCAAGAGCCTCATTCCCACGATGTCTTAAGAATTGGGCCTCATCCTGTGCTGCATGGGCAGCATCAATCCGCGCGGTCTGGACGCACGCCGCGTCAGGCTGAATGAACGAATGCGACGGCTAAAGGCATCAACCGTCGCGCTGACCGTTGCAGCCGCCATTTCGCTGTGGTGGCTCGTCGGCGGGGCGGTCGCCGCCACCCAGGGTTCTTCGCAGCAGGCGACCGGGCCGACGGAATCACCTGCAGCGTCCGCCGGAGACAACCTGGCGCCGAGCCAATTCTTCGCCGGCCAGCAGCCATCCCTGGGATCGGGTGGTGGGACCGGGTCATCGACCCTCCGCTCAGGCGGCTCCTGACCACATGCCCTCGCTGGCCGCCCAATCCCCCGCCGCGACTCACTCGTTTCGCGCCATGGGCACCGATGTGACAACCATCATCCCGGACGGGCAGCCCGCGGCCATCGCGACGGTGGAGCGTCTGTTCACCGAGTGGGGCGCGATGCTGAGTCGCTTTCGGCCGGACAGCGAGCTCGCGGCATTGAACGCATCGGCAGGCACCACCCACCAGGTCGGCCCGGTGCTGTTCACCGCCGCACAGGCAGCGCTGGATGCCGCGCAGGCGACCGACGGGCTCTTCGATCCGCTGCTCGCCAAGCGCTTGGAGGACCTGGGCTACGACCGCACCTTCGACGCCCTCCCGGCGCAACGGACAGCCGCCGAGCCCGCACGGGACTGGCACCCCGGCGAATGGCGCAGCATGGTGCTCGATGCGGTGCGGCAGACCGTGACACTACCCGCCGTCACCGCGCTCGACCTGGGCGGCATCGCCAAGGGAATGGCGGTCGATGCCGCGCTCGCACTGCTCATCGAGATGGGCCTTCCGTACGCGGCCGTCAATGCGGGAGGTGACCTGGCGATCCACGGCGTTCCGCCGGGCGAGGCGGCCTGGAACGTGGCGATCGACGGCGGCGCGCATCGGCTGGTCAGCCTGCATTCCGGGGCTCTTGCCACGTCATCGGTCCAGCGCAGGACATGGCAGGTCGGCGGAGAGCTGCGTCATCACCTGATCGACCCGCGAACCGGGATGCCTGCACATACCGGCCTGGCCCTGGCGAGTGTGGCAGCCGCGTCGTGCCGCCAGGCGGAGGTGGCTGCCAAGGTGGCCCTGCTGCTGGGCCCCGCAGCCGGCTCGGACTTCCTCGAACGCAACGGGCTTTCGGCGCTGCTCGTGACCGAGCGGGGCAGCGAGTGGCGGATCGGCCACTGGACATGACGATCGATCACACGCTCACCTGGGAGGTCGCCCGCGTCGGTGGCCTGGTGGCATACGTGCTGCTGACCGCGTCGGTCGCCCTTGGTCTGCTGCTCTCGTTGAAACTGAACTCCGAGCGGTGGCCGCGCTTCATCACAAACGGTTTGCATCAGTTCGTGACGCTGGTGGCGCTGGTCTTCACGGGCATCCATTCGCTGGCCGTATTGCTCGACCCGTTCACCGGCTTCACGCCTGCCGAAGTGCTCCTCCCGCTCGTGGCGCATTACCGCCCGCTGTGGATCGCGATGGGGATCGCGGCGGCATACCTGCTGGTTGCGGTGTGGGCTTCCGAGTACGTCCGCGGCTGGGTTGGATATGCCTGGTGGCGGCGGTTTCATTACCTGTCGTTTGCCGTCTTCCTGCTCGGCACCCTGCATGGCCTGGGGACCGGCAGCGACACCGCACAGCCATGGGCGCTGGCAATGTATGGCGTGGCCGGCGGACTGGTCACGCTTCTGCTCGCCTGGCGGCTGGTGAGCGCCATCCCGGGCATGGCTGGTGAGGTGGGTGTATACGCGGTGGGGGTGGCGTTCCTGGGCATCGCGGCCTTCACGGTGTTTGGACCGATGCAGCCGGGCTGGAATGCTTTCGCGAATAGCGGCAATGGAAATGGGGCGTCGGCTACCTGGGTCGCAGCGCACCCGGTCGCGGCCACGAGCACCGCAGCAACTTCGACGACGTTTGACGCCAGCGTGGTCGCAAGCCTGGTCAACGACAATCAGCTGAAGGGGACGTTCAGCGGCACGACATCCGACGTGAGCGGTACGGTGCAGCTGGCCATCGACAACGGCTCCGCGCTGCTGGAGCTTGCCCTCGACAGCGGGTGGACCTGCGACGGGCAGGCGTCAACGCTCGGGAACGCCTCGATCGCGGCGACGTGCGCCGCGGCGGACGGGGTCAGCGTGAGCGTCACACTGTCCAACCTCCGTCGAGACGGCAACCAGGTGCTCGGCAGCCTGGAGGTCGCTCCAACTTCGAGCTAGGGACCGTCGAAAAGCCTGGCCGATCCTCGTGAGCCGATCGTCCATTCAGCGGGGATATGGTGTCGGGAAGCACGGTGCCCAACGGGCACGCTGCGGCATTGGTCGATGCATCGGCAGGCATGGGCAGTGGTCGAATCTGGCCCAGCTTGCCGATACCATATCTGCCTTGAATGAGGTGAATACCGGGACTGCGCGAATCGGCTGATTGCCGGCGCGCTCCCGCTGATTGCCGGCGCGCAGAGGCGAATGGGCATCGGCGCTACCATTCCCCTCCCCATGACAAGCGTGAAGACCCCCAACCTCGTCGTGCGCAACGACCTGCGCAACGTGGCGATCATCGCCCACGTCGACCATGGCAAGACCACGCTCGTCGACGGGCTGCTCAGGCAGACCGGCACCTTCCGCTCCAACGAGACGCTCGTAGACCGGGTGCTCGACTCCGGCGACCTGGAGCGCGAGAAGGGCATCACCATCCTGGCCAAGCAGACGACGGTGGACTACGAAGGCACAAGGCTCAACATCGTCGACACCCCCGGCCACGCCGACTTCGGCGGTGAGGTGGAACGCGGCCTGCTCATGGTCGACGCGGTCCTCCTCCTGGTGGACGCCTCCGAGGGCCCGCTTCCCCAGACCCGCTACGTCCTGCACAAGGCGATGCAGCGGCACCTGCCCGTGATCGTATCCCTGAACAAGATTGACCGATCCGACGCACGCCCGGCCGAGGTGCTCGACGACGTCTACGAACTGTTCATGGACCTTGGGGCCGATGAGCACCAGATCGACTTCCCGGTGGTCTACACCAACGCCAAGGCCGGCACCGCCACTCGTGACCTGGGCAAACCCGGCACGGACCTCAAGCCCCTCCTCGACCTGCTGGTGGAGGTCACTCCCCCGCCGGTGCACGAGGAGGGTCACCCGCTCCAGCTGCTTGTGACCAACCTGTCGGCCAACGAGTACGTCGGCCGCATGGCGGTGGGACGCATCCGGAACGGGACCATCCGCATCGGCCAGCGAGTGTCCGTCGTCCGCACCGAGGAGGACGACACGGCCGGCTCCATCCAGCCGGGCCGCACGGTCACGCTGCAGGGCACGGTCACCAGCCTGCAGACCGCCCACGGCATCGACCGGGTCGACATCACCGAGGCAAGCGCCGGCGACATCGTGTCCGTGGCCGGGCTGCCGGAAGTGACGATCGGCGACACGATCACGGATCCAAACGACCCACGCCCGCTTCCCCGCCTGGACGTGGACGCGCCCACGCTGCGCATGACATTCGGTGTCAACGCCTCGCCGCTCGCCGGACGCGCCGGCAAGTACGTCACCAGCCGCCAGATCAAGCAGCGCCTGGATCGCGAGGTGCTGGGCAACGTGGCGATCGAGATCTCACCCACGGAGAGCGCGGATACGTTTGAGGTTCGCGGCCGCGGTGAGCTGCAGCTGGCGGTGCTGATCGAGCAGATGCGGCGCGAGGGCTACGAGCTCACAATCTCCCGTCCGGAGGTGATCCTCCACGAGCGCGATGGCGTCACCACCGAACCCTACGAGCGGGTGACGATCGATATTCCGCCCGAGTTCATCGGTCCCGTGCAGGCGGCCCTGTCAGGCCGCAAGGGTTCGCTCGAGCAGATGTCGACCGATGCCGACGGGCGCGCCCGCCTTGAGTACATCGTCCCCGTCCGCGGACTGATCGGCTACCGCGGCCAGCTGATGACCGATACACGCGGCACCGCCCTGATGCACCAGCTGGGTGAGGGCTACGGGCCGTGGGCCGGCGACGTGACCCATCGGACCAGCGGCGTCCTCGTGGCGGACCGCAGCGGCCTCTCCAACTCCTATGCGCTGATCAACCTGGAGGAGCGTGGGGAGCTGTTCATCGGCTCAGGCGTGGAGGTCTATGAGGGCATGATCGTGGGCGAGAATGCGCGTCCCGGTGACATGAACGTGAACGCCACAAAGTCAAAGCAGCTTTCCAACATCCGCACCCACAGCCATGACGATTCACTGCGCCTGACACCGCCGCGGCCGATCACGCTGGAATCGGCCATTGAGTTCATCGGGACCGATGAGCTGGTCGAGGTCACTCCCGTCGCAATCCGCCTCCGCAAGCGCGGCCTTGCGGTGGACGACCGCAAGCACTAGGCGGAGTACCGCGAGCGCAACGCCCGCCAAGGTGTTTCAACCCGAGCGACGAACGGGGAACTTAGCGTCCTAACTTCCCCGGCTGTCTCGCCTGGGAGCAACTATTGGGGAGGTTACGGGCGCGAGTCGGCTCGTGTTCCCCGTTAGTCGCTCCAGCCGAAACGCGCTGGCTGCTCACCGCTCCCCGGGCCTTAGACCTTGAGGCCGTGCGCCTCGACGAGCTCCGGGATGCTGCCCGGATTGACTTCCAGGCCGTAGCGCGACGCCACTTCGGCGAGCACAGCAGGCTCGGGCGCGCCCGCGGCGAACAGTTCGACCAGCTCTTCGAAGTACCTCTCGAAACCGGCTGGCGAGATGATCTCGAGCAGCCTCGCGTCCGTGTCGCCTGCGTTCCAGAAGGTGTGCCACTGATCGCGCGGCTTGAAGATCAGGTCCCCCGGCCCGCCGTACACGACTTCGGCTCCCAGCTTTGCGCCCACCTGACCTTCCAGGATGAAGCTGTACTCGTCCTCACGGCTATGACGGTGCATCGGGGCGGCCAGGGCGCGAGGGCCCAGCGGGTGCTCCACCAGCGCAAAGCCGCCACCAGACTCTTCGCCACTGACCATGAAGCGGACGCCCATGCCGCGCAATCGGCCGGCTCTACCGTCGGCCGGGCCGATGATCTTCGCGCGCGGTGTGGACATGGTCGACCCCCTATTGGCTGAGACGTGCTAGGTGCTTCGGCGCTCGGTCAGGTAGCTGTAGCCGGTGAAGATCACGCCCAGCGCCACGATCCCGAACACGACCAGGAAGAACGGGTCGCTGCTGCTCGCGAACAGGTACGCAAGCACCACCAGGAAGAAGATGCGGACGACCAAGGTGGTCGGGTACAGCACCTCGATCCGATGGCGAATGATCTGCGTGATCAGCGCCGCCAGCCCCAGCAGCAGCATTCCCGCCACTCGCGGGAAGACCTCTCCATAGCTGCCGTTCGAGAGCAGCAGGTCGAGGGCGAAGGTCGGCGCCAGCAGCAGGGCAAGGCCCGCGACGGTCAGGTAGCCGGCGAGATAGAACAGGCTGAGGCGGGTTCTCGTCATCACGCGTCGAGTCTACGCGGCCGAGGTGCCCGATCGCGAGCACCGGATCACCTCGAGTGCTCTTGACAGATGTACGGATGACCGTACACTAGACCGATATGAAGACCGTACCAGTCTCTGACCTCCGCCAGCATGTTGCGGATGTCATCGACGACGTCCAGGCGACCGACGAGCCAACAGTCATCCTCCAGCGCTCCCGACCGGCGGCGTATATCGTCAGCCCGGATCGGTACGAGCGCGATCAGCGCGAGCTGAGCCTTCTGCGCCGGCACGTCTTCGTATCCGAGATCCGGGAAGCGGAGGGCGAGTACGCCTCGGGTGGCGCGTCCCGCTTTGACGACGTGAACCAGCTCCTAGACGAGCTGCGACGCTGACTTGCGCTTCTCCGCGTCCGGCCACCTCCTGCGCAGGGCAAAGAAGCTGCGCGACCCGCAGGCTTCAATGCTCCGTGCTGCGCTGCTGAGGTTCGCGGGAGATCCGAAGGACCCCCTGCTCCACACACACAAGCTCAGGGGCGAGCTCAAGGACTACTGGGCTTTCAGTGTCGACGCTGACCTACGCGTCGTATTCCGATGGGTGGGTGAAGAGGCGTTCCTGGTCGACCTCGGCTCACATGACGAGGTCTACTGACTGCACTCCGCCATGACGGCCTCCACTTGACGACAGCTACATCGCGATATATCGTGACGCAGCGCGACATAGCGCAACCAAACATCGCGAGGTTCAACACAACCACATGACACACACCACTCACCGCCGCGCAGGCGGACGACCCAGTCGCCCCGGTCGGCCCGAGCGTCGCGGCCTCGATCCCTGGTTCCGGGGGCTCTTCCACGGCGGAGGCGGCGGATCGGTCCGGCGCGGCAACGTCCGCTTCGCCATCCTGGCCGTCCTCCAGGATCGGCCCATGCACGGCTACCAGGTCATCCAGGAGCTTGAGTCCCGGACTGACGGCCGATGGCGCCCGAGCGCCGGCTCCATCTACCCCACCCTCCAGCTGCTCGAGGACGAGGGCCTGGTCACCAGCGAAGACGTTGGCGGGCGACGCACCTACACCCTGACCGATGCCGGCCGACAGGCGGCCAGCGACACTCCCCTATCCCGCCATCCGGGCCTGGGCACCGATGTCGCCGACGAAGCGCTCGACGTGAGGAAGCTGGCCATGCACCTGATCGGCGCCGCAGCCCAGGTCAAGCGCATGGGCTCGCCGGAGGCGAACAAGGCCGCGCGAGAGATCTTGGTCAACTCCCGCAAGCAGATGTATCGGCTGCTTGCCGAAGACCAGGACGAAGGCGAGGAGGCATGAGCCAGGCAATATCGACCGCTGTGATCTCGGCCAGGGCGCTGACCATGCAGCGTTGCATGAGCTTTCCGTCCCTGGTTACGCCGCGTCAGGTCCTGACCGCCTGTGTCTCACCCCGGGCATCCAACAGGGAAGATGCCTGCCTAACTTCCCTGGACGTTTCGCGGCGCAGCAATTTCCGGGGAGGAATCAGGCCGAGATCGGCCCTTCCTCCACGTTAGTCGCTCCAGTTGAAATGACGGACCCGCACCTTTGAGGATCCGCCGTCGATGATCGGCGTCAGTGACTTGACGCGTCCCTAGAATCTTCATGTGCGGGGCCGCAGCGACGCCCAGGGCCGCTCCCCGCAGCGAAGGAGGCAGAGGGTGGAGTCCCTTCGGTACGGCCGCGAGATTCGCTGGCTCTTTCAGACGGCTCTGGTCGTCTTCCTTGTCACCATCGGTCTGGGTATGGCCCGGGGCATCGGGCTCATCACCTTCGAGAACCGCAACCAGCTCCTGACACACCTGCACTCAGGCGCCATCGGCTGGATCACGCTTGGGATCATGGCCGCCGTCCTGTGGTGCTACGGTGGGAGCGCGCCGAGGCGCGGAGACGAGCGCTGGGTGAGCCGGACGTCCATGCTTCTCATGGTCGCGGTCCCCCTGTATGTCATCGCCTGGTGGACGGGCAACCTGCCGTTCCGCGCCGTAGCCGGCTCGCTTGCCCTGCTGGGCATCGTCTCCTTTGTACTGTGGCTGGTCCGCGAAGCGGCCGCCATCGGCTATCGAAACCTGACCACTCCACAGCTGGGTGCAGTGGTCGGCCTGGTCGCCCTGGTGGTCGGCTCCACGCTCGGGGTGCTGCTCCAGATCGGCTTCGCGACGAAGACCACCCTGGTCCCAGGCGAGTCGGTGGGTGCGCATGCGGAGACGCAGATCAGCGCCTACCTGGTCCTGGTGGCGATGTCCGTGGCGTATTGGCGGCTGCATGGCAATGACC
>JBDUEE010000009.1:0-11291 GCA_040002615.1 Chloroflexota bacterium | reverse complement strand
CCAGCTGGTGGACCCGTATATCCTGGTTCACGAGGGCGTCGTGCCCATCACGCCTGAGCGAGCAGGCCTCGATACCAAGCACCCACATCGTGGGTTCGACAACCTGTGGTACCTGGTTGGCGGGGCCGCCAGCACGGGTCATAGCACGGGTCCCGGTGGCGCGATGGAGCGAGCACGGCTGCAGACCGGATCGCTCCTGAAACTCCGAACCGGCAAGGGCGTATGGCATGCCGAAGGGATCGGCGAGGACGAGCTGCGTGAGGGGAAAGCCGGCAGCGAGATGCGCGGCGTGCTCTTCTGGGTAAACCTGGCGCGCAAGGACAAGGGGGCCGAGCCGAGCGCTCAGCTGCTGAATCCAGAGGACGTGCCGGTGCGGCACGAGGGCGACGCCATCCTCCGGGTCCTGGTGGGGGAGGGTTCTCCGGTCGAGCTCGGGACTCCCGGGCTGATCCTGGATGTCGAGCTCCCAAAGGGGGGTGCGGTGACGACCCCCGTTCCCGCGGACTTCAACGGCTTCGTGTACATGCTGGAGGGCGAGGCGACGTTCGGCGCCAACGGACGTCGCGCGAGCGTTCCCCAGATTGCCGTCCTGGGGCCGGGCGCTGCGCTCACGATCACGGACGCGCAGGCGGGGACTCGCTTCCTGCTGATGGCCGGGAAACCGTACGGGGAGCTGCCTGTCTACAACGGCCCCTACGTGGACTGATGTCCCCAGGATTGACGGATGTCCGCGCATTCCCGGGACATCACACCGCGCGGCGGCAATTGCGGGATGATCTGTCCGCCATGGAACAGCCACATCCACACGCCGCACTGGGGCTGGAGCCGATCCGGACCATCGGCCGCGAGGAGCTCAAGGCGAAGCTCGACCGCGGCGATGACTTCAGGCTGATCATGGCGCTCAACCGGTGGGCATACGACGCCAAGCACATCCCGCGTTCGATCCACTTCGATTCCCCCGACGAGCTGTATCGGGCAGTCCGGCCCGACGACGAGATCGTCGTCTACTGCTCGAACGTCGACTGCCTCTCCAGCGTCGCCCTGTACCGAGACCTCGTCCGGCGCGGATATCGGAACGTGCGGCGCTATTCCGGCGGGCTGCTCGATTGGGAAGACGCCGGCCTACCGCTCGACGGCGAGTTCGTGGGCCCTCCATGACGACCGCGCGCACGGCAGAGGCGCAGACAGTCGGCGACGAGGCGGACGAGCCCTGGCCGGAGCTTCCATGGCGGGAATGGGGCGCGGGTGCCGACCTCGGAGGCTGGGAACGGCAGAGGCTCGAGCCGGCCGTGCATCCTGCCCGGCCTCCGCGACGGCCATGGAGCACCGTCGGTCCTTTGGCGCGTCGATGACGATCGACCTCGCTGTGGCGGTCGAGGCAGACGACCATATCCGTGGCGCGGGCGGGGGACGCCAGCTGGTCGTGTACGGAGACTTCGAGTGCCCGTATACGGCCGCGGCAATGCGTGACATCACTCATCTGCTGGCGGGAGGCGCCACCTTCGAAGTCGTCTTTCGGCACTTTCCGCTGCGCAGCATCCATCCGCATGCGCAAGCTGCCTCCGAAGCGGCCGAGGCAACGGCGCGTCAGGGGCGGTTCTGGGAGATGCATGACCTGTTGTTCCGCAATCAGCGGCGCCTCGAATCGGCCGACCTGCGGCGGTATGCGGAGGAGCTTGGCCTGGACATGGAGCGCTTCGAGTTGGACCTGGCCGATGGCGCGAACAAGGTCCGCATTGCGCGGGACCTAAAGAGCGGCCTGCAGAGTGGGGTGGACGGCACTCCCAGCCTCTACATCGATGGCGGCCGCTACTGGGGACCCCGCGACCTCGCCACTCTCGGGCAAGCGTTGGATCCCGCGTCAGCCGCCTGAGGTCCCGGCAGATCGGGCGTCATGCGAGCCCGCGTGCTGCCCACGCACGAGCCGTGATGACGAACGGTCGCCAGGGAAGCAGCGCGCGACAGGTTTCACGTAGCTCGGCTTGGCGTCTGCTGTCGAGGCTCGCCACATAGGAACCCGCCGGGCCGACGCCGCGGGTGAACGGCTCCCACCATTCGTCGAACGTTGAGTGCTCGAGACTGACCGTAAGGACCGTCGCCTCAATCACGCGTAGTCCCGCGACCTCGAACAGCTGCACCAGGTGCCCCTCGCGGGCGCCCGCGAGCTGCGATTCATCGCGGACGCCCGGGTCAAGCTCGCGCGCGGCTTCCTAGAAGCCGCTGAGCGGGCCATGGCCGCCGGCGTGATCCCACACGCATGCGGCCACGACACCGTCCGGCCGGGTCACACGTGCCATCTCGGTCAATCCTGCGATCGGATCGGCCATGAAGTGCACGACCAGCTGCGCGAGGGCCGCGTCGTAGGTGTGGTCTGGGAACGGCAGCCGCTCTGCAGACGCCTGCAGCACGTTGACGCCCGGGTAGCGGGCCCGCGCGGCGGCGACGAATGAGTCGGAGGGATCGACCGCCGCCACGGACGCCGGCCCCAATCGGTTGACCAGCTCGGCGGTAAGTGCACCCGGACCACATCCGACATCGAGGACGCGTTGGCCGACGCGCACCCCGGCGAAATCGGCCAGCTGTGGGGAGAGCAGGACGGAATACCTGCCCATGAAGCGGTCGTACGCCTCCGCGGCAACGTCGAAGCTCACCGGCGCAATCTACTGCCGTGCCTCGCCGCAGCACCAACTCAGCTCGATCACCGCTACATCGGCTTCTCCTGGACCGCCCAGTTGTTCCCATCGGGGTCCTTGAAGAAGAAGAAGGTGTTGTACGGGCCTGCCGGGCCGTCGTGCCACACACCGTCCTCGATATGCTGGATCTGGCTGACCTCTACGCCGCGCGCGGCGAGCTCGGCGCGAGCCGCCTCAGCATCGGCCACGCATAGCTGAAGGCCCGGGGTCAATCCGGTGCCGATGGTGACGGAGCAGGCTGACCCATGCGGCGTCAGCTGCACGTTGCGGAAGTTCTCGCCCATCGTGTTGTCGACATCGACGTTGAAGCCGAGCTTCTCGCTGTAGAACTGCTTCGCCCGATCGACATCGGATACCGGGATCACTGCCACTTCAAGCTTCCAGTCCATATCGTGCCTCCTCTGGCATCTGTCGCTGACGCAAAAAACGCGTCGTGCCAATTCGAACGACGAACCGCCGTAAAACTCATCGGTACGAGCACGCTTGGGTCCGATGTGCGAGGGCGAGAGATCAGGACGCACCGGGACCCGCGGCGTCAACCGACTCCATCGCCTGCCAGCTGAGTGGCGGCCGCAACTTTGGCCGCGCCCGGGGTCCGTCCGGTCACCCCCTATGCTCCAACCCGTGACGGCCGATGTCCAGTCGGACGCCCCGCCGAGGGTGGTTGGCCGGCATTTCTTCGGCGTGCCCGCACGTCGGCGACGCCAGCGATTTCGCGGAGAACATGGCGAGCGCTTGACTGCTCCCCAGCCGATGAATTGCACGCTGAGCGCGCAGTATCGGTTCTGCCGCCCCTGTGGAAACGTTTGTGGATAAGTTGGTGGACAGACCCCCTTCGCAATGCCGTTCGAGGCGCGTAGCATTCGCCGCCGACGCCTATCTTTCATCGGCACTCATTCGCGTCCCGCATCCCGAGCCCAGCCCATCGCCACATCACTCGGAGGCAAGTTGGCCATGCCCGATCGGTCGTCCGCGCCCGCCGCGGAACCCGCTCAACCCACCTCGCAGCGCCAGGTGCCACCGCCCGACGTCGCCGAATTCATCCGGTTCTGTCACCGCCGCAGACACGTCGGATGGCCCGAGATCTACGACGAGATGTGCGCAGTTGCCGCACGGCGCGAGTTCAACGGCTGGGATTCTGACCAGCTGGCGGATCACGGGCTGACGTTCTCGCTGTACGAGATGCCCCGCCTGGCGGCATGGGTCCGGACCGTGCTTGGCGCTCAGCCGCAGGGCGGCGAAGCGGACCCCCGGGGCGTTCAACAGCCGGCAGCAGGCCCCGCGTAGGCTCGGTCGCTTACCAACCGAGCGTACCGGCCCCGGACCACTGGGCGGCCCTGATCGCCGACGGGCACGCAGCGTTCAGCATCCCGCCTGGGAGTTATCCACACGGGGGTCGCCGGGCGGGTCGACTATCCACAATTTGCGTCCGGGCACCGGCCCGGACCGATGGGCTAGTACGTGTGCCGGCGGGCCATCTCGCGTTCGATCATGCGCTCCATGATCATGTATGTCTCGATTCGCCGGCGAAGCTCGTTCGCCTCCGGCGTATAGAGGTGCACGTACTGCTGCAGCTCAAGGCTGAGCTTGCGACTGAACATCCGAGCGTGGTCGAGATTGCGGCGGAGCAGGACCTGGTCCATGCGACGCAGGTGCTCCTCGTTGAGCAGGTCCTCGTCGCGCAGCAGCTGCTGGTCGACATCGATCTGGGTCGGCTGCAGCTGGGTGCGGGTGATGATGCGGTCGTCATCGGGCATGGCTGATCGTGAGTCTAGCGCGTGTCAGTGGGCGGGCGGAACTTCCAGCCAGCCATCACGCAGCGCGCGCGTGGCGAGCTCCGTGCGGGAAGCAAGCCCGTGCCGCTCGAACAGGCGTCGAAGGTGCGATTCGACCGTCTTGGGCGAGATCGAGAGACGCGATGCGATCTCGTCGTTGGAGAGACCTTCGACCACCGCCACCACCACCTCATGCTCGCGCAGGCTCAGCGGGCGTCGCCGATCGCTGGGACGCACGTCGAAGCTGAGCTTTCCGGAGGCCGCCCGTCGGATGGTGCCGAGCAGCTCGTCGATCGGGGCCGTCTTCAGCACATAGCCGACTGCGCCCAGGCGCAGGGCCGCGTCGACGTACTGCGGATAGTCGTACGAGGTCACGACCACGATTGCGGGGAGCGGATTCGGCCGAGCCGAAAAGACGTCGAGCCCAAACTCCTGTCCGAGCCGCAGGTCGAGCAGGAGCACGTCGACCAGTGCCGCGTCCAGGAAGGGTGCCGCCTCATCGAGGGTCGCCGCTGTGCCGGCCAGCACGAGATCGGGCGCCGCTTCGATGATGGTCGCTGTCCCGGCGCGCACCACAGGGTGGTCATCGACGATCGCGACGCGGATGACCTTGGAGGGGGCGGCATCCGTCATCGGGGGCGCCATTCCATGGCGACGTGCGTGCCGCCTGCCGGCCAGCGCCGCACGTCGAGCAATGCGCCGATCTGCTCGGCGCGCTGTTGCATGTTGGCCATGCCAAGGTGGCCGGCCTGCAGCGCCGCCTCAGCGGCGCCCATATCGATGCCCGGTCCGGAATCGTCGACGCTCAGCGAGACGCCGCCGTCCTCGGCCACGCGATAGCGCACGGTGATCGGCGCCTTTCCGTGCTTGACGGCATTGGCCAATGCCTCCTGCGCCACGCGAAAGACGGCCAGCTCCACGCCGGCCGGTGGCCGGTCGGAGTCGACGCGTTCCAGGACCACCGGCCCATCGGCCAGCGGACCCACGCGGCCGACGAGCCACTCCAGGGCCGGGCCGGCGCCCAGGTCATCGAGCACCGGCAGCCGCAGGTCGGAGGTGATCGTGCGCAGGCGCTCGGCGACGCCGCGTGCCAGGTCGGCGCCCTCCGCGTCGCCCGCGGCATCCAGGCGTCGCACCAGGGCGGACAGCTCCTGCAGGGCGTCGTCGTGCAGATCCGCGGCCAGGCGGGCGCGTTCGGCCTCGACGGCAACCACCGCAAGGTCACGCTGGCGCTGGGTACGCTGCGCCAGGCCGAGCAGGGGAGTGATGGTCAGGCGCCGCCAGGCGACGAGCCCGATCAACCAGGCCGCCAGCAGAACTCCCCCGAAGGACGGGACCAGCACGGTCATCGCCGCGCCCGGGGTGAGCCCGACGACGAGCGTGTCAAGGCGGTCAGTGATGCGCCCACCGCCGGCAGAGGAGCCGCTGAACGCAACGATCAGGCCCGGCACCAGGGTGATCATCCCCATCAACAGGTAGCGCTCGGCCAGCCCCGATACGTACCAGCCGCTGCTCGAGACCTCGAAGAGGACCACCGACGATACGGCGATGATGGCCAGGCCGGCGGCCAGCAGGAACACGATCCTGCGCCAGGCCCGGTCTGGGTGGCGGTACGCCAGCAGGTGCGCGGCGGGCAGGGCTCCAACCGAGGAGAGCACCGTGGCGGCCGGACTGGCGCCACCCACTCCCCAGCCCAGGGCGATGATCGGAACGGCGACCGCACAGCCGAGCGGAACTGCCGCCTGCCTCCATGCAGGCCCCAGGAAGCCGTTGCGGATCGCCAGGCCGACCACCCCTCCGAGGCCACACCCGATCACCAGGGTGGCAGTATCGATGTAGGCCACGAGCCCGCCGAACACCGCGACGGCGGCGATCGCGAGGGCGGCCAGGTCGCGACCTCGCAGGCCCGCCACGCGCCAACCGGGCGCGTCGATTGGCTCCGACAGTGGCTCCGCGAGCAACGCTGGCGGCAGCACCGCATCTACGGGCCTCCTCCGCTCGAGCACGCCTCGTATTCCCGACACGAAACGTCGCCAGCCGAGCGCGACCAACAGCCAGCCCAGCACCGGCGCGGGGTTTGGGAAGGCCGATCCCAGGAGCATGACGGCGGCACCCGGGCCGAGCCCTACGAGCATCAGCTCGGTGCGCTCCCGGGAGTTGCGATCCAGGCCGAATGCAGCGGCCGCGGCGGGCAGGATGGTGATTGAGGCCAACAACAGCACGCGATCGAATGGGTCGCCGGCAACCGGGTCACGTGCATTCAGCCCGCGGAACACGGTCAGCCCCACGGTCAGCGCCACGACCATCGACGCGGCGAAAAGCATCGCTGGCCAGCGCTCGATCGTCAGGCGGTCGGAAAGCGAGCGAGCGAGCGGCAGCGCGCCGGCGGCCGCCAGCAGCAGCGCGCCGGCCATGCCGGCAGGGGTGCCGGTGTACAGCAGCGGGGTGGCCATGAACGGGATCGCGACCGCTGCACCAAGCGTCGGCCCGTCCTCGGTCCAGGAGGCCCCGAACGATCCCCGTCCGGCGGCGAGCGCGATGAGCACTCCAGCGCCAGCCCCCAGGATGAGGAGCCACTCGCCGGTGCTCAGCCGCAGCTCCCAGTCGGGGCGGTAGAGGCTCACCGCGCCCGGGTAGACCTGGATCTCACCACCGGGTTGATCGTCGACGCTGAATTCCGCCCCGACCTCGACGTACTGGATGCGCTGGTCTGGAAGCGGTTCGGCGGGCAGTGAGAGCTTCCCACCGCCGTATTCCTCCGGCAGCGAAATGCTGTCGCCGTTCAGGTCCTGGCCGGTATCGGTCGCTTCCAGCGCGGTGACCAGCTGGCCGGAGTAGAAGCCATTGCGCGCCGCGATCGATTCCGGTGCCACGTAGGAGACGCCCACTCGGCCGGCGCCGTCGGTCCCGAGGACCAGGCCCAGCTCCACGCTCGACACGGCCCAGGCCGCGAGCCCCGCCAATGCCGTGACGGCCGCGAGCAGCAGAGCGGCGAGATCACGCCGACGAAGCGCCATGGCCGGACGGTAGCAGAGGCGTCAGCCGCAGCGGTTGCGGGAAATCCCGCAACGGACCGGATGGGGATGCCGGATGGCCGCGGCACACCGCGGCACACAAGATCGGCCCAGGAGGTGAACCGATGCAAGTCCTTCGCGCCAGCCTGGTGGCACTCCCGTTCGTGATCCTGGCTATCCTGGTGGGGACGCTCTCAGTACTCATCGGCCCGCTGCAATGAGCAACCAGTCGACTGTCCTGGAGGCGCATGCCCTCGCCAAGCGCTACGGGCGACGCACCTGGGCACTGACCGGGATCGATCTCGCGCTGCCACAGGGCGGTATCACCGCGCTGGTGGGGCCGAATGCCGCCGGCAAGTCGACCCTTATCAAGACGTGGGTCGGCTTCGAGCGACCGACGCGCGGCGGGGTGACGGTGGCAGGCATCGACCCGTGGCGGGACCGCTCCGGCGCGCTGGCGAACCTTGGCTACGTGCCGCAGTCGCCCTCGCTCTACGACGCGCTGAGCGTTGACGATCACCTGGAGCTGGCGCTCCAGCTACGTCCCGGCTTCGACCGCACCTACGCGCGGCGGCGGCTGGACGAGCTTGGGATACCCGGCGACCAGGGTGCGCGCTCGCTTTCCGGAGGGCAGCAGGCGCAGGTTGCCCTGGCGCTGGCGCTCGGCACCCGTGCCCAGATCCTGCTGCTCGACGAGCCGCTCGCCAGCCTGGATCCTCTGGCGCGTCGCGAGTTCCTGCACGTCCTGACCGATGCGGTGCGGGCCGAGGGTGCGACCGCTCTGCTCTCCAGCCACATCGTCACCGACGTCGAGCAGGCCTGTGATCGGCTCATCGTCCTCGGCGTCGGCCGGGTGCTGCTGCACGACACCGTGACCGAGGCACTTGCGTCGCACTGGATCGCGACGGATGGCGCGGCCGGCGGCGGCGAGACGATCGCCACGTTCGCCGGCCCCGTCGGCGAGCGGCTCACCCTGGTCCGGCGCGCGCCCGGCTCGATGGTCGATGACCTTCGCCAGGCGTCGCTTGAGGAGGTCGTGCTGGGCTACCTCGCCTCTGGCCGCCCGCTGCCATCGCAGGCGGCGGCGTGAACCGCATCGGCTCATGGTTCCTTCTCTCCTTTCGGCTGCACCGATGGGAGGTGCTGGCATCCGCGGCGGGCGTTGCGCTGCTCGCCATCGCGATGCTCTGGTTCAGTTCGCAGCTGCGCGCCCTTGCAGCCAGCGAACCGGGCTGCTCTGATCCCGCCGCCTACGTCGCGGGATGCGAGCAGTTCGCGCAGCGTTTCAGCGAGCTCGCCGATTGGGGCAGGCAGCTGCTGTTGGTGAGCTGGGGGGCGCCGTTCGGCATGGGTCTGGTGCTGGGCGTGCCGCTGGTGGCGCGCGAGGTGGAGCATCGGACCGCCGGCATGGCCTGGACGCTGAGCCGATCGCGTGCCGTCTGGCTGGCGCAGCGGGTCGCGTTCCTGGCGCTGGTCCTGATCGCCGTGCTGGCGGTCGTTGCGGTGGTCAGCGAGATCCTGGCGTCGGCCCTGATGCCGAATCTGACGCTCGACAGCGACTTCACCTGGTACGGGCGTCGCGGCGGACTGATTGTGCTGCGTGGTGTCCTGTCGCTCGGGATTGGCGTGTTGGCGGGAGCGGTTGTCGGCCGGCTGTTGCCGGGGATCCTGGTGGCAGCCTTCGCATCGGTCCTTGTCTTCAGCGCGTTGAGCCTGGGCATGGACCGATGGCTTGAGACCGATGCGGTACTGAGCCCGGCCATGAACGGCGGCCCCTTCGATCAATCCGGGGGGAGGTCGCTCGGCATCCGGATTGAGCTTGCGGGTGGCGAGGTGGTCACCTGGGAGGACCTCCTGGCGCGCGGCTACACGGATTGGCAGGAGGACATGGAAGGCCGTCTCTACACCAGCGTCGACGATGTGGGGCAGCTTGACAGAGCGATCGGCTGGGAACGTCAGCTCCTGGTCCCCGGGCGGTTGTATCCGCAGATCGTCCTCCGCGAGTCAGCGGTCGCCGGCGCGGCGGGACTCGTGCTGCTTCTCGCTGCTGTCGGCGTCGTCGGTCGTCGACGGCCCGGCTGATGCTACGGGCGTTCCGCCTGGCGTACCGGATGCAGCGGTTCGAGCTGCGGCTGCTGATCGGCGCGGCCCTGCTCGTGGCGGTGGCTGCGCTGGCCATCGCCTGGCAGACGCGCGTGGTGCGGGACGAGCAGCTGGCCTGCTATCGAGACGCGCCGACAACCGTAGAGGGATCGCTAGATTCCCCATGTTCGGCGCAGGACTCGTCCCTGGTGGTCCTCGAACAGGCAGCGGCATTCGTCAAGGCCGGAGTTGTCGCCACGCCGATCCTGCTGGGCCTGTTTCTGGGTATACCTCTCGTGGCCCGCGAGGTGGAGTCTCGGACGGCGCAGCTCGCCTGGACCATCAGCAGGTCCCGACGCCGTTGGCTGCTGCAGCGGGCCACTCCCGTGCTGGGGACGTTGGTCGTTGCCTGCCTTGCCGGGGGCATTGCCGGCGATGTGCTGGTGCATGCTGCCCCGTGGGTTGAGGGCAGCGATCCCGGCTTCTCGGACTGGTGGGCGCGCGGCCCCCAGGTCGCAGTGCGCGGTATCGCGGTCGGTGCGATCGGCCTGGTCGTGGGGGCGTTCATGGGTCGCCAGCTGCCTGCGCTGCTGCTTGCCGGCCTCTGCACCTTCGCCCTGTTCGTATCGGCCAGCTTGATCCTCGATGGCTGGATGGAAGCGGCGGCCGAGCCCGTCGTAGTCGGCCCGGACCAGATCGTGAGCGGCAAGATCTATGGCAGCGCCGTCCGCGGCGACGCCACTGGCGAGGTGATCAGCTACGAGCGGGCCTACGAGTCCTTCGGCGAGTCCTTTGGCGAAGAGATCGATGAGTTCGGCAACCCTGTGGGTTACTCGCAGGTCTACTTCATGGTGCCGTCCCGGCGATACGGCGAGTTCGTGCTGTACGAGGCCGCAATCTTCGGCCTGGTCGCGCTGGCGGGGATCGGCGCGGCGACGCAGATCGTCGCCAACCGCCGGCCGTGAGCCACATGCGCGCCTCGTCCCTCCTCGCGTGGCGCCTGCAGCGCTGGGAGATCGCGGCGGTTGCGGTGGCCGCCTGCGGCCTGACCGTCGTGGCGCTGATGCGGGCGTTCCAATACGACGAAATCGTCGCCCGCTGCCGCGCCGCGATCGAGATGGTCGCACCATGTGGCGGCCTGCGCGATGCCGGCACGATCTACGACACGCAGGACCAGATCTCGGCCTACCTCATCCGCTCGTTGCTGGCGTTCCTGCCATTCGTGGCCGGCGTCATCCTTGGGGCCCCAGTGCTGGCGCGCGAGATCGAGCACCGGACTGCCCAGCTGGCCTGGCCGCTGGCCGGCTCACGAGCGCGCTGGCTCGCGATTCGCCTGGTGCCGACGGCCATCATCGGCGCGATCCTGCTCGTCCCGCCCGCGCTGGCCGGCGAGGTCCTGGTCCGGTCCCAGTTCCCGGTCATCAGCCCGGGTGCCAACTTCGAGGGGTACGCCGAGCGCGGCGTCCTGCTGGTGCTGCGCTTCGAGCTGGTGCTCATCGCGGCTGTGTTGGTCGGCGGCTGGCTGGGGCGTCAGCTGCCCGCAGTGCTGGTGGCTGGGCTGGTTGCAGGGGGCATCGGCGTTGCCGTCACGTTCGTTCAGCCGTACTGGGTCGAGCCGGTCGAGGGGGAGGTGGAGGTCATGCGGCCAATCGACACTCTTGGCGACAAGTACGTAGGTGTCCGCTATCGCGTCGACGGGCAGTGGATCAGCGACGAGGAGGCCTACG
>JBDUEE010000008.1:0-3070 GCA_040002615.1 Chloroflexota bacterium | reverse complement strand
CCGCATCCGGGTCGGTGCCACGCATGCTCTTGATGAAGGCCGATGCCGCCTCGTAGTGCTGGTCGCCCACCCGGTCGTAGGCGAGCAACCGCTGCTGTGCCGCCTCCGCCACGGCCTCCGGGCCGATGACCTCGCCGTCCGGTGCCACCGAGGCCGCCGCCTCCAGGATATTGAGTGCCTGCCGCGCATCGCCGCCCGACAGGTCGAGCAAGGTGGCCAGCGCCTGATCGGCCAGCTTCACGCGACCGGCCAGCCCGTGCTGATCGACCAGCGCTCGCTCAACGATCACCCGCAGCTCGTCCTCCGACAGCGGTTCCAGGCGGTAGACCCGGAGGCGCGACAGCAGGGGCGAGTTGATCTCGTAGTACGGGTTCTCGGTGGTTGCGCCGATGAGGGTGATCGTCCCCTCCTCGACGTGCGGCAGCAGCGCGTCCTGCTGGGCCTTGTTGAACCGATGCAGCTCGTCGATGAATGCCACCGTGCGGCCGCCCTGCTGGCGCAGCGCCTGCGCATCGGCCACCAGGGCTCGCAGGTCGGCGACCCCGCTGGTCACCGCCGAGAGCTGGCGCCAGGTCCCCTCGGAGCGCTCGGCCAGCAGCCGAGCCAGTGTCGTCTTGCCGGAGCCCGGCGGTCCCCACAGCACCATCGACGGGAGGTAGCCGGGCCGCACCACCTTGCTCAGCGCGCCGTCATCCCCGACCAGCGCGCGCTGGCCGACGAACTCGTCCAGGGTGCGCGGCCGCATGCGTGCCGCAAGAGGCGCATCGGCCGCCGGCTCAGCGCCGAACAGCGGCTCCGTCAGGTTCGGCGGCTTGCGCGGCATCGATCACGGTCCATCGGCCGATTATGATGCGGGCCATGGAACAGAACCTGCGCATCCCCGGACCGACGCCGATCCCCGATGACGTGCGCCAGGCGCAGTCGGCGCCGATGATCGACCATCGCGGCACCGAGTTCGCGTCCATGCAGCAGGAGATCGCGGCCGGCCTGGCCAAACTGATCGGCACGAGCGGCGAGATCCTGCTGCTGACCGGATCCGGCTCGGGTGCCATGGAGGCGGCGATCGTCAATACGCTCTCGCCCGGCGACAGGGTGCTGGCGGTCACCATCGGCTCCTTCGGCGATCGGTTCGCCAAGATCGCGCAGGCCTTCGGTGCCACGGTGGATCGACTCGAGGTTGAGTGGGGCGAGGCGGCCGACCCTGCCCGGCTGGCTGATCACCTGGCCTCTGAGCCACCGTACCGAGCCGTGCTACTGACCCACAACGAGACGTCGACCGGGGTGGCGAATCCGCTGCGCGAGCTGGTCGCGGTGGTCCACTCAGGACCGGGCGACCCGTTGACGCTGGTGGACGGTATCAGCGGGCTGGGCGCCATGCCATTCGAGATGGACAGCTGGGGTGTTGACCTGGTCGTCAGCGCCAGTCAGAAGGCCTGGATGGCCTCGCCCGGCATCGCCATCGCCGCCGTCGGCGAGCGCGCCCGCGCCGCCGAGGCCCAGGCACGCATGCCGCGCTTCTACTGGGACTTTGCCGAAGCCCGCACGTGGGCGGCGAAGGGCCAGACACCTTGGACGCCAGCAGTGGCGGTGATGTACGGGCTGCGCGTCGGCGTGCGGCGGCTGCTGGATGAAGGGCGCGAGCGGACCTGGGGCAGACACCAGGCCATCGCAGCGGGCTCGCAGGCGGGCCTCGAGGGCCTGGGGCTGCGCCTCGTTGCTCGGCCTGAGGATCGGTCCGCCACGGTGACGGCCGCCTGGTTGCCGGCAGGCCTGGACTGGGCGCCATTCAACGCCGATATGCGCGGTCGTGGCCTGATCGTGGCCGGGGGCCAGGGCAAATGGGCCGGTCGCATCATGCGTTTCGGGCACATGGGCATGGTCGAGATCGACGAGATGGTCGACGCGGTGCGAGTCGTGGGCGAAACACTGGGCGACCACGGCTTCACGCCCGATGTCAGCGACGCGGTGGCAGCCACCCAGTCCGCCTATGACGCAGCCCGATCCGCCGCCGCCCGGTGACCCGTCGCCTGCTGCTGGTGCGGCACGGCGTCACGACCTGGAATCGCGAGGGCCGCTTCCAGGGGCACCGTGACCCGCCGCTGGATGCGGCCGGCGAGCTGGAGGCACGCCTGCTGGCCGATCGGCTGGTGGTGGAGGAGCCCGACCCGATCCGCATCGTGACCTCGCCGCTGCAGCGCGCAGCGGCCACCGCTGCCGCGCTGGCCGCTGCGCTGGAGCACGCGGGCCGCCCACCGGAACTGACGTCCGATCCGCGCCTGATGGAGATCGGCCAGGGCGAGTGGGAGGGCCGCACCCATGCCGAGCTGGTTCTCAGCGACCCGGTCCGCTATGCGGCGTGGCGGCGCAGTGGCGCCACGACCACGCCGCCCGGCGGCGAGGCCATTGAGGCGGCCAGGCAACGGGTGGTGGCCGCCCTCGATGAGCTGACGCGTGACGAAGGCGGTCCCATGTGCCTGGTCTCGCATGGCGGCATCCTGCGCCTGGCTGGTGGCCACCTGCTGGGGCTTGTCCTGCGACGAGCGTGGTCACTGGACGTGGACAACGCCTCGCTCTCGCGGCTCACACGCGGAACCGATTCCGAGGGCTGGCGCATCGACGCCTGGAACGACACAGGACATCTGCTGGGGCACACGACGCTCCATCAGGACGAGGCCGAGGGTCAGCCCCTCGCTCTTTGACCGGCTCACCACTCGCCCCTCGTCGGCGGTGGCGGCCCGCGCTGACTCCGGAAACCGGCATATTCAGATGGAGGCCGCACCAATTCGGCAACTCTTGCCAAAACCCACTGTGGCGCCGGCTGACGGCCGCATCTGACAACAACGCCGCTACCCGGCGGCATCCGTGCGGCCGTGGCCTGAATTTGACAGACGGGCGAGGCCGAGGGTCAGCCCCTGGTCCGGTGACGCTAGTGGCCCGGGACCAGGGCGCGGAGGCGGCGCCGCACGGCAAGCCATACCATCGGCAGTTGCAGTCGCTTCCAGGCCGCCTCAATCAGCTCGATCGCCGATGCGGAGACGCCGTGGCCGGAATAGCTCTGCCACACCTTGCC
>JBDUEE010000007.1:0-14607 GCA_040002615.1 Chloroflexota bacterium | reverse complement strand
GGGCGTAGACCTGCGACATCTCGACCCCGGTTGGGCCGGCGCCCAGGACGACGAGGCTCTTTGGCAGCTCTCGGGTCGAGGTTGCCTCGCGGTTCGTCCAGGGCCGGATTCGATCGAGCCCCTCGATGTCATCGGGGATAGTCGAGTTCGTGCCGACCGAGACGAGGATCGCCTTGGCCACGAGCGTCCGCTCGCCATCGGCGCTCGCTACGACGACCCGGCCCCGACCAGCGATGCGGCCCTCGCCGCGGATGACGACCGCGCCGGCCTCCAGATCCTTGACGTGACCGCTGTCGTCGGGCCAGTCGCGATGCTCGCGGACGATCATCCAGTCCCGAAAGTCCGACGCGCGCTGCCAGGGGTAGTCGCCACCCAGCGCATGGATCGCCGCGGCGTGGAGGAGGGCCTTCGACGGCATGCAGGCCCAGAAGGGGCACGAGCCGCCGAACAGCTCGCGGTCGACGATCGCGACCGTGCCGCCGATCTTGCGAGCCCGATGGGCCGCTGCCTGTCCGGCCTCGCCGGCGCCGATGATGACCAAGTCGAAGGTCTGGTTCATTTCGCACTCGCATACGGGTTGTCGTATCTATCTCTTGACGATAGTATCCGATCCATGAACAAGCCACTCCTGCCTGCGATCGATACTGCGGGCCAACTACGAGAAACCGCCTTCGCGTTCCTGCTGCGCGATCAGCGGCCGGTTTCGCCGAACGAGCTGGCCGACGCGACGGCGCTTGGCAGAGACGCGGTTACCGCATCGGTCGGCGCACTGGCGACCGCAGGGTGGCTCGACCTCAATGCGGAGGGGCGCGTCACCGGCTCGTCAGGGCTGTCTCTGGACACCGGTCCGCATCGATTGACCCTCTCCGGCGCAGCGTTTCGCACGTGGTGCGCCTACGACGCGCTCGGCATCGCCGCGGCGTTGCACGCCGACGCCGTTGTCGAGACGACGTGCGGAGAATGCGCCGCTCCGATGGCTCTGGGCTTCGACGCCGAGATCCCCGAGCGCGCCGGAGCCGAGCGTCTGTGGCTGGCCGAAGGCGACGACGACCTTCGAGGCTCGTTCTGCACGCCGACCGTGCTGTTATGCGGCGTGGAACTCGGACGGCGATGGGCGGAGCGGCAAGGTGGCCGCGGCCACCTGCTCGACCTCATGGAGGCCGCCCAGGCCGGGGCGCGCGATTGGGCTGGCTGCGCGCTCGCCGCGGAGCGCCTCGCATGACCAGCAACCTACCGGTCGCCGCCTCAAGGCCTGACCTGGACCGACCCGAGGTCCTGGCAACCTTCTTCGGGGCCCTCGCCGACCCAACACGGGTGCGGATCGTCGAGCTCCTCGCCGAGCACCCAATGACCGTGTCGGAGCTCGTGGTCGAGCTCGGGCTCGCGCAGGGCCGGGTGTCCTCGCACCTGAGCTGCCTGCGCTGGTGCGGCTACGTGCGGGCTGAGGTGGAGGGTCGGTACAACCGCTACATGCTGATCGACGAGCGGATCCGCGAGATCGTGCGGCTCGGCGAGTCGGTAGTGCGCGACAACGCCGATCGACTCACCTCGTGCCTCGTGCTCGCCACCGAGGATCGACCGTGAGTCATCGGGTCGAGCTGCTGTGGTTCTCCGAGTGTGCGAACCGTGTGGCCGCGCGCGAGATGCTGGAGGACGTCGTCGGGCGAGTCGCTCCGGGGACGCCGATCAAGGACGTCGACGCATCCGACCCGTCCGTCGCTGCTCAGGTCCGCTTTCCGGGTTCGCCGACGATCCGGATCGATGGTCGCGACGTCGATCCTTCGTACGTCGATTCCGGCGATTACACGCCGCGCTGCCGGCTCTATCGCACGAGCGCCGGGCTGCGTGGCGTGCCCGAGCCGCGCTGGATCGAGGGGGCACTGGGCCAACTCTGCGGGTTAAGCCGGACGCTCTCCGGCCGAGCAGATGGCGGGAGCCATTGCCGCCAGACCCCCGCCAACTCATGACGCCGGTCAGCTGGTCTGAATGTAGATGTTGTCTCCACCGCCGGGGTGATTGAAGTTGATGATCCCCGGCACGACCACCGTCACGCCCTCGCCGAACGCGTGGTCGAGGCTCGAGGGTGCCTTGGGGCCAACGATGCAAAAGACGGTGATGGTCCCGTCCAGCTCACCGAGGGGGGTGCTAAAGGTGGCCGCGAACTTCACCGCTCCGCCGCATAGGTCAGGCGGGATTGGCGTCCCGAACACCTCGCCGCAGCCGTAAGCGTGGAAGCTGATCAGGTCAGTGGCCGTCCAGGTTCCGGTTGCGAACAGGCTTCCATCGGCCAGGAAGTGTGCGAACTCGCCACTCGCTTCGATCGCCTTTGGATGCACGGAGAATGTGCCACACACCTCCTCCCCAGCCTCGCAGGTGATCTCGATCGTCTCGCCGTTCGCCGCCACGCCAACGTTGGCTCCCTCGGCCACCAACAAAAAGCTATGGCTGGCGCTGTCGCCAAGCGCGGCGGCGGGTCCCATCGCCAGGGCGGTCGCCGCCACCGCGGCCGCCACGCTCATCCTCGATAACCGACTCATGTGGGCACCTCCAGCAACTCAGTCGGCCTTACAGAGGGGGTCGACCATGGTTAACCGGTGAGCTAGGGATGGCGCTCGCGATCGGGGACCTTTCCGCGCCGGGGCTGCGCGAGGCGTGGGAAGCCGGCGACCGGTTCGAGGTTCTACCCATACCCGGCCGAGGCGCGAATCGCGGCCAGGGGCGCTTAGACCAGCGTATTCGCGCCCCCGGGCTCTAGCCCGCGGCGGCCGGGTAGCCCGAATGGGGGATGGCCCGCCATCCGTTGGTCAGCGAGGGTAGGGCGATGATCGAAGCCGATGCTCTGGCGTTGCCCGTTGCTCGCCGCCCATCTCACGTGGCGAATGCATGGCTGCGGACCGGGGAGCTGCTGGAGTCTGCGCGTGCTGGCTGGCTGTTGTGCTTCACCGGGCTGGTGGTCCTCGCGCTCAGTGCGACGGCGGCCCTGGTGTCGAGCCCGGCATCCGCTGGGGCAACGTTCCTCACGGCCGGCGCGGTGGCTGTCAGCCTGGTCGTGGCGCTGGGCTTGCCAACGCGGCCGGGCCTGGCACCCTCGGCGGCCGGCGCGGCGAGTGTCGCCATCACCGGACTCTATGCGGCCACGATCTTCGAGTCGACCCCGACGGTCGTGTGGTTGTTCGCCTATATCGTGCCGGCGGTGGGCCTGGCACGCGGAGCAATGGCCGGCGGCGTGGCCGGGTTCGTGGCCGCTCCGGTGCTGCACATGGTGGAGACCGGGGTGCTGTTCGAGCCGCTCGACCCGCAGGGCCCGTTCGGCTTCCTGATCCTCATCGCGCTGGGCGCTGCCCCGGGGTACCTCATGAGCGTGGCGCGAGCGCGGCGGCTGGCGCTCGACGCCCAGCTTTCGCGCGCCCAGGTCCTGCTGGACGAGACCGACCGCGCACGGGCCGCCGAGCACGAGGCAAAGCGCCACACCGTCTTCATGCTGGCCCGCGCCGCCGAGGCGCGTGACGGAACCACCGGTGCCCACATCTACGCGGTTCGCGACCTTGCCGCGGAGCTGGCCCAGGCGACTGGCGCCACCGCCGAGGCGGCGGAGCTGATCGGCTGGTCGGCGATGTTGCACGACGTCGGCAAGCTGCGGGTGCCAGACCGAATCCTGCTCAAACCTGGCCGGCTCGATGGCGACGAGTGGGAGCTGATCAAGCGTCACGCGGCGTGGGGTGAGGAACTCTTGGACGGCGGGGAGCATTTCGAGCTGGCACGCCGCATCGCGCGTTGGCACCACGAGAACTGGGATGGCAGCGGCTACCCCGATAGCCTAGCCGGTGCGCGGATCCCGTTCGAAGCGCGGATCGTGCGCATCGCCGACGTGTACGACGCGCTGCGCGCCGAGCGCCCGTACAAGCCGGCCTGGACCGACGAGCAGGCGCTCACCGAGCTGCGGCGCGTCCGCGGGCTCCATCTCGACCCGGAGCTGACCGACCTGTTCCTGCGCCTCCGTGGCTAGTAGCTCAGGGTCTCGGAACGGGATGGCTTACCTGACGTAGCGCCCCTCGACGTAGCACCAGGCGAAGCCGCGTCCGACCGGCATCGAGTAGATGATCGGGTGCCCCGTGGCACCTGCGTGGTCGCGAGCGTGCCCGCGGCTTGTCTCGCAGCAGCCGACGTGGCCACAGGTTCCACACAGGCGCAGGCTGAAGTGCTGCCCGCACTCCTGGCAACCATCGCTGGCCGGTTCGGGCGCAGACGCCGGCAGATGGTCGCACGGTGCACGCTCGAAGAGCCCGGAGACCCAACTGAGCATCAGGTCACCTCGAAGTCGTTGGGCGCCACGATCGGGCTGGGACAGTTGACGACGAAGCCCATGCCGCCGGTGTCGGGCGTGCCGTGGTGAAGGGTGATCCGCCCGCCAGCGACCGCCGCGTCAAGCTCGGCCTGGGAGGTCAGCAGGGTCGCATCGGCCTCGTCGTTCCAGACTGCCGTCCAGTGGTCCCACATCGGGCTCCAGGCCGGCTCGCCAGCCTTGGCCTGGAAGATGGCCGGCTGGAAGCCCATGGCGCCGGGACCCGGGATGCCGTTGCCGAAGACCGTGATCGTGCCGGTGGCGCCGGCCTCGATGAGCCCTTTGGTGCCCGGTGAACCGACGATGCTCATCATCGGCGCCATCGGCACAGCCGAGGTGTCGGTCACGATGTAGCGGCTCTCCGGGAAGCACTGGTGCAGCTTGAAGGTCACGGTCATCGCGTCGATGTCGGGCGCCGACAACAGCGGGCCGTTGGCCAGCGGTAGCTTGACCTCGGGGTCGACCGCCAGCTCACCACCCGGCCACTTCACCAGCGGGTAGTTGACGATGACGTCCGTCGGCTCGAGCTCCGCCTCGCCGGCATCCGCAGCCGCCCGCACGGCTGCGGCCGAATCGAGCACGGCGGTCGACGAGGCGCGAACGCGCGTCACCCGGGACAGGGGTGTGAAGCCATCCATGCCCGGCGCCGAGCTGAGGACTGGGAGCTGGTCGGGCGCGCCCTCGTCGAAGAGGTAGAGATTGGCAGCGCCGCCGTCCAGGCTGGCCGCGGCGGACAGGAGTGGTACGAAGACCAGGCCCTCCTGTTCGGCGAAGGCGGCGTCGCTGGTGTCGGTCCGCACGAAATATGCGGGCTGGCCGTCGACCATCGCGGCATGCAGGCGCATTGTCACCGACCCACCGTTCCACTCGAACGGACCGCGCAGCTCGAAGTCGAGGACGTCGCCGACGAGCGTGGTTGCGGCGGTGTCCGAGGTGGGCGTGGGCGAGGTGATGATCCCGCTCGCGGCGGGCGAGCGGCTGGCAATGGAGCTCGGCGAGCCGCGACCGGCGGGGGTACAGGCGGCCAGGAAGGCGCCGCCGACGCCCAATCCCAGCATCCGAACGACCGCCCGACGGGTGTACCTCGACTCCAGCATCGCCTCACCTCCATGCTTCTCCACGCGTGGAACTCGGGTCATGTGGGGAGTGTCGGGCGTCCCGCAACAGGCGCGCCGTAAGCCTGCTGACAGGCGCCCGCAGACACGAGAAGCGCCATCAGATGAGCGGCACCTTGACCAGCATCGAGACGTGGGTCTCGAGGTCGTCGCGGATCCGGCGCAGCATGCGGTCTCCTAGTCGATTCGCAGGAGGGGACCGTTGGCGAAGCTCGGGACGCCCTCGATGCCGAGCCCGACGAAGACCGAGCGCGGGATACCGATGTCAGCCACATAGCGAGCTCCCGAGAGGCGCCGTCCATCACCGGTCTCGGTCCCACGCTTGGGCAGCGCAAGCGCGAGGGTGATGTTGGCGGTCACAGCGGCGCCCGGTCGCGCGCCGGTGCTCGCGTCGATCCCAGACGGAAGGTCGAGGCTGATCACCGGCCCATCACCGAGGGCCGCGATGCCGATCAGCGGCTGGTGTGCCTCGTCCGGTGCGCCGCGCAGGCTGTAGCCGATCAAGGCGTCGATCACTGCGTCGGCGTGCAGGACCTCGCCGGCCAGCTCGGGGTAGGAGCGATCATGTGCGGCCACGGCGGTGCGCACCCCGGCCGCCAGCAGAGGCTCGAGCTGGGCACACGGCCCCGGCCGGAGCCGCAGGATGGGTCGGGCGAAGGCGACGTACACGTCGGCACCCCATCCGGCTAGCCGCCGCGCCGCGACCAGCCCGCCACCGGCGTTGTTGCCGGTCCCGGCCAGCACGACCACGCGGCGGCCTGTCACGGATCCGCCCAGCGCGCGGCGTGTCAGCCCCGCAAGCTCGCGGCCGGCGTTCTCCATCAACTGCAGCAGCCCCAGGCCAACCTGATCGGTGGCGATGCGGTCGGCCTCGAGCATCGTCTCGCGATCGACGGATGGCAGGTGCGCAGCAGCATGCGGCAGATCGGGGAGCAGCCAGGCAGACCTGGCGGCTCGGATCGGAGCGGTCATGGGCTGATGATTGGGCAGCGCGGAGGGCAATGGATGTAATGCGGCCCACACATCCGACGGATTGCGACGTGAGTCTCAGACCTCCGAGAGCTCTCGCAGGCCGTCGATGTCCAGCAGCACCACCCGATGGTTCTCCATCTGGAGGATCCTGCGCTCGCGGAGCGACGAGATGGTCGTGGCCAGCGTCTCGCGCGACGTCCCGATCATATCGGCAAGCTCCTGCTGGGTGAGGCGGGCGTCGATCGCGGTGCCATCGTTCTCAGGCTGGCCGAAGCGGTGGGCCAGCTCCAGCAGCCGGGTGGCCAGGCGCTGCTCCACCGAGCGGAAGGCCATCACCTCGCGCTCGCGCTCGGAGGAGGCCAGTCGATCTGAGAGGTAACGGATGATGTTGAGGCCGATGCTCGGGTAGCGGTCGATCAGGCGCTGCAGCTCCCCGGGCGTGAAGCTGCAGATCACCGCGTCCTCAATTGCCTCTGCGTACGCGTCGGTCAGCTCCTGCGCCAGCCACGACATGCGACCCACGATGCGCCCCTTGTCCAGGATGTCGAGCGTCAGCTGCTTGCCGTCGGGCGTCAGGCGGTAGAGTCGCACCCGTCCGCGCTTGACGATGTACAGCCGCTCCTCGTCAACGTCCGGCGAGGTGACCAACCCGCCGGTCTGGCAGGTGGTCATGGGCAGCGTGCGGCTGATCTCCTTCAGCTGCGCCAGGCTCAGGCCGGCGAAGAGGTCGACCTCGCGCAAGAGGCCCGCCTTGAGGTCGGCATCGGTCAGCGGCGCGCCGGTTGGCACCTCGACCGGCATCCCGTCGCGCTCGAACAGGTGTCTCAGCACGCCGCCATCATGCACCAAACCGCTTCCCGCCCGGCTGGGACCAGTCAGCCACACCACAGCGCTCGGGCATGTGGCAGCCCACACTGTGGCGTGTCATGCGACGTACTCGCGCTCTGTTCATCGGCCTGGCGCTGCTGACCGTGGCCTGCGCGGCCCCGCGTGACCGGGAGGCTGGCCCGTCGGCGACCGAGCCGGCCGGTTCACCTCGGCCCGACGCAGCAGGTGCGGGATTGCGCGTCTCGACCGCCGGCTGGTCGACCGATTTCAATCGCCATGACGTCCCGCTGGGCGACATCATCAGTGGCGGTCCCGGCAAGGACGGCATCCCCGCCATCGACGACCCCACGTTCGAAGCGGTCGTCTCGGTCGGGTGGCTGGAGCCGCAGGAGCCGGTCATTGCCTTCGGCATCGGCGCAGACTGGCGGGCCTACCCGATCCAGATCCTGGTCTGGCATGAGATCGTCAACGACACGCTGGCGGATACGCCGGTGACGATCACCTTCTGCCCGCTGTGTCACACCGCCATCGCCTTCGATCGCCGCGTCGGCGAGCGGGTCCTCGACTTCGGCACCACCGGCAACCTGCGCCACTCCGACCTGGTGATGTATGACCGTCAGACCCAGAGCTGGTGGCAGCAGGCCACCGGGCAGGCGATCGTCGGCGAGCTGACCGGTACACAGCTCCCGTTCCTGCCCTCGCAGCTCATCAGCTGGGAGAACTTCCGCACCGAGCACCCCGATGGGCAGGTCCTCAGTCGCAACACGGGGCACATCCGCGACTACGGGGCCAACCCCTACGCGGGCTACGACAGCGTCGATTCCGATCCGTTCCTGCTCGAGGACAGGACACTGCTCGATGGCCGGCTGTCGCCCAAGGTCCGCATCCTGGGCCTGATGCTTGGCGATGAGGCCGTGGCCTACCCATTCCCGTTGCTGGCCGAGCATCGGGTGGTGAACGATGAGGTGGACACGACCCCAGTCGTCGTCATCTGGATTGACGGAGCGGCATCGGCTCTGGGTGGAGAGACGGTGGCCGGGGGCAAGATCGTGGGGGCGGCCAACGCGTTTGGCCGCAAGATCGACGGACGGACGCTTAGCTTCGAATCCGTGAACGGGACAATGCGCGACCTCGAGACCGGATCGGCCTGGTCGTTCGACGGACGCGCCACGGCCGGCGAGCTCGAGGGTTCGCAGCTCGAGCTGCTGGTTGCCGACTCGCCTTTCTGGTTCGCCTGGGCGGTCTTTCGGCCCGACACGCGCATCTGGCAGCCATAGGCGGCGAATGGGCGGCTACCGTTGGCGCCCCAATCTCGTCTGAATCAGTCGGAGGACGACAGCCTGCCGCTTCGAATCGAGGACTACGCGCTGATCGGTGACACCCACACCGGTGCGCTCGTCGGCAGCGACGGGTCGATCGACTGGCTCTGCCTGCCGCGGTTCGATTCGGCCGCCGCCTTCGCCGCCCTTCTCGGCGGGCCGCAGCACGGCCGCTGGCTACTGGCGCCGGCGGCGCGCGAGCACAGAGTGCGGCGCAAGTACCGGGGCGGAACGCTGGTGCTCGAGACAGAGTTCCAGACCGATACCGGGGCGGTCCGCCTGATCGACTGCATGCCTCATCGCCACGAGCACGCCGACGTGGTGCGCATCGTCGAGGGGCTCAGCGGGCGCGTCCGAATGCGCATGGAGCTCGCGCTGCGCTTCGATTACGGGCAGATCGAACCCTGGATGCGCAGACTCGACGACCGGTTGCTGTTCACGGCCGGCCCCGATGGGGCCACGCTGCAGGCCGGGGTGGCGACGACCACCGAGGACATGGTGACGAGGGCCGAATTCGTGGTGGCCGAAGGCCAGCGCGTCCCATTCCTGCTCAGCTGGTTTCCGTCACACACCCCGCTGCCCGAGTGCGTCGACGCGGAGCGCCTCGTGACCGAGACCGAGGCGTGGTGGCGCGACTGGACGAGCCGGCTCGGCTACCGTGGCGAATGGCGCGATGCGGTGCTCCGCTCGGCCATCACCCTAAAGGCCCTGACCTACGAGCCGACCGGTGGCATCGTAGCGGCGCTGACGACCTCGCTGCCCGAGAAGCTCGGCGGGGTCCGTAACTGGGATTATCGCTATGTATGGCTGCGCGACGCGGCCTTCACGCTTGACGCGCTGACCGCGTCGGGATACCTCGATGAGGCCCGGGCATGGCGCGACTGGCTGCTGCGGGCAGCGGCCGGCGACGCGTCCAAGCTGCAGGTCATGTACGGACCCGCTGGCGAGCGCCGGTTACCAGAAATGGAGGCCGGCTGGCTGCCGGGATATGAGGGTTCCAGGCCAGTCCGGATTGGCAACGCCGCGGTCGGGCAGTTCCAGCTCGACGTGTTTGGCGAGGTAATGGACGCCCTGCACCTCGCGCGACAGTCGGGAATGGAGCCAGATCCCGCCGCCTGGGCGCTGCAGCGGGCCGTAATGGAGTTCCTGGAGTCGAGCTGGCAACAGGCCGACCAGGGCATCTGGGAGGTGCGCGGACCGCGGCGCCAGTTCACGCATTCCAAGGTCATGGCCTGGGTCGCGTTTGACCGCGCCGTGCAGGCGGTCGAGCGCTCTGGATTGCCTGGCCCAATCGATCGCTGGCGCCGGCTGCGGGCGGAGGTGCACGCCGATGTCTGCCGGCAGGGGTACGACGGCGATCGCCAGACCTTCACCCAGTCATACGGATCGCCCGCGGTCGACGCCAGTCTGCTGCTGCTGCCGCTGGTCGGCTTCCTACCCGCCTCCGACGAGCGAGTGCGAGGGACGGTGGCAGCCGTCGAACGCGAGCTGTGCCAAGACGGCTTCGTGCTGCGCTATGCGACCGACGAGGCGGGCGCGGTCGATGGCCTGCCGCCCGGCGAGGGCGCGTTCCTGGCCTGCTCGTTCTGGCTGGTCGATAATCTCACCCTGCTCGGCCGCCACGATGACGCGCGGCAGCTCTGCCAGCGGCTCCTGGGGTTGCAGAACGATGTTGGACTCTTGGCCGAGCAGTACGACGTGGGACGGCGCCGCCTGGTCGGTAACTTCCCGCAGGCCTTCTCGCACGTCGCGCTCATCAACACTGCCCACAGCCTGTCGCGCTCAGCTGCTGAGGTTGAGCACCAGGCCGAGAGCTGACGGTGGTGTGTGGCGGCACCGGCGGGTGCTGGCGGGCCGCTAGCCTCGGCGCGCGGCGGCGTTCAGATACACACCTAGCACCGTCCCGTAGAAGAAGGTGTGCGCGATAAACTGCGTCACCGGGTTCGTGCCTTCTGGGAACCACGTCCACCCGCCGATCGGGGCGATGACGTAGAAGTTCACCAGCCACAGGCCGAGTCCGGCGGCGCTCGTCCAGATGATGAGTGTCGCGGCCGACGTGGAAAGGACCGGTACGTAGCGAGCCACGCCGGCCACGCCGATGCCGTACGCCGCCGACAGCATCATGTGGACCACCAGCCCGGCGCCACCAGCCGCCAGTAGCGAGGACCCAGGATCGAGTGCCTGCTGGCCGATCGCAATGCCGCCGATCATCCGGAGCGGCATGAAGAAGGCACTCGGGCCGTCGACGATCGCCGCGGTGACCATTTCGAACATGGCGAACACGATCCCGGCGACCATGCCGCCGATCAGCCCGTGTTTCAGCCAGCCGGTGAGGTGTGATTCAGAGCGAGTCAGTCCGGCCGCGGTCATGGTCATCCTCCCACTGCAGGCATCTAAGCCAGCCGATCCTGACCGAGGCTCAGCGGTGTTCGCAGTCAGCCCGCTCACAGCCATGCGCCACGCACACGGCTGGAAGCCCCGCCAAGTCATCGGACCGTCATCGAACCGACACCAGCCGGTCATCCTTCGGATCGGATGCTGGCTGGCTGGCGCCAGGCCTTGCGTGAAGGGTGGAACGTCGGCGATCGGGCGCGGTCTTATCCCTATGCGGGGGAAGCAGGTTGCGGCAGATCACCGCAGTGCGCGGACGTCATCGGACTGTCATCGAACCGACAACGGCGGGTCACCTTCGGAGCGGATGCTGGCCGGGTTGGCGCAGCCGAGCCTGCGCGCCTCAATTGCAGCAGGAGGAATACCGATGCAGCCACGCATACGACGAGCGGCCGCCGCCGTGACCGCAGCCAGCCTCGTCCTGGCGTTTGCCATCCCAGCCGTCGCGGCGTCGACCCGGACATACGAGGTCACCATTCAGCTGGTTAGCGGTGGCCAGCCTCTCACTCCACCCCTGATCGCCACCCATTCGGGTGGAACTGGCGTCTTCAGCGTTGGCCAGCCGGCGAGCTTCGGGGTCAAGGAGATCGCCGAGAACGGGAACCTGGCGCCACTCATCACAGCCCTCGGGGCAGATCCCGAGGATGCCGATGTCGCCGCCGCCGCCGCGCCGCTGGTGCCGCCGGGATCGCCGGAGTTCGGCACCTTCAGCGACCGGGTGACGCTGACCATCGACGCCGATCCTGGCGCCCGCTTCCTTTCCTATCAGTCGATGCTGATCTGCACCAACGATGGCTTCACCGGCCTCGACCGGGTGCAGTTGCCGAACCAGGTCGGCGACTCGTTGAGCGTTGGCACCGCCAGCTACGACGCCGGCACCGAGATCAACACCGAGGACTTCGCCGACATCGTGCCGCCGTGCCAGGCGCTGATGGGCGTCTCGTCGGGCGAGGCCGGCACCGGGATGAGCGATCCCGCCCTGGCCGAGGGTGGCGTGATCCACCATCACCCCGGCATCGAGGGTGGAGCAGACCTCCTGCCTGATGTCCATGGACCGATCCTGTCACGCTGGTCACAATCACCCGCATCGGCTGACCGACGCGAACGATGGCCGGCCTCTTGGCGAAGCCGGCCATCGTTACCCAGCGTGGTCTTGCTTACATGCGGTCCTCACCTCCAGCGATTAGGCTCCTGCCCATGAGGGCGCTGTTTCCCGTCACGGTCGGCATCGCGCTGTTGGTCGCCGCATGCTCGGCTCCGGCCTCGAGCGAGCAGGGTGCGGGTGCAACGGATGGAGGCGTGTCGTCTGCCCGGCCGTCGTCCCCTCCCACCAGCGAGCCGGCCGGCAGTCCGCCGGCGAGCCCATCGGCCGCGCCCGCCGATACGGATCCGCTGCTCGCGCTGGAGCTGGTGGACGTCCGTACGGGAACGACGTTCACGCTAGGTGAGCTGGCGGCCGAGAAGCCGGTGCTGGTCGAGGCGATGGCCATCTGGTGCACGACCTGCCTGGCGCAGCAGCGCGAGGTGGTCGACGCCCATGAGTCTGTCGATTTCCATTCGGTGGGCATCGATGTCGATCCCAATGAGCGCGCCGAGAACCTCGCCGACTACGCCGAGCGCGAGGGCTTCGACTGGCGCTTCGCGATGGCCGATCCGCAGCTGGTCCAGCTGCTCACTGAGCGCTACGGGTTTGGCGTCACCAATCCGCCGTCGACCCCCACGTTCGTGATCTCCGCCGAGGGTGGCGTTCGCGCGCTCGAATTCGGGCGGGTTCGCTCGGCGGATGAGCTGGCGGCCGAACTGGCGACCGGCTGACACCCGGCCAGCCAGCGATGGAGATCTACCTCGGCGCCTTCGCAGCGGGAATTGGCGCCACCGTGACGCCCTGCATCCTGCCGCTGTATCCGGCGTTCCTGGCGTATCTGACCAGCACGCCGCAGCCGGTGACGCCCAGTCCGGGCGGCGTCGCGGTTGCCGTCGTGCGACCGGCGGTCCCGCCCGCGGTGGCTGCCCTCCTGGTCTGGGCAGGGGTGGTTGTGGGCATGGTCGCCATCGGAGGGCTGATCGCACTGCTGGCGACACCGCTCGGTGACTTCAATCGAGTCGTCCTCCCGGTCGCGGATGGGCTGCTCATCGCACTCGGCGCGCTGTTGCTGGCCGGCGTCAACCCCTTCGCGCGGCTGCCGCAGCCGTCGGCGAAAGCATTCGGCGGCCGCGGCCCCGCGCTGGGCGCCTTCGTCTACGGGCTCCTGTTCGCGCCGATCGCGGTGCCGTGCAGCGGACCCTTCCTGGTGGGCATCTTCGCGTTCAGCCTGACCATCGGCGACGCACTGGGTCGCTTGGCGTTCTTCGTCAGCTTCGGGATCGGCTTCGGCCTGCCGCTCTTCGTGCTGGGCAGCCTGGGTCAGGTTCGCGGCGCCCGGCTCGCTCGCGCGATCACTCGCCGCGAGCGCCCGATCCAGCTGGTGCTCGGCGCCGCGCTGCTGGCGGTCGGCGTGTGGGACCTGTCGGTGAACTTGCCGCGCATCGTAGGGTGAGGGCATGAACTCGATTCGATCGTGGGTCCGGATCGCGCTGAGCCCGCCGATCCTGCGACGGTCGCTGCTGACCTGTGCTGTCGTCGGCGTCATCCTCACCCTGGCCAACCACGGCGCCGAGGTGATGGGCGGCCGGCTCGGACCGGACCACGTGTGGCCGATCGCGTTCACCTTCATCATCCCGTTCACGGTGGCGACGATCTCGAGCGCCGCTTCGATCAGGCGGTCCAGCTCCGGCGAAACCACGCCGCCGGAGAGCGAGATCGACGCAGCCGATACGTTTCCGGATGCGAATCCGAACCCGGTCTTTCGTCTCGGAAGCAGCGACCTCATCCTGTATGCGAATCGGGCATCCAGCCTCCTGTTCGAGGCGCTCGGCACGCGCCGCGGACAGCCGGTCTCCGCAGATCTGGCGAGGAGGCTGCGCGCGGCCGCCTCGGCGTCGACCGTGCTGCTCGAGGTCGCCGGCCGGACGTACTCGCTCCAGGCGGTGGCGATCGAGGAGCTCGGCTTCATCAACGTGTACGGCACCGAGGCGAGCCAGCGAGAGGCGATTCAGACGTCTGCCGCTCAAAGGGATCGATCTGAATTCCCGCGGACACAAGAGTCCCGCTGAGCCAGTCAAACAGCATGATCCCGAGCTCCAGACGCGGGACGCGTCGCGCTCTCCGACCGGCTCCGACCCAAAGAGTGCGGCATCCGGCCGCGGATGAAACAGACCAGGCCCGGGGGTGGCCGCCATTGGCGCGGATGGCGAACGGCACGAACAGCCCGACGCCGAGGCTCAGCGCAGCGCATAGCCCGAAGACAACGGCCGAGACGATCAGGGCAGGGGATTGTGGCGCTCCGTCTCTGCGTGCTCAACTGGATTCACGGTCACGCTCGCGGCGCGTCCGCTGGATCCGCGCCGCCCTCTGGCAGACGCCGGCGCGATGTTTGGATTAAGTCGGAACATCCGGAACCATGGCGCCAGGCTCTCGTTCGTCAGCGACTGTTTGGGTACCACGCCTTAACCAGCTGTATGCGCCTGAGCGTTTTGGCACCTCGCCCCAGGCGGGCGAGCGAAACCGCGAAGTCATCAACTCGGTGAGGGCCCTCGAGAG
>JBDUEE010000006.1:0-4248 GCA_040002615.1 Chloroflexota bacterium | reverse complement strand
AATCGGCGAGTCGCGCTCGCCGGCGGTCATCACCCGTCGCGCCGAGAGCTCGCTGCACCTCGTGCCGTTGCCCCCTCAGTCCGTGACCTTCGCCCAGCCATCGACCAAGTGACACGTTGAGCCGACGACGCCGCCTGAGCCCGGCGGCGTCGAGGAGATAAGCGATGCTCGCCAGGACCGACAGCCGTGCCCGTGCCCTGATCCTGCTCTTGGTGGCGACCCTGGTCGCCGGCGGCATCGGCACGCGACTGGCCTGGTGGCAGCTCGTCGAGCGCGACCGCCTGGCGACCATGGCCCTCAACCAGCTCGCGCAGAACGAGGAGATTCCTGCCGAGCGGGGCGAGATCACCGATGCCACCGGCACGCTGCTGGCCACCTCCGTCGAGCTGCAGTCGATCTTCGCCACGCCGCCAAGTGTCGAGGACGCGCAGAGCTCCGCCGCCCTCCTGGCCCCAATTCTGGGCATGGAGGTTGACGACCTCCGGGCGCGTCTGACGAGTCACGATCCGTGGGTCTGGCTGCGCCGCCGGGTAGAGCCCAGCGCCAGCGAGCGGATCCGGACCCTGGACCTGCCCGGCATCGGGATGCTGCCCGAGACGCAGCGCGTCTACCCGGTCGAGGGCATTTCGCCCAGGACAACGCTGGCGGCGCAGGTGCTGGGCTTCGTCAACCTCGATGGCGCCGGACAGTACGGCATTGAGTCGAGCGAGGATGGCCTCCTGGCGGGTCTGCCCGGATCGGTCACCGCCCAGGAGGACGTGGTCGGCCGCCAGATCGCCGACTCGGTCTATCAGCTGCGTGAACCGGTCGACGGTTCCGACCTGCGGCTGACGATCGACGCCGGCCTGCAGCATCTCCTCGAGGCGTCGATGTGGGAGACGTACCAGCGCAACGCTGCCAAAGGCGTGACCGGAGTGGTCATGGACGTCAATACCGGCGCGGTCCTGGCGCTGGCCACATTCCCGTCCTACGACGCCAACAGCTACGGCACCCTCGACCCGGCGCTGTTCACCAACCCGGCGGTGTCGCGCCTGTACGAGCCCGGATCGGTGATGAAGGCCTTCACCATCGCGGCCGCGCTCGACGCGGACGCGATCACGACTACCGATACGTTCCGCGACGACAACAATCTCCAGCTCGCCGGCGTCCGCATTCAGAACGCGGACCGATATACCTACCCATACGGCCACGGCCGCATTACTGCCGGGGAGGTCCTGAAGCTGTCGAACAACGTGGGCGCCGCGCGCATCGGCCTCACGCTTGGCCGCCAACGCCTCTACCAGGCGCTGCGCCGCTTTGGCTTTGGCGAGCGGACCGGCATCGAGATCGCCGGCGAGGCCAGTGGCACGGTCTGGAATCCCGACGGGCCAAACGGATCGGGCGACCTGACCGCCGCCGAGAACGCCTTCGGACAGGGGCTTTCGGTGACCGCCATGCAGCTGGTCGCAGGCTATGCAGCCATCGGCAATGGGGGCCAGCTGGTGACCCCGCATGTTGTCGCTGGCTGGACCACGCCTGACGGCACCTACCACCAGACCGATACCCCCGAGTCGGAGCAGATCATGCGACAGGAGACGGCGGATACTGTCCTGCGGCTGCTCACCGAAGCGGTCGACAACGGCATCGCGCAACCGGCATCGATTCCTGGCTACTCGGTGGCCGGCAAGACGGGCACCGCGCAGATCGCGGGGCCGATTACCGAGCGGGTACGGACCGGCACCGATCGACACGGCAACCCGACCTACAAGCGCGTCACGCGGTTCGGGTACATCGCCAACTGGATCGACTCCAGCTTCATCTCGCTCATGCCGGCCAGCGATCCCAAGATCGTGACCCTGATCCTCATCCATCGGCCCGCGACCTGGGGCCTGTACCAGATCGCCCAGCGGCCGGATGACCTGTTCCGCTCGCTGGCGCCCGACATCCTGAGCTATCTGGCCATCCCACCCGACCGCCCCGGGCAGCCGGTCGCCGGACAATGAGGCTGTTAGAGTGGGCCGAACCAGCCGCAGGTAGCCGCGTGCCCCCGTCGATCCAGCTCGGTGACCTCCTGGCCGCCACAGGCGGCCGGCTCCTCGGACCGACGACCGTCACCACCTTCTCCGGCGCCTCGGTCGACTCGCGCAATGTCCTGCCCGGCAGCTGCTTCGTCGCGCTGCGCGGCGAGCGCGCGGACGGACATCGCTTCGTGGAGGAGGCGGTGCGCAACGGCGCGCGAGTGGTGCTGGTCGAGCGACCGGTCCAGCTCCCTCCGTCCAACGAGGCCGCGATCGTGCAGGTGCCGGATTCCCTGATCGCTCTGCAGGAGCTCGCGGCCTGGTGGCGCGGTCGCTCGGCGGTCCGGGTGGTGGGCATCACCGGCTCCACCGGCAAGACCATCGCCAAGGAGGTCGTGGGCGATGTGCTGGCGCGGACGCGCAATGTGCTGCGCAACGAGGGGAATCTCAACTCGGAGACCGGGCTGCCAATGACGCTGCTGCGGCTGGAGCCTGAGCACGAGGTGGCCGTGCTGGAGATGAGCATGTACACCGAGGGCGAGATCGCGCGGCTGGCAGAGATCGCGCGTCCAGAGGTCGGGGTGGTGCTGGCAGTGCACCCGACCCACCTCGAGCGCGCCGGCAGCATCGAGGCCATCGCCCGCGCCAAGGGGGAGCTGCCGGCCGCCCTGCCGCACGACGGACTGGCGGTGCTGAACGCGGACGACCAGCGGGTCGCCTCCATGGCAACGCTGACGCAAGCCGAGGTGCGGACCTACGGGTTGTCCTCCGGGGCGCAGGTCCGCGCCGAGGAGATCGCCTCGCTGGGGCTCGCCGGCACGGTCTTCACGTTGCGCACTCCCTGGGGCACGCGGCGCGTGCGCAGCGCCTTGCCGGGGCGCCACCTGGTCCCGCACGCGCTGGCGGCAGCGGCGGTCGCAGAACGGTTCGATGTGCCGCTCGACGAAGTCGAGAGCGCCCTGGCCAGCGGCAGCCACGCAGAGCACCGGATGGCGATCAGCGAGGCGCGCTCCGGAGCCACGCTGGTCGACGATTCGTATAACGCCTCGCCGATCTCGGTCTCGGCCGCGCTCGACTTCCTGGCCGAGACGCCGATCGGCCCCGGACGCCACCGCTACGCCGTGCTTGGCGACATGCTCGAGCTCGGCCCGGACGAAGAGCAGCTGCATCGCGAGATCGGCAGCCGCGCGGCAGGCGTCGTCGACGGCCTGCTGGCAGTTGGGGAGCGTGGCCGCTGGATCGCTGAGGCGGCGACCGCCGCCGGCCTGCAGCGGGTGGCCGCTACGCACGACGTGGAGGAGGCGCTGGAGGCATTCGACCGCGCCCTTGGTGCCGGCAACGGCGACATCGTGCTGGTCAAGGCCTCGCGCGGCGTGGAGCTGGACCGCCTGGTGGCCGCGCTGGAGGCCAGAGCGTGACACTGATCAGCATCCTGCTGGCGCTGCTGCTTGCGTTCGCCGGCGTGGTCCTGCTGGGTCCGCTGTACATCGGGCTGCTGCAGCGGCTGGGATTCGGCAAGCGCATCCGTGCTGATGGCCCGGAGGCCCACCACGCCAAGGCCGGCGTCCCGACCATGGGTGGCATGCTGATGGTGCTGGTGGTCATGTTCCTGGCCATGGCCATGCGCATCGAGGACGTCTACACGCTGACCCCGATGCTGGCACTGGTGGGTGTCGGCATCCTTGGAGCGATCGACGACTTCGTCAACGTGCGCACGGGCATCGGCATGCGCGGGCGCCACAAGCTCATCTGGCAGTCGGTGGTGGGGCTCCTGGCCGCCTTCTACCTCGTGCGCCATCTCCATATCACCGCGATCAACATCCCGCCTCTGGGCGAGTACGAGATCGGCGCAGTCCTGGTCATCTTGTTCGTCGCCTTCGTCATGGTCGGTGCCAGCAACGCCGTGAACCTGACCGACGGGCTCGACGGGCTGGCGGGCGGCGTCCTGATCTTCAGCTTCGTTGCCTACCTGCTCATCGCCCTGGTGCCGGTGCCGGGCGTTCCCGAGGGCCGCCCGAACCTGGCGATCGTCGGCGCCCTGGTCATCGGCGCGCTGATGGGCTTCCTGTGGTTCAACGTCCATCCGGCACAGATCATCATGGGCGATTCGGGCGCGCTGTCGATGGGCGCCACGCTGGCGGTGGTGGCCACCATCACCGGCCAGCTACCGCTGCTGGCCGTCATCGGCGCCGTCTTCGTCGCGGTCATCATGAGCGTGGTGCTGCAGGTGCTGTCGTTCCGGCTGCGGGGC
>JBDUEE010000005.1:0-1708 GCA_040002615.1 Chloroflexota bacterium | reverse complement strand
TAGATTCGCAGTGTCGAAGCGCGCGATCTACTGCCGCGGGATCGGGACCCGCCCTCTCGACCCTTCGGGATCCCCCCCCAGCTGTTGACCGTCGGTCCGATCTAGAGGAACCAGCTGAACAGCCCGGCCATGCGGGCGAAGGCGTTGGTGAAGATGAGTACGCCCATGGCCATGATGAAGAGGCCAGCTGCGATCTCGACCGCCCGATGCCAACGGCGCAGGCCGCGCATCACCGGCTCGAGCTGGGGCAGCGCGATGGCTGCCAGCAGGAATGGCACAGCCAGGCCGGCCGAGTAGGCGACCAGCAGCAACGCGGCGACCGGGGCGCTCTGGCTGGAGGCGCCCATGGTCAGGATGGCGCCAAGCACAGGACCGATGCATGGGCTCCAGCCCAAGGCGAAGAGTCCGCCAAGCGCGACCGACCGCGCTGAGCGACCGGCCGGCAGGCGCTCGGGGCGGATGCCGAACTGGAATCGCTCGAGGACCGGCCCGAAGACCCCGGTCATCAGCAACCCGAGGGCGATGACCACCACGCCGGCGCTGTGGCGCAGCGCCGGGATCGTGAACAGGCCGGCGCCCAAGAGGCCGACCGATACGCCCAGCAGCGTGAAGATGGCGCCGAAGCTGGCGGTGAACAGCAGGGCCTGACCAAGGACCGGTTGGCGCACGAGCCTCGCGCCTGGGCCCGCTGGAACGGCGGCCACTCCCACCACAGCGGCCGTCTCCCCGAGATAGGCGAGGTATACCGGGACGAGAGCCAGCACGCAGGGCGAGATGAAGGACACCACCCCGGCGGCGAAGGCGAGAGCCAGACTGATCTGCGCGGCGCTATCCATCGATGGCGAAACTCAGCGGAGCGGGCGGGCGGCGCCCAAAACCATACGCCATGACTAACCTACTACACTGCGGTAGGAGATCGGAGGAGGCAGTCGATGGACGAGGCCGTACGGCACTGTGCCGCAATGATGGAAGCGATGCACGGCATGCACGGGGCAGCCGACGGTGACTGGGGAGCGGGCGGGATGATGGGTATGGGCGGCATGGGCGAGATGGGCGGCATGCTGGCCTTCGGCCTCCTGTGGCTCGTGATCATCGCCGCGCTCGCCGCGCTGCTGATCTTCGGCGGGATCTGGCTATGGCGGCGAGGGCAGCCAGCCAGTACCGGCGCACCCGCGCCGTCCGCGCGAGAGACGCTTAACCGCCGCTACGCGGCAGGCGAGCTGGATCGCGAGACCTACCTCCAGGTGCGCTCGGACCTCGAGGTTTCGAGCTGACGCATGCGGATCCTCCGCTGGGCCCTGGTGCCGGCGCTGGTGCTGCCGGTCGGCTGGCTGCTGTTCCAGGGTCTGGGCCGCGATCCGCAGGCCCTGCCTTCGCCGCTGATCGGACGACCGGCGCCGGCCTTCGAGTTGGTCGGGATCGACGGACGAATGGTCGATTCGGCCAAGCTCCGGGGCCAGCCCGTGTTCCTCAACTTCTGGGCGAGCTGGTGCTTCGAGTGCATCGAGGAACACCGCGTCCTGCTCGAGACCCACGAGCAATACGGAGCCGATCTGCTGATCATCGCGGTCCTATATCAGGACAGCGTTGATGATCCGCTCCGCTTCCTGGCCAGGTACGGCGACGGCGGTTGGCCGAACTTGATCGACGCGGACGGTCGGCTGGCGATCGACTACGGCGTGACTGGCGTGCCGGAGAGCTTCTTCAT
>JBDUEE010000004.1:0-3838 GCA_040002615.1 Chloroflexota bacterium | reverse complement strand
GATGGGCTCCATCTCCACGCCGTGTTTCACCCCGTCTATATCGCGTTCGCGATCGGAGCGATCGTCGCCCTCTTTCGCCTGCGCTCAACCACCGTCCATCGGGCCGTGCGCCGCCTCTCGCTGGCGCTCGTCATCGCCCAGGCAGCAGCGATCGCGGGCCAAGTTGGAGAGGAGATCGCTGTCTTGCAGCACGGCGGTCTGTCGGCTGGCAAGGACGTGTTCGAGGACCCGCTGCATTCGGTGAGCGCTTCGTTGACGATCCCGGGCCTGCTCCTCAGCCAGATTCTGCTCATCGTCCTCACGATCGCGGCGGTACTGGCCATACGCGCCGAGCACCGCATCGCGGCATCGCCCCGTCCCATCTGAGACCCCGGGCATCGGCGGTCGCCGCGTAACGTAGCCGGGTAACGTTGCCGGGTGACGGCGCACCAGCTCACGAAGGCGCAGGCTCGGCCTCTCTGCGATCGAGTCTTCCTAGGCGCGGCCCATCGTGGTGGCAATATCCGCCTCGTTCCCGGCGGCGTCGGCGAGCGTCCACCACGACGGCGCGTACTCATCCCGCACCATCCGGCCGCCGGCGGCGAGCGCCGCGGCGATGCGAGCCTCGGCCTGGTCGTGTGGCACCCAGATCGCGAGGTGGATCGCGCCGCCACCACCCGGGCGCGGCTCTTCCATCGTCTCGAACCAGAACGCCGCGCCGCGATCCTGCGGATCGACCAGGTCTTCGTCGGGACTGTCGGGGCGCGGCTCGTAGCCGAGCACGGCCCGCCAGAACGGCATCACCTCGCCGATGTCAGGCGCGCCCGGGATGACGAGCACGCTCTGGACCGCGGACGGGTCGGCGGACAGGCCCAGCTCCCGCGCCGCCGCCGAGATCTGCCGGGCGATCTGGACGTCGTTCTCTGTCATGCCGAGATAGTCGTCGGTGGCGGTGATCAGCCTTACGGTCACGCCGCCCTCCCGCACGTCCACGGCTGGCGGGTGCTTCGCCACGCCGGGGAGCTCGCCGATCGCCTGGACGAGCCTGGCGCTTTCCGCGAACGACCCGGTACGCAAGAAGACACAGGCGCCCTCTGCCAGGACGCGCCAATCCTCGACGCCCTCGGCCGCTTCGAAGTCGCGCGGCGTGACCTGCTCGGTCGCTTCCATCATCGGTACCTCATTCCCCTGCTACTCCGCCGTGGTTCGCGGCTCGAGCACGACCACTGCCGTCTCTGACGGTCGAAGCTGCGCATACGCCTCGTAGTTGTCGCCGAACTCGCTCCAGCGAGCCCACAGCCGATCGCGTTCGGGACCAGCTGCGGCGTGCGCGCGGACCTCGCGTTGGCCATCGGGCAGGGCAACGGTTGCGTCAGGGCGAGCCTGCAGGTTGAGCCACCAGGCTGGCTCTGGCTTCGCCCATCCGTTCATCGCCAGCGTGACCAGGTTCGGTCCATCCTCGTAGTAGCCGAGGATGGCATTCCGCTCCTTGCCGGAGTGGCGGCCCACCGTCGTCAGCCGCATCGTGCCCCACTTGCCCGGCTTCACTTCCCACAGCCCCATCCGGCCGCCGGTCAGCCGATGGATCGCGCGATGGATCACCCACGCGGCGCGGACGAACCATCGAGGCGGGAGAAAGGGACGTGGCTGGTCTGCATCCGTCATCGGTTCATTCTCTCCTGCAGGTCCTCGGCCATGCGACGGGCGGTGTACGCGGCCCATGGCTCGCTGGGCTTGGGGTCGAGCTGCTCGAAATCGGCGTAGCTGCTGGCGAGGAACTGCGCAACCTGATCGGTCGTGACGTCAGGGCCGAGCAGCGTGCCGATCCCGTGCTCGACGGCGTATCCGGCATACCATTGCGCCCAATCCTGGTCGTAGACGCCGTTCAGCTCGGTCGCCTCAAAGACGCCGTGTGCCTCCTGCGTTTGCGCCAGCAGACCGTTGAGTGCTTCGATTCGGTCGGCTTCCATACCTTCTCCTCTCAGGTCGGTTCGTCGTCCCGCATAGTAGCCAGGCACATCTGAACGACCCAACCGAATCAGCCGATGGAGCAACCGGACCGATGAACTTCCGAATCGAGGCGATCACCCTGCCCGTTGCCGATGTTGACCGCGCGAGGGCGTTCTACGAACAGGCGGGCTGGCACCTGGACGTCGATACCGAGCCCGCTCCCGGAATGCGCGTCGTGCAGCTCACACCGCCGGGATCCGACTGCTCGATCACGTTCGGGACCGGCATGGAGCAGGCCGCCCCCGGCTCGTACCGGGCGACGTACCTGGTGGTGAGCGACATCGTCGCAGCCCACCGCGATCTCAAGGAACGCGGCGTCCCCATCACTGAGATCTCCCACTACGGGCCGGAGGGTCAAGTCCCGGGCCCGGATCCGAACCACGCCGACTACCACTCGTACGCCTCGTTCGCCGATCCGGACGGCAACACGTGGCTTCTCCAGGAGGTCCCGAGTCGCGGAAACGTCGACGACTAGGCCGGGCGCGGCTCTAGTTGCCGGTGTCCTGTTCCTGCGGCTGCATCGGGCTCATCAGCTGGAAGTAGTTGTCATCCGGATCTGAGAACGTGGCGATCTGGCCCTGCTCCCCCTCGAAGGTGTATGGCTCGCGGACGACATTCGCGCCAGCAGCCTTGAAGCGCTCGAAGTCGCCCTTGACGTCGGCGCTCTCGATATTCCAGATGATCCTGCCGGGATGGGCGTTCTTGCCCTTCACCTGGTCGTGCGGGCCGATGGTGACGGCCCCTGAGCCGATCAACCAGCCGGTGTAGCCGCCGTCGTTCCAGGTGGGCTCGCCGAAAAGCTTCGTGTAGTAATCGGTCAGGCGCTGCGGGTCCTCCGACCCGATCAGGATGCTGTTGAAGTTCACGCTGTCTCCTTGTATAGGGTCCTAGCGGACCTGTGGCCTGCGCAACGCGAGGAGGAGCAGCCCCGCGATCGCGATCAGCACGACGGCGATTGCACCGATGGATGCCGTCGGCGTGGCACTGCTCTGGTTCATGCTCGTATCGGAGAGCAGCGGGCCACCGCTAGTCGTGGTGGTGGTCGAGGGCCTCGTTGGCGGCGCGGGCGCGGTCGTGGTCAGGACCTGGATCGAGATGTTCGTCGAGCAGATCACCAGGGATCCGCCGCCATTCGCCGAGCCGTTGCACTGATTGACCTTCACCCCCTGAGCCGACGAGGTCTTGCCGGTGGCGGTGCAGGTCAGGCCAACCAGGGTCCCACCATTGGCGGATCCGTTGCATTGGGTGATCGTTGCGCCACTGGTGGTGGCCGGGAACGGGTCGCAGCCGGTGTGCTTGCCACCGCCCGAGCCGACGCACTGGTTGACCGTCGCGGCAGAGGCGCCGGCGCCCATTCCGTAGAATTTGTTCGAGACCCGCACGCTGCAGCGAAGGGTGCCACCTCCGCCGTTGATCGAGTCATTGCACTGGGTGACGGCCTTAACCGGGGCGGTCAGGATGGACACCACCGTCGAGCAGGACGCCGTGGGATCGCCTGCGGCGCCGTGGCACTCGCGAGCCGTGACCCTGGCCCATCCGCCGGTCGGCGTGATCGTGTTAATGACTCTGATCTGGCAGATCAGGCCGAGTCCGCCCGTATTGTCGACGCCGTTGCTGCACTTCGTGGTGGGTGCAATGGTCACCGCCGCTGTAGGCGATGCGCCGAACGGCGAGGAGCTCAACAGCAGCGCTACGGCGAACATGCCGGACGCAAGAAACGTGAGTGTGCGACGCATCTGCGACACCTGTAGGGGTCGAGCGTCGAGGCCAAAAGATTCAGCGGCGGGGCCCGTAAACATGATGATGACGCGGCAGACCTCGAAGTCAAGATACGAATGGCCCGCCTGCT
>JBDUEE010000003.1:0-76279 GCA_040002615.1 Chloroflexota bacterium | reverse complement strand
ATTGCGCCAGGCTACGTTCGACGTCGACGAGCGGTCGAATCGGATAATCCTGGCAACGTCTTTAGCCACACGGTGTCGCATACGTTCGAGGTGCGGCCGACGCCAGCGCGCGGCCCCGCCGTCCGCGGCACCGCGACCATGCTCGCTGCACAAGTCGCCGACGTGGAGGCGGCAATCGTGCATCAGGACGAGCAGGTATCCCTCCCCATCCTGGCCGGTGCCGATGAACTCATGATCCGCTGGGGGACTCTGCCGTCGGACTCCCGAGTCACGATGTACCTGCCGGATGTAGGCTCGGCCGACCTCATTGCTCTGGTCGCAGCACAGGGCCGAGCGCTGGCGTTCGATGCGGTCGACGCGGATACGATTGCGTGGCGGGTCGGTGACGCCAACTTCCTGCCGCTGCCGGCGGGTCGGTCGACGCGTATTCCGGGGCTGTTGATGATCGAGCTGCCCACTGGCATCCGGAAGGGTCAGCAGTTCCGGGTCGTCATCCAGCAGATCGACGGGTTGACCCGGACCGTCCTCGGCAGCTTCGAGGTCTTGGTCGTAGTCGCGACTGCGCCGGCACTCCTGGTGGACGCTCGGCGAGAGCTGTCCGTATTTCGGCACATTGCTCTGGCCATTCCTCCCACGGACCGCTGGGCACCGATCTTCGGGCGTTACCTCAAGCAGCTGGGCGAGCGGTATGAGGGCCTGGGTGGTGGCGACGCAGCCCTCGTGGGCCCATCGCCCGATGGCGACGGCGGCGCCATCGACCCGCTTGCGACCCTTCCAGCCGGCTGCCGGACCCTGCTCTCGAACGGCGGGCTGTTGCTCCTCCTCCTCCTCCTCCTCCTCCTCCTCATCCTGGTACTGGCGTCGGTTCTTCTGATCCTGATCTTGAGCTAGCGCACGAGCTCGGACTTCGTCGTGATCGTCAACGTCCGCCAGCACTACGGGAATGAGGCCGGACTGTTCGGGCCGGAACTCAGGTTTGCTGGGAACAACAAGGACTTCTCTTTCGACTGCCCGGGCCTCGACACGACTTCGCCGGCCGTCCTGCTCTTCCAAACCCGCGACGTCGATAACGAACGGAACTTTTTCAACATCAATGGCCGGGACATCCCGGGAGGAATCCCTGTCAGCGCAGAACGGGACGACTGGAATGCCAATGTCGCCATCGTCGGTGCCGGATGGCTCAAGGATCGGAGCAACGTACTGCAAATCGGCGCGCGCAACGACCAGGGGGGACTGCTGGGCGACATCGACGACTTCCTGATCAACAACGTAGTGCATTCTTCGGCCGGAGCGCGAGGCCGCCGAGGTGCAGGGCACGACCATGACCTAAACGCCGATCCGATGGGGGAGGGCGGCGATGCATTCTGCCACTCCGAGTTCTGACGCCTGATCAGACACCCGCGGGCGGGCCGTAGACATGGAATGGTATTCAACGAGCCGTTGACTGGGCGAAAGCAAGCCGACTCTCCAGTGGATCACAGCACGGCGAATGGTTCTCAGTCCCCGCGCAGCTATTTCAGACGCCGGACGCGTACCGGCGTGTGCATCGAGAGGCAGAGGACTCAGAGATACTCGCCCTGAAATGTCGCTGCGTTTGATATCGCCAGATCTCGTATTTCCGGGCGATCAGCGGTGGGCACCAATCTTTCAGACGGCTCTCCAATCCCGCAACGGAATTGGCCCCTTGCGGGAGTGCCGCGGACGCGAGGCGAGCTCTACACACAACTGACCATTGACTCGGTGCAATCGCGCACGTAGGCTTGAGGTTCCCGCGACTGCTCGTCGCGTAGAACTATTCCTTGGCGGACCGCAAGAAGAGGCGGGCGACATGAGCGAACGAACCTCGCGGCCGGAGGGAGGGGCAGCAGAGGCCGGCAGCGGTGCGCGTGACGGCGGCCGTCTGGACCGGAGGCGATCGTTTGACACGACCGCCTCGCGAGCGGGTTTACCCCGGCGAGCGCCACTGCGAGCTCCTCGACTGCCTCATCCAGCCGCGCACGTTCAGCCGCCTGCTCGAGTGGGCGGAGATCGATCCCGGCGAGCTGTTGAAATGCATCTCCGAAATCTGCCGGGACGGCCAAGTCGAGCACGAGTCGCTGGTCCTTCTCGCCCGCGACGCGCGGCTGGCGGAGGTACGCCAGGCGCTGTGCCCATGGGCATCCCGCGCTAAGGGGAAGTGGCAGATGGAAGTCTCGCGCGAGCGGCTTGACCTCAGGGACGACCCGTCCGTTGTGTCGCCGCCGCTGCTTACCCAGCCCATCTACGCCTGCGCAACGGTCGTCAACGTCACCGGCTACGTGCCGAACGCCGACCTCGACATCCAGATCGACGGGGCGCTGGCGGTCATCGGCCAACCCGGCGGAAGCCCCTTCCCATTCGGCGCGACCGTCGCGCTCCCTGCGGCGCTGGTGGCGGGGCAGACGGTCGAGGCGCGACAACGGGTCAACGGGGTGGACAGCCCTTTCACCCCGCCCGTCGTTGTCCGCGACCACACCCAGGACTACCCCTCCGGCCCGCCGCGACCCGAGGTCTTCCCGTTGTCGCTCTACGACTGCGGCGTACGTACCGGCGTGGGCAACCTCCTGGTCGGGTGCGACGTGCGCGTGACTGCGGATGGCGCCGACCGGGGCTCCATCAGCGGGGCCATCAACCCGCAGGGAGTCAACCTGGCGCCCGCGCTGGCCACGGCCGAGCGAGTCCGCGCCTGGGCGAAGCTGTGCGACGACCCGAGCCCGCCATCGGTAGAGCACACCGTCCAGGATGCCCCGTCGCCGCTGCCGACGCCCGGATTTGAGCCGATCTACGGGGGGAGCGACTTGGTCGTCGTCAATGGCATCGCCCAGGGCGCGCGATTCACCGTTTCGCGCAACGGCACGGCGATCGGGACTTACGCCTGCTGGGGCGGTCAGTGTCGGGTGGGCGTCAGCCCGCCGGCCGCTGCCGGCGAGAACTTCACCGCCACCCAGCAGTTGTGTCCGGATGAGCCTTCCAGTCCGCCTGGGAGCGGCATCGTCGCTCCCTGCTCGGCGCTGCCGGCCCCTGGCGTGTGGCCTGTCGAGGACGGGGACACGGTGGTGGTGCTGACCTCGTTTGTGCCCGGCTCACAGGTCAAGGTCTTCGTCAACAACATGAAGGTCGGCGACGGCAGTGGGCCCGCGGTCGCCCTGACGGCGCCGATTCCACATGAGGCAACTGTCCACGTCTGGCAGATCCTTGGCACCTGCGAGGGGTCGACCGTGCAGGAGGTGACGGCCCAGTGCTTCGCGGCGGCTGCCGGAGGCGACCCGTCCGGCCTGAACCTATTCCCGATCGGCACCCACGAGTATGACGGTGGCCAGACGACGATCGACGGGTTCACGTACGACGTCCGCGGCAGCATCTATTACCCCGCCGAGGACGACGGGGCCGACCAGCCGTTCAACGCGCGCCTGGCTGCCCTCGGCCGCGTGCCGATCGTCGTCTGCGTCCACGGCGCGCACGGCTCCGGCACGCCCAGTTACCAGGGCTACGACTACTTCCAGGCGGCGCTCGCTCGGATGGGGTTCGTCGCCGTGTCGGTCGACGAGCGCCAGACAGACGAGGGCCCGGACTGGTCGGGGTGGACCCAGAACATCGTGCGGCGCGCCGAGCTGGCGCTCGCCTCCATCGCCCACCTCCAGCAGCTCGACGCAGGCGATCCCATCTTCCAGGGGACGATGGACTTCGGCCGCACCGGCTTGATGGGGCACTCCCGCGGTGGCGACGGCGTCATCGCCGCGGCCGAGCGCGCAAGCCTGCCCGGGGTCGTCATCCGGGCGGTCCTCTCACTGGCCCCGGTCAACTCGGGCGCCAACAGTGGCCGGCCTCGTGGATATCCGTTCATGACATTCCTGCCCGCAGCGGATGGGGACGTGGTCGACAACAACGGAGCCGAGTTCTATGACGGGGCGGAGGCCGCGCCCATCAAGACCCAGTTGTACATCGACTTCGCGAACCATAACTACTTCAACCGGCAATGGACCAACGATGACACCGGCGGCGGCCTGCCGATCATGAGCAGACCAGACCACGAGCGGGTCCTGCTGACCTACGGCTCGGCGTTCTTCCGCTTTGCTCTGCGAGGCGACTCGACGTTCGCCTACCTCGACCATTCCGTCGTGCCGCAGGGAACCCAGAACATCCACCATGCGTTCGAGGTTGACGACCCGCGCATAGTGGACGACTACGAGGGACACCCCATCACGGTCGACAACGAGGCCCAGCCAACCTCCCAGCTCGGGGGTCTCGCGGCGGGCATCTTCACGTTCTCACAGGGTGGGGGTGCCTTTAACAGCAGCTTCTTCGGGGCCACCCTCGGTAATGTTTGCACCAGCAAGGAAGGAACGGGCTCGTTCCGCGAGCCGCTGAGCGGCACCGCCGACCTCGGAGATGCGGAGGTGCGGGTGCGTGCTGCTGAAGTGTTCGATGCGCCCAACCTGCCGGCCGCACCCACTGGCTTTCGGATCGGCGTCGAGGATAAGGCGGGTACCACCGCTTGGATCGACGTCGATGATGTGGGCGGACTGCCGCGGCCCTTCGACCGTCGCTCGTTCGACTCGACGACAAAGACGATGCTTTCGACCTTCCGCTTTCCGGGTCGCTGCTTCGCTGACGAAGAACGGAACCTCGACCTCGGAGCGATCGTCGCCATTCACCTGGGGCTCGATCGCGGCGACGGCATCGCGATCGCATTCGATGACCTTGAAATCGTGAAGACCTGAGGATCCGTACGTGCCCACCGATGCCGGCCAGCCGCTCGAATCGCCCGACGATCGCCGCGACCTCTGGCGCCTGCCTGAGATCCTCGAGATCCGTCCGCTTCGGCGTAGGCTGCCAAATCCACGACGGCTGACCGTGCGCGGGGAGGATCGATACATCGAGGAGGCGGTCGAGATCGAGGTGACCGTCTCCGAACCCTTTGCCATCCGTGCGCTGGGTCCCACCCTGTGGGTGGGCGAGGAACCGCTCACGATCGCCGAGTTGGTCGAGCCGAACCGCTACCGCTTCCTCGCATTGAATCCCCAGTCCCTCGAGGCCGGAGCACCCATCGCGCTCTCGTGGAGTGCCCGCAATGCGCCGCGCATCGAGACGAAATATCGCTATGAGCCGGCGTCCGGGGATGAGGCGAGATGACGCCGGAGTCGGGTGATCTCAGCCGCAGCGCCACCCGAAGTGGTGGCTGCAGCTCGCGTCGCCGCGCCCGATGCCTTCCGGTGAGCCGGGGCAGGAAACGGGGCCTGGGGACCCGGTCAGCTACCCGACGACGAATACGCTGAGGATCGATCGCACGGCCAAGCACGAACCGATGCCCGAGCTTTCCACCGACAAGTCAGTCGGATGCAAACTCTCCGAGCTCTCTAATGGGTCGTACGGGGGGTGCGGCGCTTTTGGGGCGACAGACTGATAGTCACGTGGTCACGTTCGCCGACGGCAAGATCGAAGCATATGTGGGGCCGGTCGAGCTTGGCGCCGCCGACAACCTGGAAGCCGTCATTGTCGAATTCCTTGGAGGTGCCCGGCGCACGCTGGACATTGCGGTCCAAGAAATCGACTCACGACCAATCGCACAAGCCATTCTCGATGCGCGCTGGCGTGGCGTCCGCGTCAACATCTTCATCGAGCAGGACTACATTCGCAGCGACCTCGTCGGCACACCGCCAAAGCCACCAACGCCGAAGCCCGGCGAAACCGCGGAGCAGGCTGTGCAGCGGGTGCAGTGGCTGAAGGACGAAACTGATCTGGCCGTCAACCGCGAGATCCTGGCCGCCCTGCTGCGCTCCGACATCGAGGTCAAGGGCGACTACAACCCCAAGATCTTCCACCAGAAGTTCATCTTGCGCGACTACGAAGGGACGGCCGCACCAACCTCCGCGCTGCTCTCGGGATCGGCGAACTTCACCTGGACCGACACCCACGTCAACCTCAACAACGTCGTCATCTTCCGCAACGCCTACGTCTGCCGTCAGTACCTGACCGAGGTCGAGCAGCTCAAGCGTGGCTACTTCGGGCGCGGGATGCACGGTGAGGTGCCGGCCACCTACGACCTCGCAGGCGTGCCGGTGCGCGTGCTGTTCGCGCCCGACCACACCCCGGAGCTCGAGATCGTGAAGCAGCTGCTGAAGGGGACGAGCGAGTGCTACTTCGCCATCTTCACCTTTGCAGGCTCGTCCGGAATCGATGACGCCATGCTGGCTATGGCGCGCGGCGGGATGCAGATCAAAGGCGTCCTTGATCCTGGGCAGGCAGCCCAGAATTGGGCAGCGCCGAAGTGGCTCATCCACCCCAATATCGAGCTCTTCATTCCACGACGAGCCGGCGCATTCGCGAAATTACGCAAGTTGCATCACAAGGTCATGGTCATCGATGAGCTGATTGTTGTGGCGGGCAGCTTCAATTACACCGAGCCGGCCAACGCGTACAACGACGAGAACATCTTTGTGATGGGCTCGACGCATGCGGAAGTTGCTGGTGTGGACGTTGAGGCCAACCCCTGTCGTCAGCTGGCGCGGCATTTCAAGGCGGAGATCGAGCGCATCATCGGACTGAGCAATCCATACTCTCCTTGACGTAGGCGCTGCTTGCCCACAGTCACCGGGCAACAGCGGACGTGAATTTGGCGGAGTCCTCGCCTGGGCTGAAGGCCACACGAGCGCCGCCGACTGCGTCGTGGCATGCCAAGGCATGCACGGTCAGGGCTCGCGTTGCGGCCAACGCCGATCGCGAGAGATCCGTCACACCGCGGCCCCGGTAGCCCAGCGGTTGCCTTACTGCGGACCGGGCACGAACGGTTGCCATCGGGCATTGCCGAACCTTGGCGATCCCCGGCTCGGCGTCGTCGGTTTCCGGCCGGCCGGCCTACCGCCCTCTAAGCGCGGTTCGCTGTCGACGCTGCGGCTTGCGCCGTTGTGGCCTCTCGCTGGGCCACGCGTTCTGGTTCACAGTCTAGCTAAGGTGAGGCAAGCCGCCTCGTCACGGCTCCAGCTGCTGGCCGACGTCCTGTTTCGTAGTCAGGATCTCCACCTGCGCCTAAGCGCCAATCATTGGCATTCCGGCAGCTCGAGCAGGTTGTTCTGGGTGGTGGTATCGGCGTCGGTGCGCAGCTACTCAGATGCGCAGCGATCGCAACGATTGGCGACCCTCACCCAAGCCTGGCGCCCGCCGACGGAGGTGTAGTAGCTCTCGCGGCCGGTCTTGATGTTGCTGATGGCGGTCGCCTTCGGCACGCGCCGGCCGTCAGCCAGGCACAGGCGACGTGCTGGTGCCAGCCGCGAGCCGATGCGTCTTCCTTGTCGGTGCGGGTGACGTGGTACGCGGCCATTACGGCTGGCTCCTCTCGCTTTGCTCGCTGCGCTCAGACGGCACCGCGCGTGGCGGGTTGGGTGGTCATGTCATCGAGGTGCGCGACGAGCGCTTCGTTCTTGACGGTAGCGATGGCATCGAGGCACGACTGTTTGCTGATCATCAGTTCGGAGGCGGCCATGAGCTTGTTGTTGTCGCCCACCGCGCGCCACCAGAACTGACCCCCACGTTCCGACGGAGGACGAAGCGCACCGCCGTCTCTACTCCTTGCGCTTCTTGACGGCGTCGGCGCGCTTCTTGCGCCAACTGCCGTCCTGGTGCGCGCCCGCGGCTGCTTGCCGACGTGGAGAATCTTGCCTGCGCGACGGTCGGCCGCCATGGACCCTCTCCTCATTCTGCCTTTGCGCTACAGGCAAGACTACGGTCGCACGAGCATCGAGTCAACGGTCCGTTGTGTCGGTGGGATGGCCCGCGCTCCGGCGATGGCGCCTACTGCTCGGTTGGGATTGTTACTGGATAGCCGTGACTACGACGCTTTGACTATCAGGGCCAAGGCCCAGGACTTGTGTCCGCCGCCACGACGGCGACGTGCACGATGGCGAGGAAGGAAGCGAGCGCCCACGCGATCGCTCCACGCGTGAGGTGACGACGGAAGAGGGCCATGCGGCACTCCCCTTTCCTGCGCCTCGCCGGGAACGCGGCATGGCAATGGGTGCTCGCGCGGGCACCGCATCCTCCATCCGTGCACAGTACCCGTGGATGACTAAAGAATCAATGGCCAGTTGTCTATTGCGGTAATTGAGCGCCATCGAGGCATCCATGTACACTCACGCGCATGAAGGCGAGGGCGGATGCACGGCCGAGCGACCAAGGCGTCTTTGAACTTAAGTCACGCCTGGGCGAGCGTCTGCGAGCTGCGCGCAAGCGGGCCGGCATGCTGCAACGCGAGCTGGCAGGCGATCAGTACACGACCGCCTACGTCAGCGCCATCGAGAAAGGCATTGCTCAGCCCACCATCGCCGCAATGACCTACTTCGCCGAGCGACTGGGGATCGATGCCAGCGACCTGGTCGGCGGCGGCGAAAGGAGCTGGTCGCGCCTAGAGGCGGACCTTCATCTCGCCGCTGGCAGCTGGCCCGAGGCGCTCGAGGCGTATGACGCTCTGCTGGTCGCCTTGGTGGATCGCGGGCACCGGGCGGAGGCCCTGCGTGGGAGGGCAGAAGCGCTGTGTCGGCTGGACCGCGGCGGGGAGGCCATTCGGCCGGCGATCCAGGCGGCCGAGGACTTCGCTGTGCTGGATCGTCCGGCCGATGCGATGGAGGCGAGATTCTGGCTGGCTTATGGCCAGTTTCAGGCCGAGAACCTTCCGGAGGCGCGCGGTGTGGCGGAGACTCTACTCGCCGATGCCCGATCGAGCGAGGCGGCCCCGGCGGACCTCGTCCCTCGGATTCTGATCGCGCTGTCGCACATCGAAGCTTGGCGCGGGGAACATCGTCAGGCGCTGGCGTACCTCGAGGAGGCGCGGGCCAGCCTCGCGACGATGGATGCCCGCCGGCGCGCCTCGTTCCTGGCCTCGCTGGCGGTCAGCTACCGTGATGCAGGGGACTTGGAAGGGGCCATTCGCGCTGGCGCCGAGAGCCTGGCGTTCTTCACCGCCGCCAACGAGGCGGCGCACGTCGCCTCGCTGGAGAACAACCTGGCGCTGGCGCACCTGCGCCTTGGCCAGCAGCGTCGCGCGGCAAGCTACGCTGCCGCAGCCCGCAAGCTAGCGATCGAGCTCCGCGATGAGCGATTGCTGGCGCACGTCGCCGAGTCGGAGGCGCAGATCGCCATGGCTTCGGATGACCTGGCACGGGCTGACGCGCTGCTCGACGAGGCGCATCAACTCGCCATCGCATCCGACAACCGCGCAGCGCTGCTCGGTATTGCGCTTACCCGGGCGCGCTTGGACCGACGACAGCATGGCGCCGAGCTAGCGATGGATTCGTATGCGGCGGCAGCAGAACGGGCGCGGGCTACGGCTCCGCCATCAAAGCGCCGAGAGATACTGCGGGAATACGCGGACGTCGCGCTGGAGGCTGGCCAGCAGGAACGGGCAATCGCCCTGTACCGCGAGGGACTCGCAGATCCGCCCGTGATGTAGGCCGCGAGTGGCGTCCATCGGGCCGCCAGTTACGATGCGCCACCTCACTTCTCGGCCCTTGAGTACCTAAGCTGCTCAATGGATGGTGGACCTGCAAATCAACGAACGATTGACGCGTGTCTTGGCTAGGCCTACGATGTCGGCCTTGGGCAGCGTGTTTTGCCATTGCGCAGCAATGGGTGTCGGTCAGGTTGTGTCCTGCATCCAACGGAGGAGGCGCCGGAGGTCCAGGTCACTGCCCAGGAGTGGTATCGCGCGAGTAGTGATGGCGTCCTAGGTGGAAGGCCGGTCCCCTCTCTGCCATGCCATTGGTTCAAGGTCACGCAATGTGGCGTCCGATAGCTAAGGAGGAAGGAATGCAAAAGCGCGTTGCGGGTTTCATGTCGTTGCTGATGCTCGCCGGATTGATCGCCCTTCCGGCATCCGCGACAACCAAGTGCTTCCCTGACCGCTACATCATGTACGAGCACTCGAACTACGGCGGTCATTCCCGTGGCGAGTGCACGAGTGAACCGGACCTGCGAGACGTGGAGTGGGGCATCTTTGCGTGGGAAGACTTCAACGACATGATCTCGTCGCTGAAGACCCTCGGTCAGTATGCATACTTCTACGATGGGGCCAACTACAGCAATTTGCTCAAGTATTACGGGGCCAATCAGAATATTTCCTTTGTTGGAGACACCTTGAACGATCGGTTTGGCTCCGTCTGGAACGGGTACCCCTGATCGAGGTTCTGGCACGACCCTCGCCACCCCGTGCGAAGGTGCCAGGATGCAGAGGGTCGTGCCTGCATAAGCAAGGATATGGCCAAGCGGCTCACCGTGGCAAAGGGCCTCGGATTGCTCATGGCTCTTGGTTTGATCGCGCTCGCCATCCTGATGTTTCAGCGGCCCCAAGACCCGATCCGCCACACTCTGAGCCACGGCTCATCGTTGGTGACGTTTGACGCTGCTGGGACCGTGTGGGGGCGGCGGTCGTTCGTCCGTGAGATCTGGGTTGCGCCGGATGGGTCTGGGCGGATTGACGAGCGAGACGACTCGCTTACCTTCCCGAATGACACGGAGCGCGCCGAGTGGGTGGCGCTGGGAAGCCCGGCCACGCCGGCGATCTCGCGCTCGTTCGGTCCCGGCGAACTCAGCTATGTTCGTCTTGACCGCATGTCCCGGGACCCACGAGAACTCCTGGGGGACATGACGGCTGGAGGGGCGAAGCCGACCGATACGCTACGCATGGTCGCCTTGCTGCTCTATGAAAATGTCCCACCCACGGATCTGACACACGCGGTGGTTGGTGCGCTCCGGCAAGTCCCTGGTGTCGAGGTGGAAGACAGGGGAAACTTAGTGATCTTCACAGGGACAGACGAGACATCGACCGGGAGGGCGCAAGGTCGGATCGTGATTGACGTAAGCACGGGTCAGCTCGTGTCGGAGGAGCGCTACGCCTTGGGCGCGTTGCCAGGGCTCTCGGTGGAACCTCCGATAGTCATGCTCGAGCGCTGGATCGACGCCACTGATCTCACAGCGGTGAGCCGCAGCCTGGCACAACCGATGGGGCGAATGTGGACTGATACCTTCCCCGCGTTTGGACTCCGGGAGAAGGTCATTCAGCCTACAAGCGGTCTCTTGTGCATGTCTTCCCGGCTGGACCACATCTGTGGTTGAGGTGTCGGTCGAGCCGCTGGTGGCGGTCGGGCTGGCGAAGCGGTACCGCGGTCGGCATGAATGGGCGCTCGAGGGAATCGACATCTCGTTCCGCGCTGGCGCCATAACCGCTCTGATCGGGCCCAATGGGGCCGGGAAGTCGACCCTCCTTCGAGCGTTCATGGGGTTCGAGACGCCGACCCGAGGCCGCGCTCTGGTCCGGGGTATGGAAGCCCGGAGGCGCCGTGCGGACGCACTGCGGCACGTGGGCTACGTCAGCCAAAAGGCCGCACTCTACCGAGACCTGCGCGTGGCTGACCATCTTGCACTGGCGTCTGCGTTACGGGCGGGGTTTGACCGCGAGGGCGCACGCCGCCGGTTGCGTGATCTGGCCATCTCGCTCGACATACGCGCTGGAGAACTTTCCGGTGGCCAACGCGCCCAAGTTGCGTTGGCGATCGCAATCGGCACGCGCGCGCCGATCCTTATTCTTGACGAGCCGATGTCCAGCCTTGATCCGATCGCGCGCCAAGATTTCCTCGCGATGTTGTCGGCGTCCGTCGCGGAAACTGGGGTCACAGTCGTAGTTGCTTCACACATCGTGGCTGAGCTCGAAGGCGTGTGCGACGATGTCGTTGTCCTTGCGCCGGCACACGTGATGTTGCACGACAGCATCGCTCACGCACGCGCAACTCACTCCCTGGTACCGGCAGATGCCGGAGTCGCGGGCGACGCCGTGGCAACGTTCGAGCGCGCGGGCCAGCCTCGCGTCTCTCTCGTTCGGGTATCTGATGGCGGCAATTCGACGCTCGACGATCTTGTCCTCGGGTACCTGAACGCGGCTCGCCAAGGGGCTCGTACATGCTGACGCTGGCGCGCCTGTCCTGGCGCCTTCAGCGCTTCGAGCTGGTCTCGGTCGTGATCATCGTCGCGCTCCTCGCGGCCGCAGCGCTAGTCGTTCGCGAGCATCTCACCGCCCTGAATGTCCCAACCTCCTGCTTCGCCGGATTGCTCACTCCCGGACCAGGCTCGGGGTGCGGTGCCGCCGCTCAAGACTTCTTCTCCATCGACAACAGCGAGGCCGTCCCCGTCCTGCAGGCGATGACGGTTGCCCCCTTGATCGCGGGCATTTTGCTCGGTGTCGGGTTGGTTGGCCGTGAGATCGAGACGGAAACAGCGTCACTCGCCTGGTCGCTCGACGGCTCCCGCAGGCGCTGGCTCGCAGGCCGCTTGCTACCGATGGGAGGGGCTCTAGTTGCGCTGCTGACCGTCCTCGCAATCGCATCCGACCTGCTGGTGGCCGCTCGTCAGCCGTGGGTTGACCCGGGCCAGACGCTTGTCGATTTGGACGCCCACGGCGGACTCTTGGTGCTCCGTGGCGCATTTGCGTTTCTGATGGCGGTACTGGTGGGAGCCGTCATTGGACGAACTCTACCGTCGGTCATTGTGGCAACGGCGGTTGTCGCAGTGGTCATCGCCGCAGGTCTCGTGCTTACCAGCTGGTGGCTTCGGGCGAACGTCGACTATCGCGCTGAGCGAGTTGATGCAATCAACCTCCCGGGCGGGCTCAATCTTGGCACGATGTCCCGAGGACCGGATGGCTTGGTCATTCCGGACGAAGTCGCCCTGTCTCTCGCCCCGCCCGGCGTCGACCCAGGTACTTGGGTGGCAGACCACTACGAGAACGTCTACGCCTTCGTCCCCGGCCGCGCGTACCCGCAATACGTCCTTGTCGAGACTGCCGCGGTGGCAGTTGTTCTCGTGCTACAGGCGGCCATCCTGCTGGCCACGGTCCAGCGACGCCGTCCCGTTTAGCCGGTTCCCGCCTCATACGGGCGCAGGGCATCTTAGACGGCAGGGTCTGCGGTTGAGGGTCAATACCCGATTTCGGATGTCCGGCGCCACGTAGGCCGCTTCGACCGGCATCGGCCGCGCGAGACCCGATCGGCGGAAGTGAGGAGAGGGGTCGCCACGTTCACTTGGCGTTGCGATTCGGTGGACGCCCTGAGAGTAGGCGCCGCGAGCCCGCGGTGAGAGTACCGATGCCGAAACCCAAGCCCTCGCCCGCGCGAGTTCCGCGCTGGGGCCGTCCGCCTAGTGTCCGCCAGCGCCACGTATCGCTTGACCATGTCCAGCGTCGCGTGGCCGAGGATGCGCTGCAGGCTGAACGCGTCGCCGCCGTTCACCAGGTAGGCCCGCGCGAAGGTGTGACGCAGCGTGTGCGGGCTACAACGCCCGGGGATGCCGGCCCGCAACTTGAGGCGCCGGAAGGCCTGCTGGATGCCACGCCAGCCCAGCGCGCCGCCGCGACGCGAGCGGAAGATGACCCCGCCCGCTGCGTCATCACCCTGGCGCAGGTAGCGCGCCAGCGCCTGCCGCGCGGTGGTGCCGACTGGCACGATCCGCTCATGAGCGCCCAGCCACTCCAACCACTCGCGAAGCGCGACGGATGCGAGCCCACGTAAAGCGTCATCCACGGATCGAGGCTGTGGCGACTGGCTGGGTGATTCCAGCAGCCGAAGTGGCATTTGGGAAGCGCTACTATTTGCGCACTGCCAGCAGGATGGCCACGGGTTCTCATACAGCATGATTGTGAAGGGGCTGCTGACCAGTTGATTCGGAGCGCTGATGACCCACACGCCGGAGCAGACGCCCGGCGACGCTGCGCCCGCGCCGCCGGTCGCGCAGACCGGTTCGCGTCGCGGGCTCGGCTGTCTGCTAGAGATCGTCGAGACGCTGGTCCTGACCCTCGTCATCTACCTGCTCATCCACAACTTCATCGCCCAGCCGTTCGAGGTCGAGCAGAGCTCGATGGAGTCGACCATCTTCGCAGACGAGTACGTCCTGATCGACAAGATCTCGCCCCGCTTCGGGGAGTACGAGCGGGGCGACATCATCGTCTTCCAGCCTCCGCCCGGCTTCGAGCAGCAGGGCGGCGTGCCGTTCATCAAGCGCGTCATCGGCCTGCCTGGCGACACGGTTCGGCTGGAAAATGGCGATGTCTTCGTGACCCCGCCGTACGGCCTACCGATCAAGCTGTCGGAGCCCTACCTTCGCGAGAAGGCGGACGGCGGCCTAGTGGATACTCTGCCGCGGGGTAGCGGCGAAACGGAGTGGGTCGTCCCCGAGGGAGAGTACTTCGTCATGGGCGACAACCGCCCGGACAGCCAGGACTCCCGCTCCTTCGGTCCCATCGAACGCGATCTGATCATCGGTCGGGCCTGGCTACGCTACTTCCCACTCGACCGCATCGGGTTCATGAACCGTCCCGAGTATCCGGGCGTTAGCGCCGGTGGCCAGGTCAGGTCAAGCGGGAGGTGAAAACCGGATTCTCGACGGGACCGTATTTGACTGCACAAGGCGAGACCATGTCAAAGCGTTCCCAAATTGGCGAGAATGCGCCGAGTAAGCTCCTGTTCTCCAACATTCGGTACCACACGAACTACAACGGTTGGTGGCAGCTCAACATAACGCTCATCCCGCCCGATAGCCCGTACGGAAACGACCACGGGCTGACCAACCAGTTCCGGAATTGGACAAATGCGCACAGAACGCCTATCCCTCGCAGGCTACGTCGGCACGGCAGTGATCTTTGTCGCGGCCGTCGCGCTCGCCGCCCTGGCGCTGAGTACCCGATCCGCCTCGGTGAGCGCAGCTGATCCTGAGGATCTGATGTGCCGGGCCTCACGATTGAGGCGATCGATCCGAAGGGGACCGTTAGTCAAGACGATGCGTGGAATGCGGTGACGGCACGGTACACAACCAATTTCGACGAAGCGACCAGCATTGAGGCATACCTCGGCGAGGTAACCGACGACAGCATGGAGCTCGTCAAGCAGCCCATGTGGGTGTTCGTCGCATCAGGAATCACCTTCGAAGGGTCCCGTCCAATCCGAGAAGATGGCACGCCAGTATCGCGGGAGCCGTACACGGTCGCGTACATTTACGTCTATGCAATCACTGGGGAAGTGCTGACAGTTTGCCTGAATTAGAGGACCCAGGCGGCTCGGGCACAAGCTGCGCTCTTGGCGTGGCCCGCAGCAACCGCCTTGGCCGTCCTGGCTCGGGAACGCGAACCGAGCGCTTCAAGATGAAGCCTGTTCGTGTCCGCAGCAGCCCGATCGATCTCCTGCCGATCATCCCCTTGAGCTATTGGCCGCGCGTTTCACGCTCACGCTGAGCGGACAAGCAAGACCCGGATGTGCCATCGGGTCTCCTCGGGCACGACTCCGCGGCGGTCGCATGCGCCAGTCACCATAGGCGCTGGCTTCTAGTCATTTTGCGCTCGCATTCTTATAGGTGCACCCGTAAGCGACTCCCTTTCGGAATGGTGCGGGTCGTCGCCGACTTCCATCCCGCCTAAAAGAATCACAGCGCATAACTGACCGGATACGTTCAGCGTCTCACTCGGGAGAGCACAATGCACAGGCCGTTCAGCTTGGAAGGCCGAGTGTCTCAGCTAGGGCATGAAGGACCTGATTCCTTCTCAGGACATCGCCTCAACCGCTCCGCCACTGGTCCATCGGCGACGCTCGGCGATGGACCTCGCGCAGGTCCTCGTCGAGCAACTCGACATAGCGCTGCGTGATGTCGAGCGACGCGGGGCTGTGGCCGAGGATGCGCTGGAGGGAGAACACGTCTCCGCCGTTGGTGAGGAAGGCTCGGGCGAAGGTGTGACGCAGTATGTGAGGAGAGCAGCGTGTCTGGAGTCCGGCGCGCTGTGCTACGCGACGCACGATCTTCTGGATTCCCCACCGCGTCAAGGGCTCGCCGTGCTCGGCCATGAATAGCGGAGCGTCGGGCGGCGGGCGCCTGCGCTGAGCCAGGTAGCGCCGAAGCTCCCGACGCGCCCGTCGCCCGACCGGCACCCGTCGTTCCTTCGAGCCCTTGCCGACTACCCGGCACACGGCGTTCTCGAAGTCGACGTCTCCCATCCGCAGACCGGCTACCTCGCTCACCCGCACACCCGTGTCGAGTATGAACGTGATGAGGGCAGCATCTCGGTCCCCCAGGCTGCCTTGGCGAGCGGCGGCTAGCAGCGCGCCCACATCAGCGTCGCGCAAGGAGTGAATGATCGTGCGCGGCACGCGCGGTGTCTTGAGCCTCCTCAGGGGATGCTGCTCCAGGTCGTACTCGCGCTGCACCCACGCGGCGAACGCGCGCAGGGTGCGGACGCGGCCGGCGAGGCTCGACGGTGCTGGGGGTATGGGCCGTGATTCCAAAGCCACCAGCCAGCGACGGACGATCGGGGTGGAGAGGTGTCGAAGCGAGGCACTCTCGCTGGGTCGTTGGGCGAACGAGCAGAACTCGCGCAGGAAGGCGAGGTACCAGTCGATCGTCCGCATGCTGTGCCGATCGGCGCGCAGCGACTGCTCGTAGTCAGCAATCAACTCGCCAAGTGGCGGGTCGAAAGGCTGCTGCGCGGCTGACGGGACGGGCTGCATGGAAATTATCGCCTCGACGATAACTTTGTTAGTTTCGGCCGCCGCCGCAGATACGGCCCGAAGAGCGGCAGCGCGAAGTCGTATGTGGCCCGCGTCGGGCGGTAGACCAGTCCGCGGTCGATCAGGCGGCGCAGGCCGACCGGCACGTTGAGGCCAACGGGTATCTCAGTCCCGAGCCGTGCCAGGCCGACCCGCCCGCCCGCCCGCGCCATCGCCAATAGCAGGACCTGCTCGCTTGGCGGAGCACCCTCGAAGCGATCTTCGAAAAATGCGAGGTCGAGTTCGTGGAGCAGCGCCGACTCGACCCGCTGGTAGTCCGCGAGCTCGATGTGTTCAAGCCCGATCCGGCTGCAGGCGAAGGCAGCGAAGAACTGGAGGAAGTAGGGATACCCCGCCGTCTGCTCCACGATCTCGGTGATGAGCGACAGCCCGAAGCTGCGTCGGCTGGCGGCCAGCGGAATGGCCAGCGCCTCCTCGGCCGCATCGAGCTCGAGGTTGCCAACCACGGCGTGACGGAACATGCGCTCGGCGTACGTCCGAGCGCGCTTGAGGTTGAGGCTCAGGGTGGGCAGCCCACAGAGGACGATCCGCACGCGTGGCCGCTGGCGCTGCACCGCGCCGAGGGCGGCGAGCAGGCCGGACAACGGGAAGCGTTCCCGGCCGCGGTCGTCAGCGAGGAGGTAGGCCTCGTCGTATAGGAGGATGGCACCCGGTCGCTCGGCGTGGCTGAGGATCGAGTCGAGCTGGGCGAGCGCCGTACGCATGAGGTCCGTGGGCGCGCGCGCCTGCGATGCATACGCTGGGTCGACGCTGACCTCGCCGATGCTGATCCGGCGCGGCCGCAGCCAGCGGGCGCCGCTCCCGATCGCCTGTCCGACGGCTGCGAGGGCGTCGGCGCGGCCAATCAGCGCGTCGCAGTCCTCTGCGATGGCTTCAGCCAGTCGGATGTCGTCGCGGTGACGGTCGCCGAGCTCGCGCTGAAGGGTCAGCCAGCCGGCGCGCTCGGCTCTCGTCGCAAACTCGCCGAGCAGCACCGTCTTGCCTGTGCCGCGCAGGCCGGTCAGCGCCCAGTTGGCGTGCAGCGGTGGCCCCTCGAGCAGCCAGTCCTCGAAATTAGCCAGCAACTGGTCGCGTCCGGCCAGGTGGGGTGGCGGGACCCCGTTCCCAGGTCGGAACGGGTTGGGGAGTGGATTCGGTTGTCGCGCCAGGGCCGGACCGTTCATCGCATCGTTCTCTGTGTGTGTTGGGTTGGATCGGCCGGGGAGCGCCGCATGGCGCCTCCCCGGCCAGGTCCTCACCTTGTGAGGTAACCGCCCTACGCCCCAGGCTGCCTCTGACGGAACCATGAGCGCGATCTCATCGCATTCGCGATCACGTCGAGGTACACCTCGGAGTAGGACACGCTGCCGCGCTCGAGCACCGCCCACAGGCAGTTGAGCATCGCGGAGGCCACCATCAGGTTGGTGACCACCAACTGGGGTCGCTCCTCGATCTGCCGCTCGCAGCCATCGCGGGCCGCGAACTCGGCTTCGGTGGCCCGACCGATCTCCACGTGGATCTCGGCCAGGCTGCCGTCGACGAACTCACCACCCCGGCGGCGGACGAGCTGGACGTTGCCGTCCGTCTCGTCGTTGCCGCCGCTGATGAGCGTCACCTCGTCCAAGGTGGCGAGGTGCCGATCGACCACGAAACGGGTCCAGTGGTTGTCGACTGCCAGCAGGACGGCGTCGCCGTCACGGATCACCGTGGCGACATTCGCCTCCGTCAGGTAGTCGGCGATGCCCTGCACCGTCAGGCCCCGATACACCTCGGCCAAGGCCTCGGCCTTGTTGGAACCGATGGCGCTCTCGGGGAAGACCTGCCGCGTCCGGTTGCCCGGCTCGTAGGCGTCGCCGTCGACGAGCACCAGCATCGGGCGCGGTTCGGGCCGGAAGGCCACGTAGCGGACCAGGCTCGGCAGCAACTGGCTGCCGATGCCGCCCAGTCCGACGAGGACGATGCGCTCAGGCATCGGAGATTCCTCCTTTCGCAGCCGACGTCGCGATCGGCGTCAGCTGATAGACCAGGCTCTCGCCCAGTTCGGCGGCCAGCCCGACGGCCTCGCTCAGGAGGCCGTCGAGCGTATGGCGGTCGCGCGAGGTCCAGGTCGACTCCGTCGATGGAGCCTTCCCGCTCGTCCTGGCGTGGCCGTTGGCCTTCGCCTTCGTCGGTGCGGTCACGATCGGCTTCACCCGCTCCAGCCACTCGGCCGGGGGTTCGGTGAAGCGTCGCGGCTGCTCGAAGACGAGGCTGGTGCGACAGCCGAAGCGTCGGCCGTCGACCACGATCGCGGCCGAATAGCTCGGCCGCCGCTCATCGACATCGCCGACCACCACGTGGATGCCGTCGAAGTCGGCCTCGTCGGCCTCGTCGGTCAGGCTGGCCCCGGCGCTCAGTGCGCCGTGGCTGTGGATCGAGCCGACCAGGTGTGCCCCGCTGGGCACATCGCTCGTCTCGAGCCGGTGCTTGACCGATGCGGCTCCGGCGCGCTGCTTGGGAACGATCAACCCGAAGGCTGAGCCATCCCAGGTCAGCAGCGCCAGCGCCTCCGAGCGCTGCCGCGACCAGATGGCGCGGAAGAAGCCGACCACCTCAGCCATCAGCGAGGCGGGCACCTTGGGTAACGCGTACTCGAGGTACTCGCGTGCCGCTGGCAGGTGGGCCACCTCGTCGACCTGCACCTGCGACAGCCCAAGCAGGCTGCGCTTGCGCAGGTAGAGCCCGTCGCGGGCCACCAGGAAGGCGGGGAGTGAGACCTCCTCGGCCGCGGACTCGTCCGCGGCGATGATCGGAAAGAGGCTCATGAGCCCACCTCGGTCTCGGGCAGCCAGTAGACGATGCGCTCGAGCTGAGCGAAGCGTCTCGGCTCGGCCAGCCGCTCGTCGCGGAGGGGGAAGCCTCCATCTCTGAGCAGCTTGGCCGCCACGGCGAAGGCAGCGTTGGCCAGTTCGCCGGGGATCGAGCCATCGGTGGCGTACACCGCTCGGCGCGGGCTGAGCAGTGCCGTCGTGCGGGTCGACTCGAGCGTCCCGCAGCGGGCCATCGACTCAAGCAGCTTCCGCATCGGGCTCACCTCCTTGCGGAGGCGGTGCCTGGCTGGGCGTCGGTGTCTCCACCGTCGCCTGCGCCTGTTCGCCGTCGACCGGCGCGCCGGGCAGGTCGGTGGGGCTCATGCCGGCCCCCGCGGCCACCACCTGGCGCAGGCTGCGCCAGTAGCGGTCGTATTGGGCCGACAGGCCCGCCATCGGATCCCGTCGCGAGCGAGACGCCCACGCCCGGAAGCCACCGCTGAACGGCAGCGGATGGCGCCGGATGTCGGCGTTGAAGCGTGACCCCCAGAACGCTCCAATCAGTCCGTCGGTGCGCTCGGCCAGGCTGTCACCGCCAACATGAACCGATCCGAGACAGACGATGCCGTCGTCGGAGGTGTTGGGCAGGCAGCTGTGCTCGAGCGGATCGTCAAGTGATCGCAGCGCGCTGGTACGGAAGAAGGTGGCGAGGCTCTCGATGCGACCGTCGGCGGTTGAGACCACGAACACCACGTACGGCAGGGCGAGTCGGTGGATCACCGGCTCGCTGCCGTATCGATTACTGGCGTGGTACTCGACCTGGCGGCGCATGGGGAGCTGTTCGACCACGAACACCTCCCGCCCTTCGGGAGAGCGGACCCAGAAGCGGCAGCCGGCGGGCAGCATCCCGCTGATCGCCGACCGCTGCTCGGCCAGTCTGGACAGAAGATCGTCGAGCGCGACTTCGCGCTCGGTCACCTCGGTCACCAGCGTGGCCAGGTCCCCTTCGATGCGCAGGTACTTGCGCGAATGCATGGACATGTCTTCGAGCTCCTTTCCTCAAGGGCTGAGGTGGGGCGGTCCGAATGCACCGTCTGGTGCCGCTCGGACTGCCCCGCCCTTCCGGCTGATGTCTCAGGCAGCGAGGCCCTTAACGCCGGCCGGCTTGAGGAAGTCGATCTCGTCCCCCGAACGCACGATGTGGTCGTCGGCCACGATCTGGCCGTTGACCCGCACCGTCGTCTCGCGCGGCAGGTTGAGCACCTGCTCCAGCATCTTCCAGATGCTGCGGATGCTCTTGCCGCCCAGGTCGAGACTGAGCTCGTTGACGCCGTACACGACCTTGACGGCCGTATCCTCGTAGGTCTGCACGATTGATCTCCTTGTGCTTGCTTACGTCGCGAACACGAGAAAGGACCGGGCAGCGCCCACGAGGTGCGTTCGCACACATGCCACCTCGTTCGCTTGACACCGCACGCCTTGCGGCCGAGCTCGGTCCCGGAGAGCGCTCAAAGAGCTGAACGATCAACGGCGGGCGCTCGCCGCCGGTGTCGACCGAAGACGACTGAGGGCATCCCTCCTTTCGTGGCGCGGAGATTTCCGCCGCCGGTGTTGGGAGCGAGCCCGCTGTCGCCGATCGCATCTGCGTTGAGGACACCCGGTATCCCGAGACGGCCCGACGCACCCGCCCTCATCGAGAGCGAGCCGGTCGAGCCGAAGCGAAACATCCGAGGAGCATTCCTCACAGATGACCGATCGGTCAGCCGAGCCCGTCCGGAACCTTCAGGCGGAGGCGCCGTGGTTGTGCGTGCGGTACGCGCGTTCGAGGTGAAGCGCGAATGGCAGCGTGTATGCGGTTGGTAAGGTGAGCTGTCGTCGAAGCCTGTAAATGAGGCTCCTGGCGCCGGCACTGGGTGGGATCGCGGCGGTAAGCCGTGGGAGTCCGTGGCGGGAGACTCCGCCAACCTCGATCTGAGGTGATGGCGGCGGTCGGTCAACCCGCTGTTACTTGAGAGAGCCAGCCGTGAGACCGACCGCCACGATCTACGTTAGTGCGTGCAAAGGCCGGTATCAAGCCCTAGTGTGTGAGGAAGTGTGTGAGTAATTCTTAAGCCGGCAGGCCGACTGCCGAAGCCCTGGTCGTCGTCGACCACGACCCGGCGTGGCCAATACGCTTCGCCGAGCTCGGGGACCGCCTGCGCTCGGCGCTGGGCGAGGTGGCGTTGCGGATCGACCACATCGGCTCGACTGCCGTGCCCGATCTGGCGGCGAAGCCGATCATCGACGTGCAGATCTCGGTCGTCTCTCTTGAGCCGGTCGACCCCTTCGGCCGCTGGAGAAGTGCGGCTTCGCCTGGCGCGCGGACAACCCGGAGCGCACCGAGCGCAAGTTCCGCGAGCGGCCGGGCGACGCGCGCACGCACATCCACGTGCGCCGAGCGGGCAGCTTCTCGGAGCAGTTCGCGCTCCTGTTCCGCAAGGCGATCAAATAAGTGGTCGTTCGTAAAGCCCCACGTGTGGGCCGCGGTCGTTGACAGCGGAAGGTGCCAGCGCTCGGGGCGCGACCATGCCGGCTGGCGCCGCGGCCCCTACGCCCGAACGTTGAGCTTGTAGCGCTCACCCCGCAGGCGGAACGCTTCCTTGCCGCCCTCCAGCAGGCTGCACACCGCTTCCCTGATGTCTGGGTCCTCCAGCCCGCCTGCCTCGTACGTAACGTGTGGCAATCCCTGCGGCTTGTCGCGTTTTGCGCGCGCCACGATGACTTGGTCTGAATCTGTGTTCACTACGAGATTGGCGTTATGCGTCACCATCACGATTTGGCGGCGCTTCGCTGCCAGCCGGAACCAAGGGACGAGGTCGTCATAGATCGAGCTTGGGTCGAGATTTTCCTCGGGCTGGTCGATCACGAGCGGACGCGGGTCCCATTCGTCCAAGCCCAGGTAAAGCGTCAGGAGAACGACGCCCCGCGTGCCAGGAGACAGATTGGAGATTTCGACGCCCTCGTACTCGATGCCGTAGCGGACGCGAATGTGATTGGTGGAGAACAACCACTCGCCAAGATCCATTGGGCTCGCGCTCTGGACAAGCGACTTCAGCGCATCACCGGCAACCTTTTCGAGGAATGCACGCATGGCCGCACGCACCTCGGTGGGCGTACCTGTGAGCCACGCCTTCAACAGCAGCGATCGGGCTTGCTCTTCTAGGTACCCCTGTTGGCTGAACGGTGCGGTGCGCAAATCCAGCAGCTCCTCACCCTTCTTAACCCATGCCTTGAGTCCGACCACGCGTTGAACGGTGAACGCCAATTTGGACCCAGTCAACCGACCCAGGAGGGGCGCGTAGAGCCTCTCTAGTTCGTCTTCTTCCTGGCTTAGGGTCTGGAAGACCGCGTCATAGGCTTCGAGCCGCTTCTCGTGGGCTTCCTTTTGCCGCGCTTCCGCCCCAAGAGCGTTGGCCAACTCTCTCCTCGCTTGCTCTTCAGTTGCCTTGACGCCGACGAGCCGTCTTTCCAGGTCGACCTTGCGCGTGGCATTGGTCCGGTCAAGACCGAGTTCCTTCACGGCCTGCTCCAGACGTGCCTTGAGTTGTTCGAGGCCGGCCGGTTTAGAGGCGGTGGCACTTGGCCGGGCGACGGAGGGCAGCCCCTGGTCCTGGAGGGCCTCCGCCTCTTTGCGGGCTTCCGCCTCAAGGTCCGCAAGGCGCTGCAAGCCAGCCGGATCAAGCCGGAGCCTCAACGCGGTCCAGGTCGTATCGTCGATGAGATCCGGATAGGTGACCTTGAGCTGGCCCCACGATTGGTCTGCGGCTAGGAGTTGGCGTCGCACTTCTCCAGCAAGGAGGCTAAGGTCCTTGGCGCGGCGCTCCTTTACCGCATTGGCCTGCTGCAACGCCTGAAGAGCGTTCGCCGCATCCGTGTGGACCTTGGCCTTTTCCGCACTGGCCGCGGCCGGTATCGATGCAATGTCCTTCTGCAGTCCTTTGCGCTCCCGCTCGGCCTCCTCGACCTTCTTCTGGCGACTCGGGATGCTGCGTTTCAGGTCGATCTCGGCAGCGACGGCTCTCGTCAGGGACGTAATTGTCCCCCTGTGAAACGCCTGGCTGGCGCGCGCATCCTCAAGGAGTAGGTCGCGGAGCTCGCCGAAGGAGGTTGCCTGCATGCGCTTCTCTTCGGGTATCGCATGGAAGACGACGCGCTCGATCTCTTCTACAAGTGGCTCTCCGAGTTCTTCCGGGGCCGACAAGCGCTCAACGAACTGCTGCGATAGATACTGGACTCGCGGTTCGGTTGACGGCTGCGGTTGGGGCTGCGCAACCGCTGTCTGAGAAGTCCTGTCGCCCCAGGTCAATACGCCCTTCAATCCCCCAAGCAAATGTCGGGCCTTCCTAATGAACGAGGCGTTGCCCGGCGCGGGCTCGTCGGCGCCAGCGAAGAGTGCCAACAGGTCGGCCAGGGCCGTCTTGCCGGAGCCCTTCGCGCCGATGATGGTAACCAGCCCGTCGTTGAAGGAGAGCTGATCGTTCTCGATCCAAGAAGCGCCGCTCAGCACCAGGTCGGACATCACATAGCCTTCAGAGGCGCCGCGTGGTGGCGTACGCCCAATGAAGACCCTCCGCTCGGGCTCGATGACGGCTTGCTTCAGGCTCTCAAAAGTCGCATCGCCTCTGATCCAGCAGAGGCGAGCCTCGTCCGGCTTCAGGACCTTCGCGAGCGAGTGCGCGTCGGAGCCGTGGAGGCAGGGACGACGGGGCAGGGTCCCTCCAGGCTTCAACCAGAAGGACCGCTCGTTCTCAGAACCCGAGAAGATGATGTCGGACGCGCGGCCGATATTCTCGCGTACTGCCGCCCACTGAGAGTCCTGCGACAGCCCGCCGAGGCCATCCTGACCCGCGGCGACCGCCATCAAGACGTTGTCGCGAAACCATCCGTCGTCGAAGAGCTCGAGGATCTCTCTGAATTCCGCCTTGAACTGGCCGGCGCCAATTGACATCGCAGCAGCCTCTGCCAGCGTTTCGTCATTGCGGAAGGCACGACCAAGATCTATGAGCCCTCGATCGCTGCATGGAAAGTGCGTTGGGCCGTATTCGAAGCGGACGTGAGATAGCCGCTCTTCGAACTTTTCGACGTGCCTCCGATCGTCTGGCGAGACAAGCAGATGGAGGTTGATCGCGTGGCCGCGTCTCGTCTCGGTCGTAAGCCGCAGCTCGACGTTGGGGAATACCATCTGGACCGCTGGAAGCGATCCAGGTGGGCGTTGGTTGCGGAACTCCCTGTACCCGGCCAAGGTGAAGTAGTCGGTGATCCCCAACGCCACTGGCGCTGGGTCAGCCGACGCAATTGCATTGAAGTACCCGGTCCAGTCGCCCGCGTACTGATCGTTCATCAATGTGCCGGGCGCATGGATGTGCGGATCCCAGCGCAGCCACTCCGAGCCGCGGGTCCACTTCGGCGGTTTCTTCAAGTCGATCTCCCATCGGGCAGCACCGACGGCTTCCCACCTTGATCCTACTTGACGAGGGTTCTACCGCGACAGGCGCTGGAGATCAAGTACCCGATTCGCGTCGATTACACGCGAGTCTCATACCACGCAGGCGTGGTACTCGGTCCGCTCCCCGTTGGCGCCGCGGTACTCGTTGGTTGCGACCGAGAAGGTCGTTGTCGTATCGCTCGACGCAGGCATAGTCGCTGGGCAGCCTCTCTTGCGATGAGTCTCCAGGGATGGGCGCGTTCCACAGCTGCCGGCCCATGCGGGAAGACAAGCGCGAGGTCGCGATTTACGCTCGACCCGGCTCCATCGGCGGGTGAGGCCGGCACGACGAGCCGGGTCTAGGGGTATCCCTTGTCTACCTATGCATACCCCTCGGCCCTGACAAACTACCCGCATGCCTTCGATGACTCCGCTTACGACAGGTGGCCTCTGGCGCGATGTCGTCAACTTTGCCGGTCCGTCACCGACGCCAGGGATATACCTCCCGCTCCTTGATGCGGTCTCCCCGCGATGGAGCGGCTGGACGTACTTCATGGGAATGATGGCCGACGTACTGCGTACTTCCGAGAACCGCCTGGAGATTGAGCAGGAAGTCGAGTCGGCGGTGATAGGACACCGGCTTTGGACGGAGCATCGCGACGCGATCACCAGCTGGGCGCACGCCAGTACTCGCCACCCCATGACGAACGAGGAGATCGAGGACTGGTGGTTCGGAGGTGAGCGCCAGGTTCTCATCGTTGAGGAGCACACGCACCTCCGAGGTTTCCTCAAGCGGGTCCCAATCACCCCGGCCGAGCGACGTCGCGTCGATGCGATGATCGCTAGCGGCGACAAGCCACTTCTCGTCTACCGGTTACGCGAGCATCTGGACTGGATAGGCCAGCTTGGTGGCCTTTACGAAGTGGCACAGAAGACCTGGCCTGCCGACCCCAGTCAAAGGGATGGGTGGACTCAGGACGACCTGGAGTTCATCAACGCCTACTACCAGGAGCAATCCCCAAGCCTCCACGCCGAGGAGAAAGACGGCACCTACGACCCCACCTCGCTGGAGAGCATCAGTTTCGAGGCAAGCATGGGGATGGGCGGCTCGGTCGCCCTCTCCTACCGCATGTATGTCTTGATGCGAGCCGCTGTCATCGACTTTGTCGACGAGTTGCTGGAAACGACCCGGCTGCCGACGACGCGGGGATCGATGCGCTGCGTTGATTGCGGGGTCTTCGTCGGCCGACGCGCTCTCGGATACGGCCAGCTCTACTGCGGTACGACCTGCAAGAAGCGAGCAGCCAAGCGGCGCTATCGGGCTCGGTCCTCCGCTGCCCCGAGGCAGATCGAGGCCGCATCATGAAGACCGCTCGCTCCCTCGACGACTTGATTGACCTCGTCAAGGAACAGGCTGCTTTGCTCATCGCCGTGGCGACGGGCGGGCCGCGCATCGACGACGTAGACGATGGATATCAGGAGCGGCGCCGTGAGTTGCGCTTCTCTCTGGACGCGATCGGCCTGGCCGATCCGTTCCCATGGCGCAGCCTCTGGGAGTGGTATCGAGCCTGGGCGGACGGCTACGCAGACCGGCGCGCCCAGATCAACGAGCTCGTCGGACCACTCCTGGATGATCTTGAGGCGCGCGCTGCTGCTGCCCAGGTTCCGGATGACACCGGGTCCGTTGGTGATCCAACGTGGAAGACGGTGGATGCGCGGTTGGCTGAGATGATCGGTGAGCTGGAGCGCGGCACTTCGACCGACGACTGGGCCGACATCGGACGGCGGTGCCGGGAGATCGTCATTGAGGCTGCAAACGTCGCGTTCATGGATGTGATGGTGCCGGCAGGCCAACCGATCCCGGGACGATCCGATGCCGAGGAGCGACTCGGCTTCTACGCAGACATGATGCTGAGCGGCGCCGCCAACTCGGCGGTTCGGGGCCTCATCCGCAAGCTCATCGTCCTGGCAAACGCTCTGACTCATCACAAGGCGCCGACACGCCTCATGGCCTTCGCGACCGCACAGGCAACCATCTCCCTCGTCCGCATCCTTCAGGAAGCGGAGCGCAGCACACTTTTCTGATTGGCGCCGGTAGGCGCAATCTGGTCGAGGTCCAAGATGAACGCGCGTTGTGTGTCTGCTAGCCGTTGTGACCCTGCTCGAGAGCGGAAACGGCCAGGCTCGCCGTTCCGGCGAGAATTCTGTCGAAGTCCTCTACGCCGCCGGTGGCCAACAGGTCGAGCCACGCATCGCTGGCAACGGGCGCAGCCGAGCTTCGGTCGCGCTGGTCATCGATCAGGTCGGCGAGCGCGACAGGACCGTCCACCGACCAGGCGGGATGGGCGTCCGCATTGAGGCCGCGTCTTCGGACGTCCGCCAGCAGCGTGACCCACGCGTGCCCGCGCATTTCGAGACCCGGCCGTCGGGCCAGGCGTCGCACGCGTGCCAACCGGTCGCGCCCAGGAACGACGAGCAGCAGGTGCCAGCTACCCCGATCGCGGAGCTGGGCCGCGTAGCGTTCGAGCTTGTCGATGATGACCGGATGGTGCTCGGTACCTTCGTCGAGCTCGATGCACACGACGGCGGACCGCTTCTTGAGCTGGAGGATGACCACGCCGTCCGGTTCGATCGCACTGCCGAGGACCCTGCCCGCCATCGGAGCCGTCAGCCAGGCCTGCATCGGTCCATCCGGTGCGTCGGGGATGGGCTGCGCCAACGCGCATACCACGTCGTGGCTATCGAGGAGGTGGCGCAGGCGACTGCTGAGCTGCGGTCGACGGGTTCGGTAGCCGAGGCGCTGGCGCACGTGGTAGGTCAGACGGTGTGCGTAGGGCGGAGCGCCAGCGTGGTCGGTCGCTACGGAGGTCCGCTCGGTGAGGCGCAGACGCCAGAGCTGTTGCAGACGGTACTGCCCCTTGCGTGCTCGCCGGTAGGCGAGGTCGGTGAGCTGGCGTGCGGTCGCTGCTTCCATGCGGTACAGCAGGCGCAGCACGGCGCGGTCACGGGCGGGTAGCGCCGCGAGGTCGACTCGACGCGGGTGCGAGCGCGAGTGCACATCACCGCTGCGGAAGGCCGCACTCATCGAGAGCATTCCCTCTGATCGACCCACAGCCGCGAACTGATCTGGTGGACGTTTATTGCGCGCGTCAGCGCCCCCTTTGGCGCCCCCTTTGGCGTCCCAATTACCGTCCACGCGCAAGCCTGACCCAGCGCGTTCATCGCGCCCGATCGTCGCTGACCGCGTTCGGCGGTCGGTCGTCGCGGTCGCCTCCCGCGCGGCGATGCACCTCGCCCCGGACCGTTTCGAGTGGGCGACCGTCGCGCTGGTCGCTGGCGGCCACGAGAGCGGCGGCTCGAGCTGGGTCTCCGGCGGCGGGCAGCCGCACCCGTCCGCCATAGACCGCCGGGCGGTCGTCGGTACCGGGCATGCGCAACGCGAACTCGTGACGCTGCAGCGCCAGCAGATCGGTTTCGCCCAGCGGGGTGAAGAGGCGTGCCAGCTCCCTGGCGTCATCGGCACCCGGCGACAGCAGGGCCATGGTGGCAACGTTGGTCACGATCGTGTCGTGCAGGCGCCGATCGGCCCCATGCAGTGACTGGGTGGCCAGCACACCGGCCAGGGCGAACTTGCGACCCTCGACCAGGATCTTGTCCATGGCGCGGGTGCTGAAGCGCTGCGCCTCGTCGACGATGAGCAGGTGCTGACGACGTTCGCCAATTGCCGTTCCCTGACGGCCGACGGCGTCGATGTAGTAGCGGCCGATGAGCATCGCACCGAACAGGCTGGCGTTGTCGCCGCCGACGCGGGATAGATCGACCACCAGCAGGTCGCCGCGATCCATCACGTCGCGCGGGCGCAGCGAGCTGACGCCCTGGCCCACGACGTGGCGGATCGAGTGGTAGCTGACGAACGCGCCGAGCTTGTTCAGGACCGCCTTGATCGAGCTGTCGTGTTCGCGCGCGCTGCGCGACGGCCATTCGTTGCGCCAGAAGTCGAACAGCAGCGGGTCGCCCGCGACGTAGCGCATGTACTCGTTCTCGCGCAGGTCGTCGTCGGTCAGCAGCCGGACCAGCTCGATCACTGTCTGCGGCTCGGGGTGCGACAGCATGGTGAGCAGCGACTTGCGCAGGTAGTGCGCCATCTTGGGGCCGCAGAACTTGGGCCACAGATCCTCGAACAGAGCCACGAACTCGCTTGCCACTAGTTGCGCCTCGTCGAGATCGGCACGCTCGAGGAAGTTGAACCCCCGCGGATGGGCCTTGTCCGCCAGGCGCAGCACTCGCACCCGGTCGGCGTGCTGTGCGGGAACGCGACTCAGGATGTCGGTGGCCAGGTCGCCATGCGGGTCGATCACGGTCGCCCCGATGGGCGTGTCCAGCACACCCAGCGCCAGATCGACGAGCATCGTGCTCTTGCCGGCGCCGGTGGCGCCCACCACCAGCATGTGGCGCGCGAGTTGCTCGACGCTGAGCTGCAGGGCTCCCTGGCGCGTCTCGCCGATGGTGATGAGCCCGCCGCGCGGCGCGGATGCCGGGGTCGGTCCGATCATCGGTCGCTGGCGCTGGAGATGGGCGTCGTCGAAGGCGGCGTCCGGCAGGCGCCACAGTTTGGCGAGCTCCCAGTCGCCCAACGGCGCGCGGCGCGGACGTTCGACCGCTCCGGGCCGGATGGTCCAGGCGATCGCCTGGCGCCCGTCACCGACGGCGTCGGCGAAGTCGATCAGCTGCCACAGCAGGGCTTTGGCCTCGGCGACGTCGAGTCCTGCAACTTCGAGCAGCATCCCGACCTCGAACCCGACCTGCGCCACCCGCTTGCGCGATCGCGCCTCCCGCTCGGCGGCGGACAGCACGACCGGAACGTCGTGGCCGATGCTGCTGGGGCGGTTGAAGATCGCGTCCAGCAGCGCCTCGCCGGCGATGCTCCCGAACGAGCGCCCACGCTGCTCCTCGGGATACAGGTCGCGCTGCCAGCTCTCGGGCGCGATCGGCTTGGCGAGGAGCCGCAGTCGTACTTCACCGTGATCGAGCGGTGACTGTTCGAGCAGCGCTGCGAGCTGAACCAGCGCCCGTCCGGGCTCAGCCGGATCGCCCAGCGGCCAGTGACCAGGAGCGGCCAGGCTACCGACCGCCGTCGCGGTCGCCGCGGCTTCCCCGCGTTCAATTTTGGCAATCTCGCTGCCCGGATACAGGCTGCGCACGGCCGCCATGAGCTGATGGCTCAGCTGGCGCGGGGCGTCGACCTGCCAGGCCAGCTCGCCGTCGCTAGCCACCACGCGAACCTCGAACGGCGGCCACCCCACCGCCCAACGGTCGACGCCGCGCCGTTGTCGGGGATGGAGGGCGCGGATGAGCTCGACCGGCGTATCGGGGTCGAGACGCTGATTGGCGGGGACCGCGATCTCGAGCCGCTCGAGCTCGGTAGCGATCACCCGCTCGTATGCCGCCTGGCGGCGGGCGGCGACGAGGCGCGGACCCAGCTGGACGGCGAGCACCGCTGCGCCGAACAGCGCCGGCACGATCAGGAACAGCTCGTAGGGAATCGGGAACTCAACGGCCATGGCGATCTCCTCGCGGTGTGATGGGGGACGGATGGTGGGAACGGAACTCAGCGGCCACGGGGCACCTCCTCGATGCGGGCTGGCAGGACGGACAACGGATCGACGAACTCGCCGCCGGCGAAGACGGCCAGATGCAGATGGGGGCCGGTGGTGATGCCGGTCAGACCGACGGCGCCGATGACCTCGCCGGCCGTAACCGGCTGGCCGGTGCGCACCGGCGGGTCGCGCTGGAGATGGGCGTAGGCCGACGTCACGCCCGGCGCGTGCTCGATCTCGACCACCACCGCGCCGTCGGCGATCTCGTCGGCGAAGGTGACGACCCCGGCGGCGATGGCGACGACCGGGGTGCCGACCGGTGCGCCGATGTCGATCCCGGCGTGGAAGTGCTCATACCAGCGGCCGCGGTACCACAGCGGCGGCTGGAGCTCGAAGTCGGTCGGACCGAAGAACTGGGTGATCGGTCCATCGAGCGGCCAGACGACCGCGGTGGCGTGGCCGTAGCGGGCGGCCCAGGCCAGGACCAGATCGACGTAGGCCTGCGAGTGGTTGTAGGCGAAGAGTGCGCGGCGCCAATCGTCGGGCGCGCCGAAGTGGCGCAGGTAGGCAGCTGCGGCCGGGACGGCATCGTCGGGGTCGCAGATGTCGGCCGCAGCGAGCCCGGCCCAGCCCGACGCCTGGGCGAAGCTGGCGGGCAGGAACTGCATCGGCCCGACGGCACCGGCCTCGTTCGGCTCGCAGCCGGCGGTCAGGCGGCCATGATCGCTTTCGACCCGTCCAACGGCGGCCAGCACCGGCCAGTCGAGGCCGAAGGCCCGACCGGCGTCCTGATACAGGGTCAGGTAGTCGACGGGGATGTCGTCCACCGCGGCGGCAGAGTCGGGCACCGCTGGCCGGGCCAGCCCGCCCCAGTTGCCGGCGAGCACGCCGACCGAGCCGGTCAGGATCGCGAACGTGACGAACAGCAGCGCGCCGCAGCCCAGGCAGCCGCAGCCCGCGCGGCGCCTCACGAGGTATCGGGGGTTGGCTCTCTCAAAGCGGGTTGGATCAGGTCAGCCGGCCGGGTGGTGAGCACGGCGTACTCGCGGCGGCTGACGGTTGCCTCAAAGGCGGCGTGGGAACCACCGACGAACAGAAGACCCTCGCCGGGCCGCGCGTGCAGCAGGGCGCGGCGCTCGGCGGGAGTCAGGTCGAAGTAGCGCGTCAGCGAGTCGGCGGCCTCCGGCGTCTGGCCCAGCAAGACCCTGATGTCGCACTGCTTGACGATCGACTCGCCATAGTCAGAGCGCAGGAATTCGACGATGTCCTGCGTGGCCAGGTGCAGGCCGGCGTGGTAGTGGCGCGCCGAGCGCGCCAGCTCCTCGACGAAGTCGGCCCCCGACGGCTGGCGCATGACCTTCCAAGCCTCGTCAACCACGACCAGCTTGGGCGCCAGGTCGCGCCGGACGGCGTCCCACAGGACGCTCAGTGCGGCGTACTGCGCGACCGCGCGGACCTCTGGATCGCCGATCGCCGCTAGCCCGATGACCAGCATGCGTCGATCGAGCGGCACATCAACGTTGCTGCCGAGCACGTCGGCCAGCGAACCGGTCGCCCAGCGCTCGAGGCGGTGCGTCAGCGAGGTGCCGCCGGCCTCGCCGGCGAGGTGGTTGACGAGGTCGGCCAACATAGGCGCCTGCCGATCGAAGGTGGCCGGGTCGGGGCCGATACGCGCCGACTGGTAGGCTGCTCGCAGTGCTCGGTCGAGCGCCGGACGCTCGTCGCGGCTCAGCCCTCCGGCCATGGCGCCAACGAGCCGTGACAGCATCGCCAGCTTGGCGCTGAAGGCGCCTGGATCGCCGGCTCCGGTCAGCGTGAACGGATTGAGCCCGACGCCGGGCGCGCCGAGCTCCAGATAGGTCCCGCCCAACTCCTCTGCCAGGCGCCGGAAATCGCCCAGCGGATCGACGCCCAGCACGCGGATGCCGCGCAGAAAGCAGCGGCTCATCTCGGCGCCGGTGAACATGGTCTTGCCAGTGCCGGTCTGACCCAGCACGATGGCGTTGTGGCTGGGCCGCGCGAAGCGGTCGAGCACGATCGGCGCCCCAGACGAGCGTTGCCGGCCGTACAGGTGACCGGTCGGCTCGTACAGGTCGGAGCTGGTGTGCAGCAGGCTGGCGGCGAGGCTGGGCGTATCGAGGTTGCGCTCGGCAAGCGGACGGGGATGCGGACCCGGCAGCGCACTCTGCCAGGCCTGGTCGATGCGGAAGCTGGCGAGTTCGACCTCGAGCTGCTGGCTGCGGGCCTCGAGGCGAACCGCCTCGATCCGCTCGTGGAGGGTGGCGCGGTCGGGCGCCGCAATCAGCAGAACCGTGTCGGCGAAGTAGATGCGGCCCTGCCCGGCCTGCGTCGCGCGCCGCGCCGAGAGCGCAGTGGCGCCGATCCGCTGTCGCTCGGGATCCTCGACCTCGCCGCGTTCGGAGGCCAGCCGTTCGCCGGCGCGTGCATGCCGCAGGCGGGCGGTCATGAAGCTCATCGCCTCGGCGCGCGACAGCGGCGGCGCGCGCATCGACAACGCCGTCAGCCCCGGCGTTGCCAGCAGGCCTGCCAGCCAACCGGGCGGCACCTGCGACGGCCAGCGGCGGCCGAACACAAGACCAGCCAGGACTCCCTCGCCATTCGCGGTGTGGACCGAAAGCCGGTGCTCACTCCCGGCTCCGGCGAGGGTTGCCCACAGCTCGGTCAGCTCGGCGCCGGTCAGGTGACGCAGCTCCACGCCACGTTCCTCCCCGACGCGGCGCACCAGTTCGGCGATCCGCCGCAGCTCGGCCTCGGAACCGGCGCCGACGATCAGATAGGTGGCCCGCAATGGACGCCGCGGCGCGGCGGCCAGCTCGCGGTACAGCGCTGCGTAGGAGGCGAACGCGGTCTTGGCACGACGACCGGCGACGACGGCCTGCATGTGCGCCAGGTGGTCGTTCGGGTCGCGCGCAGCGGGTACTGACAGCAGCTGGAACGGACGCGGGATGGCGTCGTACAGGGCGGCCAGCGCCTCCAGCGATGCCTCTCGCTCGGCTTCAGCGAGCAGTTCCAGATTGAGCGGCCCGAGCTCGAACCCGGCCAGCAGCTGCCCATCGGCGTGGACGAGCTCGGCGTCCGCCGATAGCGACGGCCAGGGCGTCGGATCCGCGGCCTTGGCCGCCGGCCGCGCTGCGCGGCGCATGAGCGCTCTCACGGCGAGGCTGGCTCCCCATCAGCCTGGCCGTTGAGCGCCAGGTACAACGTCGAGGTCAGTGACGCGCTGGCAAAGTCGGGAAGCTCGGCGGCGGGCACGGCGACCACCACGCTGCCCAGCCGCGGCGGCAGGCTGGTGACGCTCTGCGTGCTGGCGGCGGGGTCGGTCAGCGCTCTGCCGTCGACGCTGCGCAAGGCCAGCACGACGAGGCCTTCGCCGAGCACCGTCGCCTCCGGCACCGACTCGACGTCGGCGGGCAGCGTCTTGAGCGCGTTGGGCACCGCGATGACGTCGATGAGGGCGCCGGGTGTCAGCGCACCGCCCACCGCCTGCGCCGGCTCGACCGCGATGGCGAAGGCGACATGGTCGGGAGGCAATGGCGCGCCGAAGCCAAAGGCCTGCGCGCCGGGGGTCGACTCCAGAGCGCGGCGGTCGACGAACTGCCCGGCTAGGATCGGCATGGCGGCGTACTGCCCGACGACGTCGGCGATCGATGTCGCGGCGTCGTCAGATCGGTCACCGGGGCTGACCCTGACGACCTCGACCATGTCGGCGGTGACGAGCGTCAGGACGGCGATGTCGGCGCGGGCGCGGACCACGTCGGCGCGCGGCTGTGCCAGGTAGTAGACCCCGGCGGCGACCAGGCTGGCCACGACGAAGATGGCGACGTACGCCCCACGGTTGGTTCTCATGTCGTGACTCCCTTCAGTGCCGCGGCTGCACCCCTGCGTTGTGACCGGATCGAGAAATCGGCGAGCAGGTCGACCAGTGCGTCGGCCACGGCGGCCGGATCGACGAGCTGGTGGAAATGACCCGCTGGTAGGTGGCGCACCGGCCACCCGGCGCGCCGCGCGTGCTCGGCTGCGGACAGGTATGGAGGGCTGAACGTGAGGTAGCCGCACGGCGCGTCGGGCCAACCGCGACGTCGGGCAGTTCCTCGGTCCAGTAGTCCCGCCCTCGCGGCCGAAGCTCGATTAGCAGCGCCTGCCGCCGATCCGGTTCAGGGACGAGCTGGCGCAGATCGTCATCGGTCCAGGCGGGGAAGCGCCGGCCAGCGTCCAGAGCGGCGCCCAGCTCGGCGGCGGATGTCGGATCCTCGGTCGCGATCGCCTCAAGCCGGCTGTTGCCCCCGCTCGGTAGACCAGCGTCGACGAAGAGGTAAGCGGCGATCGGCTGCTGCACGATCGCGCCGATGGCGGGCAGCAGCGGACCGGCGCCGCTGTGGGCGACCAGGACGACCGGCCTTTCTTCCTCGGAATCCCGCAGCCTGGCCTCGACGCCGCCGACCGTGCGCCGCCAGCAGGGCTGCCGCCCGACTGGGTCGTGCAGATCATCCGAGACCAGCGCATCCTAGCCGCGCTCAGCCAGCTCGTGATGAACCAAGGACCACGAATACGGGCCGAGCAGCGGGCTCGGGATCAGGACGATCAACGAGTCGGAGCGGGGCTCTGGGCCGATACCGTTCACGAGCCGCCCACCGCGCTGTAGACGACGGTGATGTCCACCGTGCCGGCAGCTTCGTAGGTGCGGACGGTGTCGTCGTCGTAGGTCGTTTCGAGCTCGAGGACCAGGCGCACCGGGTAGCTGCCCTGAGCCGGCAGCGGCGTATTCCACTGGATGCGGATCGGTTCGCCGGCGGCGTAGTGACCGGATGCAGTTGCCGCCGAGGCGTTGTTGACGGCGGCCTCGTACCGATAGCCGACGAGGCGAGTGGTGGCGCCGCCGATCGTGACGCCGCTGGACCGCATGAAGCCCTCGGTTACCACGGTGGCGCGTGGGAAGAGCTCGCACAGCAGACCGCGTGGCCACCACAGCGCGGCGTGCCCGTCAGTGTCCGGCTCGATGACCGTGCCGTCGGTCAGGATGCCTGACGGGCTGGCTCCGACCTCGACCACCGGCGGCACGTACTCGATCGGCAGGGCGCTGATGCCGGTCGCGCTGTTGGTGATGTCAAGCTGCCACGGGATCACCCGTTCCACCGGGACGCCGCCCGGTGCGAAGAAGGCGGCGTACGCCTGGCCGCTGACACGCGCCGTGACGACCGCGTCGAAGCTGCCCGCTTCGGCGTACCGATGCTGAACCGACAGGCGCTCCTGGTTGCCCGGTTGCGGCGGGAGGGTCTCGACCGAGCCGTCGCCGAAGTCGACGGTCCATCCCTCGACCGTCACTGAGTCGTGGATGACGTACGCGCTGATGACGCCGCCAACGGCGTCGAGCCAGCCGGTGGTCAGCTCGGCGCTGATCGTCCGCGCCGAGCGCGCCGGCCCGCTGACGGGGTTGACCGCGACATCGAGGTATAGGCTCAGCTCGCCCTGCGCCTCCGGGCGGATCCCGATCCCTGGCTGGCGATCGCTGGTGAAGAGCGTGATCGGCGAGCTGACGTTGACCCGCGAGTCATCAGCCGTGCGATAGACCCACACCCACCAGAACTGGTTGTAGGCCTGCGTGATACCCATCAGGTCCCAGCGCGAGTAGTAGGTTGTGTCGGCGGCGGTCGTCTCGGTCGCCGGCACGGCCCACTCGGCCGCGGCCTGCACCCCGACGTACGCGCGGCCGTCCTCAGATGTCCACGTCTCGACTTTGACCTGAATTGGATCGTCGTAACCGAATGCGACTGCTGCAGTCGTCATGAGCATGGTCAACGCAAGACCGCTCGCCGCGGCCACCCGTCGGAGGCGCTTCACTCGGTGACCTCCTCGTAGCCATCCAATAGCCACGTCTCATTGACGCGAGCCAGCTCAGCGCGGACGCGACTCGGCTCGAGGATCGACGGACTCTCCAGTGGCTCCCTTGATTCGAGATCTATGTCATAGCCACCGGCGACATAGGTGAACTCGGCGATGGCACGCATTCCGTCAACTTCGACGTCGAAGTCGGAGAGCTTCTGCACGGTCGTGACTGACGCCTTACCGACTTCCTGTTGTCCGAGGAGGAACCCGGCGGCCGTCTGATAGGCCGATGAATCCGTGCCGTTCACAAAGGGCTCGATGAGCGCCGGATCGTCCGTTTCGCGCGCTTCGGCGAAGGCCTCGAAGAATGCACGCACCGCCGCCTCGGGCGTGTCGTCTGGTGGTGGCGACGCATCAGTAGGCTGAGTGGCCGAAGGCGACGGCGGCCCGTCGATCACGGTCGGTGCCCGTCCGAGAAGCAGGATCGCGATGACCACGGTCAGAGCGATGAGCAGCGAGAGCCCAGCGATAGCCGGTAGGCGCCAGCGGCCGAGACGATCGAAGGTCATGTCCGCGCCGCCGCGGATCCGGAGACAGTCACGTTCACGATCGGCCCAAGCCCGACCAGACTGAGGAGCGGCACACGGGCTGGGACGGTCGCCCGGATCGAGACGGTGGGAACGCTGACGAGGGCGCCGCTGATCGGGTCGCGATCGCCGGGTGCCATGACGTTGACCTCGGCCGCGGCGGCGATGCTTGTTGCGGACACGGGCAAATCGAGCGTCGCCAGGTTGCGCACGAGATACTCGCGCGCCAGTCGGTCCGCCTCACCTGCCACCAATTGCGGCTGCTCGCCTTGGGCGAGGGCCGCGAAGTCGAGTGATTGTGTCGCGGTCAAGGCCGCCATGTCGAGCTGCGCTCGCGTTCGGGCACGAGTCCCCTCCAGCGTGCCGACCGCCAGCACCAGCGCGAAGACGAGCATCAGGATCGGGAACAGCAGCACCGCGTACAGGGCCACCTGGCCGCGCACATCCCCTCCGCGCGGACGGATCACGGGGTCACCTCGCTGCGGGTCACGAACTCGCCGCTGAGCGGCACGCCCCAACTGCCGGCGAACGGGATGATCGCTCGGTCGGCGACCTCGACTCGCACCCGGATCGGCTCGCCCCAGCCGGCCACCGCGGGCTCGATAACGACGATCGCCCGTGTGGGGTCGATCCCGCCATCCGAGAGCTCCGTTGCGATCCGCTGGCGCACGCTGAAGCCGTCGCCGCCGATGACCGCCGCCTGCCGCGCGCCGGCCGCTGCGGCCGCGTCGACCACCAGCCGGGTGTGCTCCAGGCGGCCGAAGACGACCACCGCCAGCAGCACCGGCACGAGGACGAGGGGCACCACCAGCACCGCCTCGACAGTGGCGAGGCCGCGCTCCGAGCGGCTGAACCGGCGACGGAGCATCAGCCCGACAGCAGCTGGGTCACCAGCTCGCCGATCTTCTGGACCAGGCCTTGATTCCAGGCCAGGATGCCAGCGGACAAGACGACCAGGATGATGCCGGCGCCGATGACGTACTCGAGCGTCGTTAGCCCCGCCTCGCTCGAGCGCAGTCGCTCGGTCACCGTGTCGAATGTGCGGCTCGCAAGCCGCCTCAGTGTTTCTCCCACGACTTTCCTCCTCCTCACAATCGGCCGATGGTGGCGATGAACATGGGCAGCAGCACGAGCAGCACGAACTCGGGCAGGTAGATGCCGGCCAGGATGGCGGCCAGCTTGGGCTGCACGGTCGACGCCGCCCCCAACAGGCGGTTGCGCTCGTCCTCACGGAGGCCGCGCTCGGTCGCCTCCAGGGTCTGGGGCACCCCGCGCCCCACGTGCCGCGAGCGGCCGAGCGCCGACGCCAGTTCGTCAAGCTCCTCGAGGTCGTTGGTGCTCGCCACGTCGCGCAGCCCGGTGTACAGGTCGATGCCGGTGCCATAGGCGGCGACCGCGCGCCGCACCTGGGAAGCCAGCAGGTTGCGGCCCTCGCTGGCCGCGTGCAGCGCCAGCGCCGTCTCGCTGAAGGCGTGCTCCAGGCTCATGCGGCCGGGTTCGGCCAACGGCCTGACGAGGGCCATGAAGTCGGGCAGCTCGCGCAAGAGCTGCGCCTTGCGGCGGCGAGCGCGCCAGCCGAGGTACTCGGTGGGAAAGACATAGGCGGCGTAGGCGAGGATCAAGCCGAGGATCAGCGCGCCGCCGGACAGCGGCGTCAGCGCCACGGCCACGATGAGCACGCCGGCGGCCGCCACCAGCTTGGCGGCGTAAACCTCGGCGGGCGAGAGGACCGCGGGGTCGAGCCCGGCGCGCACGATGAGCCGCTCATCGACCTGGCGCGCCATGCCGGGCAGGCGCTCGCCGATGCGCGCCGCCAGCGGTGCCAGTAGCCGCTCCCAGACCGGTCGCTCGGCGCTCACCAGGCGCTGGTACGAGTGCCGCGGCAGAGCGGCCGCGCGCACCACCTCGGCGCGCTGCGGCACGGCCAGCGCCGGCGCGAAGAGCGCCATCAGCAGGCTGAAGACGGCGACGCAGGTGGCGAGCGCTCCGAGCAGCTCCATCCCTACGCCTCCAACCGCGCCACGCGCAGCGATAGCCACACGCCGACCACCTCAAGCAGCGCCGCGCCCGGCAGCAGCACGAAGCGTCCCAGCGCAGTGTCGGTGACCGGCGCCACCAGTTCGGGGTTGACGAGCAGCAGATACACGAACAGCAGCGGGATGACGACCGCCAAGACCAGCGCCTGGATGCGCAGCCCGCGGCTTTCGGCGGCCGCCTGGCGCGCAATCGACTGGTTGGTGCGCGTCGCCTCGCCGAGCTCGGCCAGCACCTCGGACGCTGCCACCGCGGGCTGGCCGGTGGCGGTCAGCACGTACAGGGCGTCGTACAGCAGGGCCAGGTTGCGACCTGCTTGGCGGCGCCTGATGATGGCCAGCGCGTCCTTGGGCGGCTCGTTGGCGTAGTAGCGCGACAGTAGCTCCTCGAAGTCAGCGCGCACCCAGCGGTGGCGCGCGCCCTGGGCGGCGGCCGCGAACAGCTCCGGATAGGTGCCCCCGGCGCCGGCGCGGTGGACCATGGCGCGCAACACGCGCGGCGCGTCGTCATCGGCGGCGCGGGCCTCGTTGCCGACCAGCCAGCGCACGTACCAGCGCGGCACGAACAGCCCGACTCCGGCGCCGATGAGGCCCATCACCGCTGACAGCAGCAGGCCTATGAGACCGAGGAGCACGGGTGCGGCGAAGGTGAGCAGCAGGTAGCTGCGCGGCGAGACCTCCAGCCGCGCCTGGGCCAGCAGATCGGCCGCGGCGGCCATGCGGCGGCGGCGCCAGCCGCGCAGTCGATCGCGCAGGCCGAGCGTCGGGCGTTGCCGGTCGGGCAGCAGCGCCATGAGCCCGGCGAAGACGGCGATGCCGGTGGCGAAGGCGCCGATCAGCTCCATCGGCCAGCCTCCAGCTGCATCCGCGCCCGCAGGCGCTCGGGCGGTTGCCAGTCGGCGTTGTGCACCCAGCGCAAGTGCTCCGAGGGATCGAGCTCAGCGCGGAAGACGTCGATCAGGCGGTAATTGCCGGCGTCGTCGAGCCCATCCAGCGCCGCGATCTGATGCACGATGCGCTGCCCGGAGCCCAGGCGGCGCAGCACGACGACCTGGTCGACGACGCGGGCGAGGTAGGCGCGCAGGTCGGGCCCCGACAGGTCGCGCATCGACTGCCGCGCCAGAAGCTCGAGGCGGAACAGGGCGTCCTCGGCGCTGGAGGCGTGGATGGTGGTGGCCGAGCCGTCGTGACCCGTGTGCAGCGCCTGGAGGGTGTAGAACGCCTCCTTGGGCAACCGGATCTCGCCCACGATGAGGCGGTCGGGCCGCATGCGCAGCGCGTTGGCCACCAGGTCGCCGACGTCGAGCAGCCGCGAGTCGGCCTCAGCGCGACTCAGGTCGGTCGGATGCAATGTCTCGAGATTGAAGCGGTTGGCGTTCTCGAGCGCCAGCTCGGCGGTGTCCTCCACCACACCGACCCGCTCGTCCGGCCCGAAGGCGTCGGTCAGGCTGCGCAACAGGGTCGTCTTGCCGGCGCCGGTCTCGCCGGCGACCAGGAAGTTGGCGCGGGCACGGACCATCCCGATCAGGAAGTCGGCGGCCTCGGCGCTCATGCCGCCGGCCTCGACCCAGCTGCGCCCGTGCGGTCCGCCGGGCACCAGATCCAGCCTGAGGCGGTTGAACTTGCGGATCGACAGGTACGGCCCACCGACCGGTGGGATGACGGCGTTGACGCGGCTGCCGTCCGGCATGCGCGCGTCGACCACCGGGTGCGCCACCGATAGCTCGCGGCCGGCCAGGGCGGCGATGCGCTCGGCCAGCTCGATGACCTCGCGCGCGTCGGCCAGCCGCACCTTGGTCGGTTGCAGGCGGCCCGCCCGTTCCACGAAGACACTGTCCGGCGCGTTGACCAGGATATCCGCCACCTCGGGATCGTCGACCAATGGCTGCAACGGTCCGAGGCCGCAGATGGCGGCTTCGATCTCGGCGATGAAGACGGGGTTGATCGCCAGATCGAGCTCGGGCTCGGCGCAAATCGCTGCCAGCGTCGAGCGCACGAGCGCCTCGTTCTCCGGCGTGCGGGCAAACGGGTTGAGGGTCTCGGGCGTCAGACGCTCCACGAGCATGCGCCGCACCTTGCCCAGGGTCGCCTTGCTGACGGCTGCGCCCGCTGGCCTCACCGACCGGCCCTGCTTACGACGCCGCGAGCCCGCCTGAGGATGCTCGCCAGGGAATGCCCCCGGCTATTTGCGTGGTTGCCGAGTGAGTCGAGCGGCCAGATGGTTCGGGCAACCGGCAGGAGCGCAGCGGCCAACTGTGGATCCAGGCGCCAGGCAGGCTCCTGCCGGTTCGCAGCCGCCACGAAGAGCGGACTGGGCGGGACGGCGGCCACGAGCGGGACGTCGGCGTCGCGCGCGAAGCGCCGCAGCTCTGTGTCGTCGTCGCACTGGTTGGCGACGATGACCAGCTTTCGGGCGAACCCGATGTTGCGCAGGTGATTGGCGACGCGCAGAACGTCGGGCAGCGACTCAAGGGTGGGGCGCACGACCCCGACCACGACGGCAGCCTCCTTGAGCAGGACGCGGTGGCCGTCCTCCAGAACCGAGCCCAGGTCGGCCACCACCAGTTGGTATCCGGCGATGCGAGCCGCCTCGAGCAGGCTGTTCGCCTCTGGCGCCCGAAACTCGTCCGCGCCGTCCTCGGCCGTGGAGCGTTCGAGGCCAGCCAACTGCGGATGCGGCGGTAGGGTGATGAGGTCGACGCCGTGCCGGCTTCGCACGCGAGCGTCGAGGGCGGCGTCCGGTGCGGTCCAGTCACGATAGGTCCAGGCCTTCGACAGATCGTCGGCGTGTATGCCGAGCCGCAGGCCCACTGCCGCCGACATGCGTGCGGCGTCGATGAGCAGGGCTCGCACCGGCAACGTCTCGCCGTCCGCCGTTCGATACCTGGCGCGGTTGGCGATGTAGGTGGCCGCCTCGACCGCCAGCGTCGTCTTGCCGACGCCTCCGACAAAGGACAGGAAGCACACCAGGCGCGGGCCGGGAAGCACAAACGGAACTGAGGGAGGTCGCTCGGGCTCCTCCCGTGGGTGGTCGTCGTCCGGGACGGGCCCGGACTCCCCCGGCTCAATCAGCCGCAGCCGGACCGGCGTGCCGTCCATCGGTTGAGATTCCTCGGGCATCGAGGATCGGTGTGCCGCGGGCTGCGGCGGTGGGGACGACGCGGCGAGCTCAGTCGTCGCGGCCGAGCCATTATCCGCTCCGGACTCAACCGCACCCAACTCATGGGCCTCGAATGTGGTGCTGCGATGCACCGCTGCCTCCTGGTCTGTGGAATCGTCGCCGTGGTCTACCACAGCACCGCTTACCAGCCGCTTATCGACCCCGACCGACGCGTCATCGACGACCGCGGCACGCCAGGCCTTCGGCGAGCGCCAGAAGTGGGCCGCCCATAACAGCCAGCGATAGGCGGGCTCACCGCGAATCGATAGCACCGCCGCGAGCGCGACCGGTCCGGGCAGGAGCAGGATCAGCAGGATCTTGAGCGGCGCCCACACTGGGGCCAGATTGAGCGCGGCGGCAAGCAACACGGCGCCGGTGACGATGGCCAGCTGCGGCGCGGTGAGCCCGAGGGCGATGCGCTCCTCGACCAGCGCGTTCTCGGGCACCTCGACCAGACCGTCGCGCATCATTGTTCGACCCGTATCGGCCCCGGCGAGTTGAGCACCAGGTTCACCAGGACCGGCGGCAGGACCAGCATCAGCGCCGCCGCCCCGAGGGCCAGCCCGATCAGGGCGTTGGTGTCATCCACCGTCATCGGCACCGATGCCCCGTCGAGATGCGCCGGCACTTGGAGGCTGAACAGGATGAACACCATCGCCCAGCCGAAGCGCACCGCCAGGATCGCCGCCAGCAGCTTGAGCCACAGGTTGGCCAGACGCTGCGTGGCGGGCAGGGCATAGGCGGCCAGGCAGATCGGGGCGAGCAGCACCAGCAGGCGCTCTACCGCGCCGAGCACCGCGTTCATCATCTGCAGGAACGTCATCAGTACCCCGGCCAGCAACCCGGAGCTGAGCCAGGCGCCCGAGTTCCAGTTGGCGGGACCCTCGCCGATGCGCGGGTCGAAGCCACCGCGCTGCAGGACCATGAATACCCCGCCCCCGGCCGGCCACTGCTCGGCAGCGCCGACCGACTCCGGACGGAGCGAGATGCCGACCATGGCGAGGTCGGTGGCGATCACGAACTGGGCCAGCACGCTGACGAGGAAGATGCCGCAGATCGAGAGGACGGCGCCGACCACGAAGCGCGGCGTCACCGCGCGGACGGCGTAGGCGGACTCGCCGGTGGTGCGGGCGACCATGATCAGGTAACCCAGGACCAGCCCGCCGAGGGTCAGCAGCGGGATGGTGATGACCAGCATCTTGCCGTATAGGTCCGTCGTGGCCTGATCGGACAGCGGATCCACCGGGGTCAGGAAGCGGCCGCGCAGGTTCTCGACGGCGGCGCGGTTGGCGTCGCTGACGCGTTGGGCGTACCAGATCGTCAGGTCGCGGATCGGGTCGCCGATGATGGGCAGCTCGCCGCGCGGTAGGAGGGCGGCCTCGGGCTCGAGGGGCGCCTGGATCGACTGATCCGGGACATCGGGCGACGTGCCCGTGACGGTGAGCCCGAGGCCGCCCAGCGCCAGCACCAGTAGGAGCAACGTGAGCGGCGAGACGTTCGCAGCAGCTGCGCTCGCGTCCTTCGGCAGCGGGATGGCGGAGCGGAGGCGAGCAGCGAGGGCAGCCATGGCATCGGCTCAGAAGGGCGGATCGATGAGGCCGTAGGCCACGGCGATGGCGGTGAGCGTACCGACGATGACGCTGGCGCCGATCATCCAGAACAGGCCGTTGATGCCATTCGCGATCCGGCGCTGAGAGCGGTGCTCCGCCTCGGCGTTGGCGCCAGCCATCGTCTTCTCGATGCCGCCCCATACGATGACCGCCCCGCAGATTGCGATGCCCAGACCGATGGCGATCGCGACCAGCGTGCCGATCATGCGCGTTACGGGTGCGAGGGCGTCCCGCGCGCCGGCCGGCACATCCGCGGCAAAGGCGGGCGATGCCAGGGCAAGCATCAGGCCCAGGGCGACGAGTGACGCGACACCAATACGTTGCCTCCGCACCAAGCAGGGAAACAGCCGACCCATCCGCCCAGTCCTCATGCTCCCGGCGCCTCGGACGCGGCGGCGGCTGGCCGCTCGCGGAAGTCGCCTACCCAGGCGCTGATCGCATCCGGCTCAGCCGATGCCAGGTCGAGGCCTGCTGCGCGGAACCAGTTGACCGCCAGCGTCAGCGCTCGCAGCCGGTCGTATTCACGTGGCGAGACCAGCGTTACAGCGAGTTGTTTCTTGTCGACGATGGTCATCAGCCGGCCCGACTCGATCTCATCGAGGAGGGCGGCAAACCCGCGGGGTACATCGCTGACCGCCATCGTCCGTAGGGCGCCGAGGATGTCGCGGCTCTGGCGGGCGAGGCCGCGGATGGCGGTGGCACTGGGATGCTCCTGTCCGCGGACGAGAGCTGCGAGTTCGGCGCTGCTTCGCGCCAGCTCTGGGTAGATCTCAAGACCATGCAAGGCCGAGATCGCCTCCTCGATCCGTCGCCAGCGCTGCACCTCGTCGAATTGCAGCATCACCGCCGATGGCTGGAGGTCGCGCAGGATGAGGATCGGCTGGCCGTCCCTGACCTCGGTCACGACGGTGCGCCACTTCTCGCGAGCTTCACGCATGCCCACAGCACGGATCTCGTTGCGAATGGTCACAGCGCCTCCTCCAGATCGGCCTTGACGTCGGGTGGCACGGGAGAGAGCACCACCGCCAGGGACGTGAGCACCAGCGATTCGCGGCCATGCCAGGTGATGAGCTGCGGCTGTCGCTCGGCCTGACGTAGCGACTTCGCGATGTTCCGTCGAAACCGCTCTATCGGCATCCGCCGCATGTTCTCTTCAGGACGCGCCTTGCGAAGCACTGCCACGGGCTCGCCGTGCCGCAGCACGACGATTGATTCCCCCTCCGAGGCGCGCTCCGCCAGATCGAGGATGTCGCGCCTCAGTTCCCGGGTGGTGACGATCGCCTGCATGCCACCACGCTACGGCGCCAACGATCGAAGATCAAGACCCAATGTGTGAGGAAGTGTGTGAGGAATATTCGCAGGGCCCCGGGGGATGGGAAAGGGCGCCGGCTAGTAGCGGCGAATGGGCTCGCGTTGGAGACGACCGAACTCTCGGATCTCCTCGTCGGAGAGACCGGCCGCCTCGATGAGGGTGAGCAGGTTGCGGTTCAGGTCTGCCTCCTCGCCGATCATGTCGTTCGCACCGACCTCGCCCTCGGTCTGGGCCAACACGAAGCCGTCGCTTGTCACGACCATCTCGCTGATGGCGGGTTCGGAGAATCGCTCATCAACAATGTAGCCAACGATCGCAGCCATCTTGCCCGACATAGCGGTGAAGCGATCGGGACGCAGCTTGTCGATCAGGGCCTCTCGCACAAGGCCATCTTCCCACGCTCCAGGTGTAGCCGCGCGTGGCTGCATTGCCGACGGGCTTGGGTGTCCTGATCGTGGGTCAGGTGCTCCCGGAGTCTCACAGCGCATAAGCCACAGTTACGTGGTCTGACAGACTCACAGGTGGTTACCCAGGCGTTCGGCCACTGCCGGGCACGCCGCCGAGTTGACAGGGAAGCGCACTATCGGATTGGTGATAATCGGCATGGCTCCGCGTATTCCTGCGCGTCCGTCATCGCAGCCCTCTACCGCCACTCTGTGAGTTACAGGTGCTGCCCGCCGTAGCCGAGTTCTTCAAGACGACGGTGGACGCGAGTCTGGCGAAGCTCGTCCAACCATCGGCGATCGTACCCGCAACCGTTTTCATCCTCCTTAACGCCCTGTTCATCCATCCCTCGCTTGTCGCCGCGGGATTCGGTCCGGCCGTTGGGCTCGAGGCGTTGCCTGACGGGCTCAAGATCGCCGTCCTGATCGTGCTCATCCTTATCCTTGGGTACGTCGTCCTTTCTCTGAACTCGACGTTCCTGCGGCTGGCGACGGGCGAGCTTTGGCGAGGAACTCCCCTCTACAACTGGATGCTGGGTCGCGCGGTCGGGCGGCGACGGGCCCTAGAGGTGGCGCGAGATCTTGCGCAGACCAACAGCGACTTGGCAGAAGATAGGTGGTTGGCCTACGAGATTGCTCGCTGGCCAAATGAGCAGCAGCTGACGCCCACGCGACTCGGAAATGCGCTCGGATCGTCCGCGACTGCCATCTACCAGCGGTACGGAATCGACATGAACGCGTGCTGGCCTCCGCTCCAGTCCCTCGTTGCGAAGGAGGCCAGCGCACTTTCGAGCTTGATCGATGACGCCAGGGGTTCTTTGGATCTGCTCCTCAACCTCGCGCTTTCATTCGCCCTGTTCGGCATCGAGGGCCTGGTCGTCCAGACTGTTAATGGAAGCTTCCAGGGCGCGGCGTACGCCCTCGTCGCGATCCCAGTTGCATATGGCTGTTACCGCGCTGCGGCCGCCCGGGCCGTGGGTTGGGGTGATCTCATTGAGACCGCCTTTGATCTGCATCGCGATCTGCTGGCGACCGAACTCGGACTCCGCAAGGCGGCAGACTTCGCTGATGCCAAGAAGCTGTGGGAGTCCGCGTCGAGGTTCCTCCTGTACCCCGGCACCAAAACAGCCGATCTATTTGATGAACCCAAGGAGAGCAAGGCCGTTAGTGTCAGCCCATCACCCAACCTCGCGGTCGCGGAGGTCTATGCGGCCGAAGTCGTGAATCACGTGCCCTCCCGCCGAACGGACAGGACGGTGCAAGTTGCCGTCCACCGCGCCAACCTGTTTACAGTCACGGCTAAGCAGCGGATGGGCGCCGGAGCGACTGCAGGTCAAGTCCGCGTCGTTGACGCACAGTCGGGAGTCTTCGCCGCTGCACCGTTGGCGGCGCCGGTCGACGCAGGGATCGGCAAGTTGACGCCGGAGGTAATCCCAGGTAGCGAGCCACGGAAACGTTCTGAGCTGATGTGGCACGTAACCCTCGCCACGCCTACCAACGCGCTCGCGCTGCGCTACGACCTTCCGCTTGCCACGATCAAGCTGGAGGTTCGCCAGCCTACCGGTTGGGCGATCGAGCTCGAGAAGAACGCGGATCCACGAGCCACAACGTTCAAGGCAATGCTGCGAGGACCAGGCACCTCCGCCGACGAGCCAGCTGCCGACGAGCCAGCTGCCGACGAGCCAGCTGCCGACGAGCCAGCTGCGCCAACTATCCACGTCGTACTCGCCGTTAGTTGGAGTCGGTGGGAGCATGGAGAACCGGCTCGGCTGTCCCTCAACGGGGTTGGGCATCTCGAGCCAGAGTCCGAGGACGGCAGCGAACGGGTCTGGTCCATGGACCTGGCATCGCCAACCCTAATCAAGTTGTTCGCCGTGGAGGAACCCGCATGATGATTGGTTCGGATTCCGAGGGGATCGACCTCCAAGAGTTGGACGCCGTCTCACGGGACCTCTACTACGACACCCGCGCGGCCGATGTCGGCCCTGTGCTCGGTCCCCAAGCCGACCTCGACGAGCTGCGCGTCGGCCTGACCGTCGTGCCGGGATCCATGGTCACGCTGCCAAGTGGTGACCAACGAGATGCGAAGGATCTCGTCGGCCTCGCTGGCCAGTCCAGTGGATTGAACGACTGGGTGGCGGCAGTGCTCGGGGCGATTGGCGATCCTACCGCGAGCCAGCAGAACAATCTTGGCTGCGCCTTGCTGTGGATCGACGACGCACCATGGAAGCAGTCCCACAAGCTCTTCACCGCGGCCAAGAAGTCCGATGACAAAGCCGCGAAGAAGGCGGCGAACCACAATCTCGTCGTGCTAGGGGCCGCCCGCCTGTCCGCGAAGAAAGGGGCTGAATGAATCGGCCCCCTCCTCCACGTGTGCGGATTCTCCGAGGACGGGCATGGTGACGGGCGCGCTCCGCGCGGCTGCGGCCATCATCCCGCTGGTCCTCATCGCGATCTTTGCCCCGGCGATTGCTGGGGGGATCGGCAACGCTGTTCGGGAACCGGCGATGCCCGCTGACGTCCAGACGGAAATCGCCCGATGGATCCGAAATGTTGCGGTTATCGTCGCGGTCCTCGTGGTGGCGTCGTGGTGGCTCTCGGGGAAGGCGCTCGCGGTTCTCAGCGCGGTCGCAGCGGCATCGGCGATCTTCGCGGCGGCTATCCTCAGCGATCAGATCGGTCTGCACTGGAAGCCTGGAGAACCGGGTCGTTGGCCGACGGAAGACCAGGCTGCGATCCTTGCCCAGTTCGGACGCTGGCTCCTCACCGGCGTGGTCGTGCTCGTCGGCTTCCTTGCCCTTCGACGTGGGGTGTGGCTTGAGGCTATCCTCGGCGCCACTGCAATTCTCGCGGCAATCGTGCTCGTGATGGCTGCGAAGGACCAGCTTGATGGGCAGTTCGCGAAGCCTGTCGATCCCGTCAAAGCGCCGACGTTGACATTGAGACTGCACGAAGCAGAGCTCGTTGGGCCGATGCCATCCCCGTCGACCGGTGTCCAGTTAATCGTCGTCACGCCGCAACGAGACGCCGAGGGCAACGTGACGGACCAGAAGACGAAGGCGACGGCCGGACGGATCGGCATTGACGGTTGCCAAGCATCGGCCTCCGCCGCGAACGAGGCCGCAAGCTCGTCAAACCTCGGCGTCGTTCTTGTCGACTGCTCGATCGAGATCTCGCGCGGTGAGGATGACGCGAGCCTGCTAGACCTTCTCGGGCGGATCATCCCGGATAGTCACGTCGTGATTGCGCCGAGGTAGTACCCGTGATGCCTCGACGTGCGCTGTCGAGGGAATGGCAGGCCGCAGCGAGGGTCGCAACTGAAGAGCGCATGACTACGCGCGTTACGCTCGGGGTCCCGCTCGGCAGAGCACAGCGCACAGGTCGACAGGCTTGGAAGGCTGAGTGTCTTAACCACCTGATTGCCTGTCAGGTGGCCGGCAATGACACATGCTTGACATGCACCCTCAGCGTGACCGCTGTGCTGCGAGCGTGAGGTGGCGAGCGTAAACGGCAGAGGTTTGTTCATCGCTCGAAACACCCGTGCCACTGTAATGGCCCGGAAGCGTCGTTCAAGTGCTCGGAGTACCCGAGGATGGTCGCTCGACCGCGGCGCAAGTCATCGCTCCGTTGGTCAACCGCGCTCATCGTGCCGTCGAGCGCATTCCCCTGCGAGGCGTGCCTAGGGAATGGGCGGTTGCTGGGGTGCCGGCGGCGGGTGCTGCGCCAGAATGCAGTCGTCCAGCAGCACGGAGACATCCTTCATCGTCGCGTCGTCCGGACTGTTCAGCACGACCATGATGTACTGCAATGCCTGGCCATCTGCGGTGGTCCGATCCATGAGGGCGCAGTCCGACACGCGGCCGAACAACCCCACCTTGGCCACGTACCGGTTCACTTGCCTCCCTTTGGCCTCGATGGCATTCACGATCCAACTGCCGTACCCGTGCCCCTGGCCGGCCGACATGATGCGCCGCATCTCCGCAGCTACTCCGGGCCTGACCAGCCGGTCCTGCGCCATCAGCGTGAGCACCTCTGCTACCGCCCGCGCCGTACCCCCCTGCACCGTGCCACCGCCCGCTGGATCCCTTCGCCCCCAGAAGACCTCCCTGCCGTACAGCTTGCTCAACCAGAGCCCACCGCCGCGGTTCATCTCGAAGAAACCGGCATCCGCCAGCAGGCTGTTGACGGCCTGGAAGCCGAGGTCAGTCATGCAGGCGCTCGCTGCCGCGTTGCTCGACCAGCGCATCATTAGCTCGAGCCGGTTGCGGAATGCGACGCTGCCGGCATCAGCGCTGTGCCCCAGGTCGTTCATCGTGTTCTCGCCGATCGGCTCCCACTTGAACCGCACCTGCCAATGCTCGGGGCCACCGAGGTCAACTTCGAAGATTTTCTCGAGCTTCGGCGAGTCCTTTGGTCGCCCGTCGATCCGGGCCTCCCAGTAGGGCTTCCATTCGGCATTGAGGCGCTTGAGTACCTTCTCCTTCTTCTCGCCCCTGAGCAGCGCCGCTGCGGTCCGCACCTGGTCTCTCAGCAGGTATGCCGCGACGAACACGCCGAGCTTGGCCATGCTGTCGATGGAGGTTTGCTTCTCGCCTCCAACGTGGGCGTACCGAGGATTCGTGACGTCGCCGGTGAGATCGACCAGCGCGAACCGCAGGCCCTTGTACTTCTCGATAGCGGCCACCTTGGCCAGGCATTCCTGCAGCGCGCTGTCCGGCACGAGCCAGGGGTCCATCGGGAAGACGGGCTGCGGCGGATCGACGGCGGGCGCATCGACCGCCGTGCCGCCTCCGCCAGCGCCATCGTCGCCCGGCTCCCCGGTGTACCGGTCGGCCAGGACACGGTCGGCAGGACCTCGAACGACGCGGTCGTAGTCGTCGCCCATGTCACGTGTCGGCCGGCGCAGGTGACGGGGCTTCCTTCTCCCCGGCACACTTGCTGTGACCGCAGGGACAGGTCAGTTCAGCAAGCGCTTTCGCCGCATCGAGGTCCTTTTCCTGCGCGATGGTGTTGATCAATCCGACGCGCGAAGCCTCAGCCGCCAGCCTGCTCACCTCGGCGGTCCGCCGCTGCACCTCGAGCTCCTGCAGCCGCTCGGCGTATCCGTCGAGACTGCTCGCCTGCCCGAGCAAGGCCTCCACGATGACACCCTCAGTGCGCATGGTGTAGGTGTTCACGGCCAGCGGCACCCCGGTGAAACGGATGACGCTCTCAGTGATCGGCACGGTGTAGGCGAACTCCAAGTCGCGCTTCACCCGCAGATACTTGTCGGTCGGCGCGAGTGCGACTTCTTCAATGAACTTGTGCGACTTGTCGTCGTAGTCGCGGATGTCCTGGATCTGGGTCGTGAGCGCCGCCCGCACCTCGGCATGGCGCGTGGGCACGATGTAGGTCTCTAACAAGGTGTCGAGCTGCGGCAGAGCTACCTCGCGCGCCATCGCCTGGAAGCCGTTGAAAAAGGCAACCCGTACGTCCGTGAGCTTCAGCACCGTGGTGAACTGCTGGTTCATCTGCCGGAAGACGAAGTTGAGGACCCGGCTCAGGTTGACGTTCTCGATCGTCCGCTCCACCGAGGTTTCCTCGCCGGTCTCCTCCTTCACCTCATAGCTGGTGTTGACCTGCACCTCGCGCTTCGCGCTGGCCTTGGCAGAGTGTTTTTGGGCGGCGTTGGAGACGTTCTTGGCGAACTCCTCCCGCGCCGACGAGGTGCCGCCCTTCACTCCACCGCTCACCTTGGCGCTCCCCCAACCCCAGGACGCACTCGCCTCCGCTTCAGCGTGATACTCGAAGTTCTCGGTCTCCGACCGCTTGTCCGACTGCTCCGAGCTGAGCGACGACTCGAAGTCGTCGGCACTTTCGGTGGTGTAGGAGTCGAGGATGCTGGAGGCGGACTTTGAATCGGTCACGCTCTTCGTGTAGCTCTTCACGCTGATCTTGGTCTTCTCGCCGGGTAGCAGCGTAAAGGTCTTGATCACCCGCCCCGCGCCGTAGGCGCCGAGGTACGAGACCAGCTCGTATACCTCGACGAGGAGGAGCCGAGGGCGCGGCTCCTTTGGGATCGGGGGGAGCGCCCTCACGGCCGGATTGCCACTGAAGTCCTTGTAACGGACGAGCCGATAACCGGCGTTCACCTTGGCGATGGCGTCCTCGGCGTCGAGCGCCTTCAGCACCGCGCTCGCGCCCATGGCCACGATGGGTCGGGGCAAGCCGCTGGGGGCGGCCTCCGCCATCATGGCGGTGGCGACGGTCTCGCGATCCATCATCTCCTCGAGCACGCCGACCGGGGAGCGCACGACGATCGGCGGAGTGCCAGGCGTAGGCGGCGGTAGGGGCGGTGGCGGGACCTTGAGGGCCTCAGGAGTAAACCAGTCGGCGTCGATGTCCAGCTCGACGACATGCCTGCCTGAGTAGGAGGTCGGTTCTGGGACGTTGTAGCTGAGGATGGGAGCGGTTCCCCCCGGCTCCAGCTTGATCATCGGCTCTGCTGGCGGCGGCATGTACTCCTCCTTCGGCGTGGACGTCCGAGCCTACAGGATCGGGCATACTTGCCGTTGACGCTCGTCGGCCCACCAGACTCCCCGCAAGAGTGACTGGCTAATTCGGAAGAGGGAATAGATGGCGCCACACAAGCCGACCGACGCCGGTCGCGCCATCCAGGAAAGGGCCACGGACTACGGCGACCGCGCCACCCAGGCCGCCGACCGAGCCACGGAGTCGGGGAACCGCGCCACAACGACGCCAGCGGCGCCGGCGCCGACCGCTCCAGGTGCGCCACCCGCTACGACGACGCCCGCACCCGCGAAACCGAGGCTCGCCGAGGTCATTGTGATCGACGCAAATCCGGGTGGCGCGCTGCTGACAGACGAGGTGCGGGAGAAGTCACTGCTGAAGGTGGAGCAGGACCTCAATCGACTGTACATGAGCACACCTGGAAAGGAGGCGATCAAGCGGGGCGAGGGAGTGACATTCCGCGTCAGGTACCAGACGACGGCAACCACCCCGTCGGAGCGGGCAAAGTTCGGCGTCTTGCAGTACCCGGTCCACATCCTGAATGGGCAGGGCACCAATAAGACAGAGCCCGATCACGTCGTCACCATGGCCAAGGAGCACGGCATCTCGAACGCCGGCCGGAGCGGCGACATCTTCGAGGTGGTGCGCGAAGCCTGGGAGGACAGCAACGTTGAGGGGCTGGGGATTCCGCCGTGGAGGACTCCGCAGAAGGTGGGCTTCATCAAGGCAGACAACATTTACAAGAGGCCCGGCAACCGGATCATCCTCTTCCGGAACATCATGCTCCATGAGCTCGGCCACATGTTCGGGCAGGATCATGGCGATGGGGTCATGAAGCGCGCGATCGTCCTCGCCGACGACTCGCTCTTTTACACCGAGGCTCAGCAGACGTCCATTCGGGCGAATGTGCGCGGGTGGGCGATGCGGGCGCTCGCCGAGGAGCAGGCTGCGGAGCGGGCGGCGAAGGCGAAACGCGGTCCGTAGCTTGTGGGACCTGGCCGAGGTCATCGTGGCCGCGCCGGCGTGCCAGGCTCCGTTTCGAGCGCCGCCTGACCCACCAGGTCGGCCTCGGCACGGGCGGCCAGCTCCATTTCAGGCAAGCGCTCGTCGCGCCGACCGCGCACACCTTTCACCACCTGCGCTACAAGCACCTGGTCATGGCGGAAGCGCGGGTAGTGTGCACGACGACCTGACAAGCTCCTATGGTTGTCAAGCTGACCTACGAGCTTGTCCCGCCGAAGATCCGGTCCCAGGCCACCGGGTCCTCTGGAAAGAACCAGCGTTCGGCCTGCCGCCCGTCCCGGAAGTGGAAGATGCTCACGACCCGGGTCTGGACGTCGGTTCCAGGTCCACGAGCGCCCATGTTGCTGAGCGCGCAGACATGCTCGTCGTTGGCGAACACATCGTGCTCCGTCAGCCAGAACCCGACCTCGGCCAGCCCGGCCAGCCACGCCAGAAGCGCGTCGCGGCCTCGAATGTCGCCCGCTCGCGGGTGGTTACCCGGAACGTGCCAGACGACATGAGGGTCAACGAGGGCCTCGATCCGCGCGAGGTCCCCGGCGCGAAAGGCATCGGCGGCTTGTCGGTACGCGGCCGCATTCGGGTGATCTTCGGTCATGGGCTCCCAATCGCTGCTCGTTGATCTCGTCGCGCCAATCTTTGCACGGCGGCAACGGCCTCGTGGCATGCCCCGAAGGCTGTCACACGGCGGGAGCCCAATCCAACTGACCCGCTTGGAGCAGTCGGAAGACCGGTCGAGCCACCCGGTGCTTGAGGCAGCGCAACGCCTCGGCCCAGCTCTTGCCGCTGGCGCGCTTGCGGGCGATGTACGCCTTGGCCGGCTCGTGATGCCAGGCCTGGCTGAGGGCGATCGTGTAGAGCGCCCGGTTCAGCCGCCGGTTGCCACCGCGGTTGAGGCGCATCCGCTGCGTCTCGCCCGAGCTGGCCGGGATCGGCGCCACCCCGGCGAGCATCGCGAAGGCCGCCGGCGACCGGAAGCGGGCGACGTCACCGGTCTCGGCCACCAGGCGGGCGGCGGTCAGGATTCCGACGCCCGGCAACTCGAGTAGCGGGTGGCCGGCGACGAGCGCCGCGATCGACCGCTCGAGCTCGGCGGCGCGCCGACCGAGATCACGGACCTCCGTCAGGAGCGCCCGAGCGAGCTCGGCTCGGACACCGGTCGAACCACCGAGGGCCCGCTCGATTGTCTCGAGCTGGCGACCGCTGACCAACTGGGCGGCCGTCCGGCCATAGCCGGGCATGAGGATCACGAGGTGGGCGTGGAGGCGGTTGCGGGCCCGGGACTGTGCGTGAACGAGGTCGTCGCGCGCGTCGGCGAGCAGGCCGAGCTCGGTCGAGCGGTCCTCGAGCCGGACCGGCGGCAGGTCGGGCTCGCGGAGGGTCACCCGGGCGATCGCGAGGGCATCGCCCGGATCGCTCTTGCCGGGCCGACGGTTGCGCCCTCGTTCGCGTCGGCTCAGCTGCGGCGGGACCTCGCGCACGGAGAAGCCGACGGCGATGAGGTGGTGGGCCACGGGGGCACCGTACGAGGCCGAGCCCTCGACCCCAATCCTCGCCGCCGGAGCGACGTCACCGGCCCAGGCTGCCAGCTCGACGAAGCCCGCCGGGTCGCAGCTAAACGTCCGCTCGTCGATGACACTCCCGACCGCGTCGACCGCACAGGCCGCGAGGGTCCGCTTGTGGGTGTCGATCCCGATGGCTGGCATGGCTGACCTCCGGCTGGTCTCCGCGTACGATGGCTGTGGGCCGGCCGGGCAGCAGTGCGTCGAGTCAAAGCCACGCTCCTATGAGGCCACGGCCGGTCCGCTCGCTCCGGGGACGGGGGCACTTGTTAAGGAACGAGCCAACCCCGTGGGCACTACGTATCCGGGCCAACCCGTCCCCGTCGCGAGCACCTTCCCACGCCAGAGAAGGCCGCCGTCAGTTACGCACTGTGTATCAGGACGTTGCTCACGCAACCGCGTTGGCCGACGGCCCGTAGACGCAGCCACACGCCTCGTCGGGGTTCCAGCCGGTCGTGCAGCGCCAGCCACGGTGAGTCGCACCGGCAGCCCGCGTCCCACTAATCCTTTAGGCGGGGATCGACCTCCGCCGGCTCCTCCATGGATGCGCCCGGTCTCGAAGTCGACGCGAACCGCATTCGAGCCTGGCCAGCCGTGTTGCAACCGCACCATCGGCCGTTGTGGACGGGGCACGGGGTCCGGGATTGTGACGCTCTACACACTCGTCATTTCCGGGTGAGGTTCGCGAACTCAGCAATGAGCCGCTTTACTCCTTGGCCCACGAAGGCGACGGTGACTTCCTCATCTCCGGCCACTATCCGGCTGCTAACAACGATCCCCTCACCAAATCGACGATGGGTCACGCGATCACCAGCCGACCACTCCGTCGCAGCCGGTGTGGCCTCGGCGGCGGGAGTTGCGGGCCGAGGCAGAACCGCTGGGGCGCTGCGGGGCCCGACCGCCGAACCGCTGCGCGGGCGAACGACGGGCTGGATCCTTGCGTGTTCGGACTCCAGCTGTTGGAGTGTCCGCACGATCAGGACAGCGGCTGACCCGCTTGCGATGGCATCGGCCCGTGTGATCGTCGCGGAATGAGTCACCGTCTGCATCAAGGTGTGAGAGCTGCGGACGAGGGCTCGCAGGTCTCGCCTGGAGGACCCGCCCGCGCGTGAGGCAAGGAAGAGCCCGATCATGGCCTTGGCGTCGCTACTGCCCGGCGTTTCTGTTCCCTCGGGCACCATGGTGGAGTCGAAGACGCGACGGGCGGCATCGATCACGACCTCGCGGCATCGCCGCCCAACATCCTGCAAGTCATCGAGGCTGACCGCCTGTGCCAGTTCTTGACGCATGCTCGCAAGGCGTCCCTCGATCTGCGTCCAGTCGCTGGACTGTTCGCCAAGCGCGCCCAGGTCGTCGATGCCTGGATCAGACGCCAAATCGTGCAGCCGCTCCACGAGCGGGGCCGCCAGCTTGCGAATGCGCGATCGCCTCGCCCGGTAGCCTCCTGGCTCTTCGGAGTACGCCTCGTACCAATCCCAGAGATCTGCCCACGGGAACGGGTACTCGAGCCCTCGCCGCACCAACTCCGGCACCATCCGACGACGTCGCGCCTTGTAATCCTCGTTGACATCGTCGATGCGAGGCCCGCCAGTCGCCACATCAACCAGCAAAGCCGCTTGAGCTTCGATCTCAGCAGCTATCTCGTTAGGCCGCATACCTTCACCCTGCTGCAGCGACTTCCGCGGGGACGTGTGCCTCTCGAGCACGATATCGGCGTTTGGCCGCCCGCTTCTTGCAGGTCGAACGGCAGTAGAGCTGGCCGTAGCCGAGGGCTCGCCTACCCACGAAGACGCCACACTCGATGCAGCGCATGGATCCTCTTGCAGATGGGAGTCGCGTCGTCTCCAGCAGCTCGTCGGCGAAGTCGACTACCGCCGCTCGCATCAGTACGTACATGCAGTACGACAGGGCGATGGACCCGCCCATCCCCATTCCCGCCTCAAAGCTAACGCTCTCCATCTCAGTGGGGTCGTAAGTTCCGTTGTGCTCGTCGGCTATGAGGCTAGGCGACTGTTCCTGGTAGTACGCATTCACGAACTCGAGGTCATCCTCAGTCCAACGGTGCTTCTGCCCTGGGTCAGCCGGCCAAGTTTTCTCCGCAATCCTGTAGAAGCCGCTCAGCTGTCCGATCCAGTCCATATGCTCCCGGATGCGGTAGATCAGGACTGGTCGGCCCTCGCTGGCTTCAATCAGGCGTCGCTCGGGTGACGTGAACGGGACGCGCTTCAGGAAAGTTCTTAGGTGCGTCTGCTCCTCGACAATGAGACGTTGACGCTCACCTCCTAGCCACCAGTTCTCGATACCTTCCTCAGTGACGGCCTCGCGACTGCTGGAACGTGCCCAGCCTTCGATCGCATCACGATGTTCAGTCCATAGGCGGTAGCCCATCACCGCCCATTCGACCTCCTCTTCAATGTCCCGTCGATGTTCGGGCGTGCGGAGTACGTCGGCCATCATTCCCATGAAGTGCGTCCATCGGCTCCACTTAGGCGCGATTGCATCGAGAAGCGGGATGAATACCGCCGGGGCAGGCGAAGGTCCGGCGAAATTGACCACGTCACGCCAGAGGCCGCCGACTACCAGTTCACTCGCCAATGACATGTGTGGAGTTTGTCAGTAAGGGCGGGGTACGCATAGGTAGACAAGGCATACCCCAACCCGCAGGGCTCGACGCCCGAGGGAGTAGGTTGGTCGCTCATGCAGGCCAGGTCGAAACGCCATCACCAAGTCCCCCGTGCATACCTAAACCGCTTCGCGACCAACGAGATGGTTCGGGTTCGCTGGCGTGATGGCAAGGCCTACGAGACCAACACGCTGAAATGTCGCCGTTGAGTCAGGCTTCTACGACATCCCCGATGGACAGGGGCAGTTGTCGTCGAAAGTCGAGGACATGCTCGCCGAGGTAGATGGCGCAGGCGCGGAGGCGATGGTGTCGGTCGATCAGGCTGGAGGAGTGCCGGATGGTGGATCGGAAGCTCGACATGCCTTGGCCGTCTTCCTCGCTCTTCAGTTCACTCGGACCACTCACCATCGGGAGCAGGTCATGTTTCCCGCGCGGGTGGCAAAGTGGGCAGGGCAGCTACCTCTGTCGGAGGAGCTCGTCGCCGAATACCTGGAGAGCGTGCACCTTGGCTTTCCGCCAAGACCGCGAGAGGCGGAAGGTGCCTTCTTGTATGTCTCCAAGGCGCTGGACGACGGAGCGGCAACCTCGGAGTTCGCGATCGAAATCGCGTCGGCCATGATCGACGAGCTTGTACCTCGGCTTCTGTCACTCAATTGGACGCTCGAGATGGATCCGAAACGGCGGCTGATCACGTCCGATACTCCAGTTGTGGTCTGGCGCAAGCCGACACGAAAGGATGATTTCGAAGGGGTCGGCATCGAGAACGCCGGCGAGCTCCGGTTCCCACTCGATCCTGGTAAGCAATTGGTGCTGTCCAGGCGCAAGCGGCTGCGCGAACTCCGGCTAGAGACTCATCGTGTCCGTCGATCGAATGTTGACATGGCCGACGGATGTCACCGCTTCGTGGTGGGCCGGCCTGACCAGTCCTCCATCCTGGCTGGCCTGAGTTTGGGCTCGCGGGCACCGGTCATGCGGTTTAACGTTGCCCCACTCCTCGTGCAGACGCCAGACGGCCGACGGGTCCGAGAGGGAGAGGCCATGCACATGTTCGTCCCGCGCAGACTCGATTTCTGATTGCGGGATAGCATCGCTGCGCCACCTCAGGGTGCCCTCCCGATGATGCTGGACGTCCTTACTGTGAGTCAGGACGGCGTTCAGCGCCTAATTTGGGACTAGCACCGCCTCAGCGCTGTGCCAGCAAGCCCGGCGGAGCCACCGCAGATGGGCATTGGCGGGCAGCAGCAGCCTCCTGCGTTCGCGTACGCGAAACCTGATGCCTACGCGGCTAGGCGCACGGGGCATGAAGACGGCTGCTAGCCCAGCCGCGTCCGGCATAGCGGGCGCCTTCCTTCGTGGGAACCGCCGTTGTGCGATTTCGCGCACACGTGCCGGAATTGGCTCGCGAGCACCTCGATGACCAGATTGCTCGCCTGTTCCGCTGGCGGCCCTGCCCGTTTTCGTCGGACGACGGTAACCTCAGTCCGTGCAAACCCTCAGAGTCATCTTTCGAATCCTCGGCTACCTCGCGACTGCTGGAGTGGCGGTGTACGTCATCAACTGGGCGCCCGCAGAGCAGAAGGACACGGTCGTCTCAAGCGTCCTAGCGGTCGCCACCATCGCGCTCGCTGCCGCCGGCGTCGAAGCTTTCCTGGCCAACCGCAGCCTCGTTGACGCGACTCGGCAGGAAGGCAAGGCAACCATGGACGCCGTCGATGCGACCCAGCTGGCAACCAGAGAATCGCGCCGCCAGTGGGTCTTGGCATCGACGCCGTTCGTCCGGATGGAGCGGCCGCAGCTCACCAGCGATACCGACGGGACGGTCCTAATCGTCGTACAGGTGCAAAACCAGGGCCCTGGCATCGCACTGCAGTTGCGGCTGGGACTCTCGATCCAGGACGTGCCTGATGGCCCATTTCGTGCGTACACGCGACTCGCTCCAGTCGTGTGGGTCCTCGCGGGCCGCGAGGCCGAATCGTTCGAGCAGATCCGGATCAGCGCGCGAGACCTCGTGCAGCTGCGCCACCTCGATTGGCGTCGAGTCACCGAGAAGCCGGAAGGTTCGGAACTAGTCGACCCACCCGATGATCTATTGGTCCCCGATGCGATCCGGGTCGAGCTGCGGTGGCTCTCCATGCAGGGCGCGCGTGCCAAGCAGACCTACCGATGGCAGACCCGGAACGTGAACCAGCACGATCCGGCCACCTGGGCGTTCGAATCGCTCACGATCGACCCCGGCGAGGGCCAGGGGGAGCCGGCCATCGTCAAGCCAATCTGATTAGGCTGCGGTCACTCCGCCGCGCTCATAGCGTCACGTCGCCCTGATCAGGATCGTCCGCATCGCGTTGACGGCCGTCTCCAGCGCATTGGCCGTGCCCCGCATGATGCGATCATTCGGATGAAGCGCGTCAACCGCCGACAGGCCATTTGCCCGTTCGACCAGGGTTGACGTGGGTCTTTCGGCATCCGCGTGGAGCCAGGCCCTGATTGACAACAAGGCGGCTCACCGTCTTCCGCTGCCGCCTAGCTTCTCCTGGGTCAAGCCCTACCCGGCCGGCGAGAGCCGAGCACGCTAGTTCCTTCCCCGCGTCTCGCGTCAGGCCGCAGGCGAGAGACGGGCGGCTGCGGCCTGGGCGAGACCTTGGACATCGTCTTGTCCCACACGCGCATCGGCCTTGCGTAGGCGCTTGACCAGCTCTTTGCCGGAGACGATCCGAACTCCGCCGGCCTCGGAGCCGAACCACGGGAGGTCGGCGCGATGGACGCAGATGACCGGCACGACCTGAATACGAAGGGCCTCTAGCTCAGGAGCCAGGGCGACCTGGACCGCCAGAGCCTCTCGCTTGGCCTCGTCGATCATCCCCGTCCGGCGGCGTCCGGCAACGTACACCTCGTTGCCACGCACCTTGAGCGAACCGCCGAAAGACTTGGTCTCGACCACGAATACCCCTGGCGGTCCGATAGATGATGTGGTCGATGTTGGCCCGGCCACCCGGGATGCGCCGGTCGTGAAGCACCGCGAAGCCCTCGGCGCGGAGCGGTTCCAGGAAACGGGCGGTCCTTGTCTCGCCATCGGCGCCGGTGGCCCAGGCGGTGATGTGGTTCGGCAGCACGAACAGGATGTTCACAGTGAAGCCGATGGCCATCAGCAGCAGCGTCCAGCCCAGAAGAGGCTGACGAGCGAGATCGCGGAGGCACAGCAGTCGCGTCCAAGGCGCGTAGCATCGCTTGAAGATCCTCGATCACCGTAACGTCGGCGTCATAGCAACCTTGCTTGCTGCCACCCGCATTGCAGACTCCGGGACTCGTGTCTGTTGGTGCGAATAGCTCCTGTGCGTCCCGTTGAAACTTCGTCATTTGCTCCGCATAGATCGAGTTGTAGCGATCTTCGGCCTGCAGATCTTCGATACTGCCTGCTCCGGTTGTTGGCATGCTGAAGACGCAACCGCTAGCCACGACTACGCACACGAGCCACACAGAGGCCAGCACTCGTCGAAAGTAGACCCACGGCACAAGGGAGCTCATCGACCGCACTCTGAGGCCGCATCCTCCCGCCGGGCCATCGGGAAGGATGGAAACGCGGCCACACCACCGACGCGTAGGGATGCCACGCCCTCCCACTTCGCACGGATGCCGCACTGTCATTCAGCTGGCGTCGCGGCCGCCTTTACCCGGGAACGCCGGTCCCAGGGATTGGCAGGTAGGTCTTGTAGATTGGGACGGTGAGCGGCTGGCGTCCTGGCCTCCTCAGCCGCGGCGTCCGCGCTGCCGGCGACTCACATACCCGGCACGGCCCCCCGACGGCCGCACGCACCACATACCGAGCTCCCCCAGCACCGAAGTAAACCTCAGCAAAATGGCTGCGGTGCCGCGAAGAGTTGCCTTTCGACGTCAAACCCGATCGGAAACTAATAGTTGACCTCCGAAGCCACGGAGCGCAGAGTGCCCGCGTCGGAGCATGACGGCCGCGGTCAGCCGTCATGGGAGCCGACGCCACGACGGAGGGCACCGTGGGCGGCTCCATTCAATGGCCCCGGCTTTCGGCAGCCATAGTTTCGGCACTCATCGTCTACCAGGCCGGTGCAATCGCGCCGGCCTCGTCATTCGCCGCACCTGCCGCACTGCAGGTCGCTTCGGATGCAGCTGAGCCCGCACCCCTCCAGCCGTCAGAGCCCGGCGAGCAGCCGCAGCTGCGTACCCAGACGTCGAAGACCATCCTGGGCACTGACGGCCGCTACGTCACCACGGTCGCCGCCTCGCCCCTTCACTTCCCCGACGAAGCAGGGCGATGGGAGGTCATCGACTCCGGGATTGTCGCGAGCGACAAGGCGGGCTATGCCTGGCAGAACGCCGCGAACGGCTTCCAGGCCCACTTCCGCCGCGACTTGGTCGGCGGCTTTGTGACCATCGAATCCGAGGGCCGACGTGCCTCGCTCAGCCTCATCGGCGCAGCTGGGAAGCGAGGCACGAGCGACGGCGAGGTAATCGCGTACCGCAGCATCCTGGCGGGCGTCGACATCGACTACGCCATGACCGCGGACGGCGTAAAGGAGACGCTGGTCCTGCGTGACGCGAACGCGCCTTCCTCGTTCCGATTCTTGATGACGGTCCCGAAGGGCGGGCTGGTGCCCGAGCTGCTGGGCGATGGCTCATGGGCCCTGTGGGCACCGGACTTGGATGAGCCGCTGTTCGTGTTGACCCGGCCCTTCGCCGAGGACGCTGATGGCGATGGCATGGATGGCCAGTCCGAGAACGCGAAGATCGAGATCACCGAAGTAGCAGGTCAGCTCGCGATCGATCTGTCGGTCGACCCCGAGTGGCTGTCGGCACCCGGCCGAGCCTTTCCGGTGCGCCTCGACCCCACGCTGGTCATCGGGCCGCCCACCTCGAACCTCAGCTTCCGGTCCAGCTGCGGCGGATGCTCACCCACCGCCGGCGGACGCCGCAACGTCGGTGGCAACAGCACCACCGCCTGGGTCCAGACCCTCAGGTTCAACATCGGTGACATTCCAGCCGGTGCCACGATCACCTCGGCTGAGCTGGGTGTCTACTTCGACCGGGTGTGCATCAGCTCAGGCTGCGGTGGAACGAGCCATCTGCTGAACGTCCATCGCATGACCAGCGACTGGGACTACGCCAACAGCACCTACTCGACGCTGACCTGGGCCGGCACACCACTTGCCGGCTACACGTTGCCGGCACCGGGCAGCGGCGAGACCGCGCCGCCGGCCCAATGGATGACCTGGGGCGTCACGACCACGGTCAACGACTGGTTCCTCGGCACCCAGCCCAACCACGGATTCATGGTTCGCCGCAGCCCGCAAGCATTGAACACCAACGGGCCCTCGACCCAAGGGAACACCTCGACCGACGATTCCATCGAGCCTCGACTGATCGTGACCTGGTCGGGTGATGGCCTGGTGCTCGCCGAGCCGAACCTGCTGCACGCGACCGGCGCCGAGCTGCACTGGAGCAAGTACGTCGGCCCGACCTTCACCGGCTACGAGGTCCACCGCTCCGCGACTGCCAACTTCACGCCGTCGGCCGCGACCAGGCTGACCACCATCCGTGCCGACAACGCGACTGCCTACACCGACACCACCGCGCGCGCTGGCGGCACGTTCAGCTACGCGGTGGTCGTCAACGGCAGCGCCTCGAACCAGCGTCGCGTCACCCTGCCCGCCGCCGGCACGGCGACGGTGACCCTCCAGCCCGATCCAACAGACGGCAAGGTGGCCCGCATCCAGAACATCAATGTCACCTGTCAGAACGCGGGGAACCAGCCGATCAGCCGGTTGGGCCCGACCATCGACGGCATTCGGCGCGGGCTGTTCGAGTTCAGCCTGCGCGATATCCCCGCCAGTGCCACGGTGAGCGCGGCGGCCTTCAGCTACTACTACGAACCCACCACCGCGGTGGTCGGCCAGGTCAAGGTCCACCGCGCCAGCCGAGCCTGGCGCGAGGGAGCGGGCGGTACCAGCTGCGACGCCTCGGGCGCCTCGTGGCAGGACCCTTACGGCACCTCGGCCTGGACCACCGCCGGCGGTGACTACAACGCCACCGCCTCGGCCACGCTGACCACCTCCGACCGCACCGGCGGTGGTTGGGACACCTTCGACGTGACGTCGCTGGTCAGTAGCTGGGTGAACGGCAGCCAGCCAAACCACGGCATGCTGGTCCGCGCCAGCAGCGAGACGCTGGGCGCTGGCAAGGACTTCGCGTTCTACACCGACGACTTCGACGTCGCCCCCACCCTGCGGCCCAAGCTGCTGGTCACCTACTCCGAGACGCTGCCCGACGCCGCGCCACGCGTGTCGATCTCCAAGCCTGGCTCCGCTGCACAGGTCAGCGGCGCCGCCGTCGCCATCGCCGCCACGGCGCACGACGACGGGGCCGTTGCCAGCGTCGAGTTCTTCGTCGATGGCGCCCCGCTCAGTACCGATACGACTGCCCCGTACGAGGCCACCTGGAACACGGGCTCGCTGAACGGGAACCACACCCTGTCGGCCCGCGCCACCGACGACGCCGGCAACCAGACCACCTCGGCGGCGATCACCGTCAGCGTCTATAACAAGGCCGCGCCAACCATTCTCCTCGCCGCGCCCGCCAATCCCGTGTCGGGCACGTTGACGGTCGGCGCAGATGCCGCTGCGGCGGGCGGCGTGGACCGCGTCGAGTTCTTCTTCGACGACTACCTGATCGACGCCGACACGAGCGTGGCCAACGGGGACGATTACAGCATCAGCTGGGACACGCTCGACCCGCTGCTGACCGCATATGACGGCACCTATGCCCTTACCGCCCGCGTGTACGACAGTGGCGGCCAGGTCACCACATCTGCCGCTCAGTCGGTGACGGTCGCGAACCGTCCAACCGGCAGCATCTACAAGGCCACCATCGAATTTCTGCCTGGAGCGGCACCGCCGGGCTTCATGTACGAGGACCAACTGGCCGGTGGGCGCACGCCCGACCCGACGAAGGCCGGAGGCGGAAACCTGCCAAACGGCTCGATCATCCGGACCCTGGCGGCACAGCCGTACGACTCCACGCCGGGGAGCGGCACCGCTCCAGCCGGAGCCTGCACCACCGATCCACTGAACCAAGCCGACGGTGCGGGGTACTCAGCCACGGTTCGCGTCACCAACACCAGCACGCTGGCCTGGACCGCACAAGATGACCTGCGCGTCTGGTATCGCTGGTACCGCCCAGTCCAGAGCGTGGACGGCGCCACCCCCACGCCGAACACCCTGCGCGGGGAAGTCATCTTCGAGGGCGAGGCCGGCGACGTACCGGGCACGATCCAAGCTGGCGGCCAGAAGAGCATCCCGCTCACCATCCTGACGCCCAAGCTGTGCGGCGACACCCAGCTGGCCGAGTACCAGCTGCGCGTCGACCTGTATCGCCCGGACACCGATGGCAACGGTCCCATCACTGCCACCTGGTTCAGCCAAAAGGGCAACCAACCTGCCGAGCAGCGCACCAACCTGGGAAAGGCGCTGGCCGTCGATCGGGAGCTGTCGAGCGCCCTTGGCCTGGAACGCTACTTCCACTACTGGGCCGAGGACGTCGGCGCCGGCATGACCCAGCTCGTCAACGTCGCCAATGGCAACACATTGCTGCATTGGTCGCCGTGGGCCGAGCCCGGCCGCGGTCTGTCGAGCGTGCTGTCGCTGACCTACAACAGCCTTGAGGACCGCTCTCACTCGCCGATCGGGAACAGTTGGAGCCTGGCGCTCAGCAGCCTGACCCGCTTCGGCGAGCCACTCGACCTGCACGCGGTCAACGGGCAGGGCAACCGCTGGATCGAGTTCACCGACGGCGACGGCACCACCCACCGCTTCGAAGGCAAGACCGCCGGCCAGGTCACCTACTGGGAGGAGCCGCCCGGGGTGCACCTCTACCTGCGCGCCTACACCGGCGCCGATGCCGGCCCCACGCGAACGTGGGCCATCACCCGTCCGGACCGGGTCACCTTCTTCTTCGACGTCGAAGGCTTCCCGACCTTCGTGCGCGACCGGAACGGCAACGAGCTCCAGTTCGTGCTCGAGACCACGCCGGCCGGCGAGGACCCCGGCGGTCCGACCAAGCGCGTCACCGAGGTCCGCGACAACTACCGCAACGGCGTGCTCGCCGGCGACTCGAAGAAGTTCACCATCACCTACTACACCAAGGCCGAGGCCAAGAAGCCGCAGGTGCGCGGCAAGATCCGCTCGATCAGCGACCACAACGGCTCGGCCCTCCGTTTCGACTACTACGAGGACGGCAACCTGCTGCGCATCACTCAGGCCGGCGGCACCAACGCCGACGGCAGCTTCCTCCCCGACCGCAGCTTTGTGTTCACCTACACCACCTCGTCTGGCGCGGCGCCGGCCATCCCTGCAGTGGGTGACCGTATCGCGCCGGTCGCGAAGACCCCGAACCAGAGCACGCGGATCTACTCGATCCGCGACCCGCGCAGCCAGGGCGACGTCAACAAGCTCGAAACCATCCTGACCTACTACGGCCCGGGCTCGTCGCAGCTGCGATGGCGGCTGAAGGATCGCGATGATCGCACGGCCAAGCGGACCAGCTTCGCCTACAACCTGGGCGCCCAGACAACCACCCTGACGGCGCCTCTGAGCCGGGTGAGCACCTTCACCTACGACGACGACGGCAAGGTGACCGCCATCCTCGATCCTGCCAGCCGCACCACCACGCTGCAATGGAGCGCCGACTTTGCCGTCACCGAGCTCAACGAGCCCGGCACCGGCCTGCAGCGGTTCACCTACAACGACAACGGCTACCTGACCAGCCGCAAGGTCAAGATCTCCGGCACCGACGCCAGCCCAGTGTTCGCCGAGACGGCACTCGATTACACCAACATCGCGGCCGACGCCAACGACGTGACCGGCAAGTGGCGCGCCGGTCGCACCATCCCGCACATCTCCCAGCTCTTCCACAAGACCGACCCCAAGGGCGTCGCCACGCCGACTCCCACCGACGACTTCCGCTGGACCTTCGGATACGACACCGACGGCAACCTGACCTCGACCGCCGACCCCGAGGATTTCGCCACCACCTACCTCTACGACGCAACCACCAAGCTGCTCACTCGGCGCACCGACGCGCGGGGCGATATCACCCTCTACGAGCAGTACGACCGCAACGGCCTGGCCACGCGTGTCAAGGAAGGGCTGACCAGCCCTACCGGCACGCCGCTGCGGACGACGACCTCGAACTTCGACGACGACGGCAACCTGATCTGGCTGCAGGACGGGCGCCACCAGTCGCCGCCAGCAGGCGCCGCCCCGCGCTCATACCGCACCTTCTTCGACTACGACGAATTCGGCCGCCCCGGACGCCAGAGCACCCCCAAGTCGACCGACCTGGCCGAGGGCCTCCTGATCTGGACCGATATCGGCTACGACGCCAACGACAACGTCACCCGCAGCGTGGGTCCGCATTTCGGCTACGGCGACGGCAACGCCGGCGCGGTGTCGCTGACTGGCTACGATGCGATGGATCGGGCGACCCTCATCACCGGCCCCGACCAGAGCGTCGATCCCGCCGGCGAACGCGTGGCCTTGGCTTATGACGACGCCGGGCGACTGACGAGCCAGGTGCGCCCGAATGGCGTCCTTTCTCCGCTGGCCGATGACTACACGACCACCTTCGCCTATGACCCGCTCGACCGGGTCATCCGCCAGACGGCGAAGGACCTCTCCGGCGCCGGTGCCGTGCTCCAGACGCGGACGACCCACTTCTGCTTCGACACCGAGGGCAACCTGGCATCGCTGACCGGGCCCCGGGCCCAGGCGTCCACCGTCAACTGTGCAAGCCCACCAGCTTTCACCGCCACGTACGGCTACGACCACGCCCATCGCCAGACCTCGGTCACTGATCCCAAGGGCCGTGTCAGCACGACGGTGTACGACGTCAACAGCAATGTCAGCAGCACTCAGCGGAACGTTGGCACCCTTGCAATCCCGCTACTCAGAAGCACGACCCTCTCCTACGACCAGCGCAACCTGCTGACCACGGTCGAGGAGCCGCTCGGTGCTGCGAACCATGCCGCGGCTATCACCACGCTCGTCGAGTACGACCCGGTCGGCAACCGCTCAAGGCTCATCAGCCCACGCGCCTTCGATGCCGGCTCCGGCGGCGTCTACACCGAGTACGTCGCCGCCTTCGAGTACGACGCCCTCGACCGCCTGACCCGAACCACCCTGCCCGATGACGCCAACACCACGCAGGCCTACCTGCACACCGCCTATGACGCGGTTGACAACCCGGTCTGGACATCGCTGCCGACGGCGACTGCCACTGCCGCCAACGTCTCAGCCACCGACAAGACCCAGCTGACCTTCTTCGACCCCGGCTGGATCGCCACCAGCGACAACCCCGATATCTTGCCGGCGGTCCACTTCGATTACACCGCCGAGGGCTGGCAGCGCAGCCGCGCGCCGGAACGAGCCGGGCAGCCCGATCGCATCGATACGACCGAGCAGATGGTCTGGGAGTACTACCCCGACGGTCTGTTGCGTGCGGTGCACGATCGCGGCGGCCACCGCGCCACCTACGCCTACGACGCCGACAACCAGCTCACCTTGGCCAAGGACGCCTCTGGCGGCAGCAACGCCACCGACCAGCCTCCGATCAGCACCACCGCCGTCTACAACGACTTCGACGAGCCGACGCTCGTGTATCACAGCCTGCCGCTCACGACCAACCTGCGCACCACCCGCTCCACCTACTTCGAGGACGGCTCGCTCCAGCAGCGCAAGGACAACGGGGTCGAGACCGCCGCCCCCGCCTTCGCGATCGTCACCGCGCCAACCATCCACACCTTCACCTACGACGATGCCGGCTGGCTGGAGACCGATACCGACGACGCCGGCACCAGCACCGCGGCCGACGACCGCAAGGTCGTCAACAGCTACCTGGAGAGCGGCTGGCCGCAGACCCGCGAAGTCAGGCGCAACAACGGCTCGGGCACCTACGACCTCAAGCAGAAGACCACCTGGGATTATTTCGACAACGGCAAGCTCAAGACCCTGACCACGATCAACGGAGCAACCCCGGCCACCACGATCGAGAGCCACACCGTCAGCTACCTCAACTCGGCTGCCGGCTACCTCAACGACTACGTCAACGGCCACCGCACCTCCGACAGCTTCACGCGCAAGGGCCCGAGCGCGACGTGTGGCAGCACCGCCTGTCCGGCCACCTACACCTACGACGCCCGCGACCGACTCGTCTCGGAGAACAACGGCCACGGCGCTACCAACACCTACGGCCTGGACGTCGCCGGCAACCTGACGACCCAGACCATCGCCGGCGCCACCACCACCAACGTGTACGTCGGCAACCAGCTCCAGACCTCGACCCGCGCCGGTGCGTTGACGAAGTACTTCTACACGGCCACCGGCGCCCTCGACTGCATCACCAACGCCAGCGGCGTGCAGGACAACTGCAAGCAGCTGAGTACCGGGACTGGCAACACCAATCTCGTGGCCGACTACACCTACGACTACCTCGACCGGCTGGAGAGCACCCGCACCTTCACCGCGGCCAATGCCCTCGACGACGGGGCCGACTATGTGTACGACGCGCTCGATCGGGTGGTCAGCGAGAAACAGCTCCACGGCGCAACCGTCGGCCGCACCGAGACCTTCGGCTTCCTGGGCCTCAGCAACCTCGTCACGTCTGAGACGCAGACACCGACGTCGGGCTCGGCCACCACCAAGACCTACGCCTACGACGCCTGGGGTCAGCGCACCACCATGACCTCCAAGCTCGGCAGTGGCACCACCAACTGGTACGCCTATGGCTCCGACGCGCACGGCTCGGTGTCGACCCTGCTCAACATCACCAGCACCAACCAGCCGAGCGCGGCCGCCACCTACGGCTACAGCGCCTACGGCGCCGCCGATGACGACCTCACCGCCGGCGACTACGACCCGTCAGACCCGATCGGTCCAGGCGAGATCAACAACAACAACCCGCTCAATGCCTATCGCTACACCGCCAAGCGGCTCGACACCGGCGCCGGCGATGGTCTAGACATGGGCGCCCGCCGCTACAGCCCCGACGCCGCCCGCTTCCTGCAGCTCGACTACTTCAACGGGGCGCTCGCGGATCTGGCCCTCTCGTCCGACCCGCTGACCTCCAACCGCTACGGCCTGGCTGGCGGCAACCCACTCTCCTTCATCGAGTCGGACGGCCACATGGCGGTCGAAGCGAGCGCGAACGCCGGCGGCGGACTAATCGAGGACTATGTCCCAAAGAAGGAAGCCAGTGATTACGTGACCGCCGGTGGCGACCCTGCGGATCTCGACCCGCTCAAGGCGGCCGGTGACGCGACGGGCGTCGGTGGCGTCGTGGATTGGGCGGCGGGTAACGCAATCGGCGCGGGCTGCCTCGTTGTTGATCCCTGTAGGGCGGAGATGTCTCGGCAGACGGCCGCCGGCATCGCGGACTGGGTGGCGCACCCGAGCGAGTTCTTCTTCGACATGGCGCACTTCATCGGCGATGCCCGTGGCGCTGCACTGTCCGACAAGCTGAGCGACAAGGTGAAGTTTGCCCTGGATTTTGCGACCCTAGAAGTCGGCGCGTTCGCGGCTGCGCGCGCCGCACCCCTTCGTGGGCTGGCAGCAGAGGAAACAGTCTCAACATCGAGCTACATCGAGACCTCACTTGCGAGGCTAACGGCGGGACGAAGCCCGGGCGTGCGTCTGACTAATAGCGCCGAGGAGCTCAATAACCTCTTCGCGGATTGGTCGCGCGGGGGGACCGCGCTTGAATCGACCTATCCAGGCGCGCTCGTCCGTCTACCGGATGGAACAATCGTAGGATGGCGAGGCACCTCAGCATCTGGCGGACCGGCTATCGATGTCAACCTTCCGGCCGGCGACATTTTCAAGGTGCACGTGGAATGAAGAGATTGATCGATGAGCTCCTCATGCGAGGGGCCGGCGACTGGGTATCCGCCGCCGAGGTGGCGTGGGTAGCGCGCTCGATCGGCGGCGCTAGCACGGATGATGCCGTGCGTGATATTGCCCTCAACCTGATTCGCGAGGTCCTTCAAACAGGGCTGATGGAAGCAGGGGACATCACAGGCGGCGGGTTCACCGCGTGGGAGCTTTCACCACTTGAGAGCCTCGGTCGGATCGAGCGCGAGTGGCAGGTGCTCAAGAGGTCGCCTCACATCGGGGAAGTGGGCTGGCTCGCCAACACCGCCAAGGGGAGTCGCCGTGCCGAAGCAGTCTTGAGCACGGGGCGTCCGGGATGACGAAGACGGGTCTCGCCATCAGCTGATTGACAGGCCTGCCTATGAACCACACCGGGTACAGCGGCGTGGATCTTCGATTCCAAGCCCATCCACCAAAGGACCGTTTGGTGTACACGCCCGGCCACCCGTGGGCGCCTCAACCTCGCCGCCCTCTTTGCCTAGACGGTAATCTCCGGGGTGGAACCAGTAGTGAGAGGATCGCATGACGCGCCGAGGACGACCCCGAGCTGGGCCGCAGCCGGAGACCCCAGGTACGGCTATCGAACTAGGTCTGACCGAGCAATTGGACACGCTCGCGCTCGAGTTAGATCCCCGCAATCCACGCTTGGCGCGTGATGAGGAGGGGGCGGGGCAGCAAGAACTGCTGCGGATCATGATCGAGCGGTTCAAGGTCGATGATCTCGCCGAGTCCATCCTGGCATCCGGCTATAACACGTTCGATCCGCTCGTCGGATGGCGCCATGACAACGTCGTCACCGTCTTGGAGGGCAACCGCCGCGTCGCGACGCTCCAGCTGCTGCTCGCGCCGGAACGGGCGCCTGATCGCCACCGTGCTAAGTGGACCGCCCTGGCGGCGCGGGTGACGGAGGAACTCCGCGGATCGATCCGACGCGTCGATTTGCGCATTTACATCGACCGCAATGCGGTCGATGTAACGAGCTATATCGGGTTTAGGCACGTTACAGGCGTTCTAAAGTGGCCCGCCCTGGAGAAGGCGGAGTTCATCGGCAAGATGGTAGAAACCCACGGCTGGACCTACGACCAGGTTGCGGACCGGCTTGGCAGCTACGCGCGGCACGTCGAAAGGCACTACATCGCGTACCGGATGGTTGAGCAGGCGCGCGAGGATAGGATCGATGGCGCCGATCAAATGGCGGAGTCATTCGGGGTGTCGCTGCGGGCCTTGCAGGCGAGCGGCATTTCCGAATTTCTGGGCGTTACTTACCCTGCAGACCCTGAGCAGTCACGGCGTCCGGTGCCGGAGACGCAGGCGACGAACTTCGGGGACTTTGTCAAATGGACGTTCGGTACTCCTGAGAGGACCCGCATCCTCCCAGACTCGCGCCGTCTGACCGACTGGGGGACGATCTTGCAGTCGACCGAAGCGGTCAGCTACCTGCGTCGCACGCCGAACCCAGACTTCGACCGAGCGTACTTCAAGAGCGGCGGACAAGCGGCTAGCTTGGTCGAAGCTCTATATACGGCGTCGGACCGACTAGAGGAGAGCGTCCCGCTCGTCGAGGAGCATCGGGAGAGCGACGAAGTTAAGGATGCCGTCGCGCAGTGCGCTCGCTTTTTGGGTCAGATAGTCCGCCATTTCCCCGATGCCGCGGCCCGCCTCCAAACCCCAGCGACCCCTGCGCCGTGATTGCACTGCCGAACATTACGAGCCGAAACCGTCAGGAATTCCTGGACTGGATTGAGCTGGTCGGCATAGATGCTGAATCGGGCCTCACGTCCCAGGAAGACATCGCCGACGTAATTCACGACGCTGGGTGGCTTCCGTCGCCTGGGACGGATGGCTTTCCCGAGGACGACGAGATGGCGGACACAGGTGGCGACCCCCGCGACGAGGCGGTTGCGTTTGCCGCTGATGTGTGGACCGATTTCGCGAACCGCGCGCATCGGCTCGGAGAGCAGTATCCATTCGTCGTAGACGGAGAAGTACTGCGGAGAAAAACCGACTCGTGGAAGGAATGCGTCAGCTTCACCGCATTGTCGCTGCTTGCATGCATTACACGTTACCCGGACACCTATCACGTTCCCGAGTTTGCCGGAGCTACATACCAGCGCCTCTTTGAGAAGGTCGTACAAGCAGCGAGCCGAACATTGCTGGGTGGGACGAGCGTCCGATTCGGCGTTCCGCGGGAGGATGATTGGCCGACGTCGATCCATGAGCGCATCGCACGGCTTGGGGACGAACTCGGTCTCCACGTCGAAGACCTGACAGGAAAGGTGTACCCCACAGACGCCGATAGGGGGCTCGATATCGCCAGCCGGATGGCGTTCGGCATGGAGGGGCCAGCGTCGGTCATCCTTATCACGCAATGTGCCACTGGCAAGCATTGGAAAGAGAAGAAGGGCGAGCCGTCATATACCGACTGGCAGGACATCCTCCGATGGGATTCGCGCCTCATCCGTACAGTAGCGATTCCGTTTTGGATCCAGGACTCGAACACGTTCGTCCAAATCCACCGACGTTTCGACGGCGCCGTCGTCTTAGACCGCGCAAGAATCCTTGCCGGCGTCCCAGACGCGGGGCTGGACGTCGCCCATAAGGTGAAGTTGGAAGGTTGGTGCGCCGCTCAGCTCGCCGCACTGCCAAGACTGAACTGAGTTGCTTGTATTGCCCGAGTGGATAGCAACGAAAGCAGGCAGGCACCTTCGCGCGCGCCGTAGCTCTGGCACTGTCCCTGAGATCGTGTTGCGCCGCGCCCTGCATGCGCTCGGAGGACGATTCCGACTGCACGTCCGAGTTTCACCGCACGCCCGCCCTGACATCGCACTGCCAGGAAGACGCATCGCGATTTTTGTGGACGGCTGTTATTGGCACAGTTGCCCAAAGCACGGCCGGACAACGTTCCACGGACCCAACGCGGAGCTGTGGATGCGGAAGATGGCCCACACGCGGGAGCGCGACCGACGCGCCGTTGCCGATGCGCGATGGGCCGGCTGGCAGGGGATCAGGGTTTGGGAGTGCGAAGTCAATGCAGACCCCATTGGCGTCGCGCTGTCGATCCTTTCGCGAGATAGCGACCCTTCCCTAGCCCGCTAGGGCGCTCCGACTCAGCGGCATGCGAGGCAACAGGGGTGGGGGGTACGCGTCCAAGACCTCCCGGCAAGTTAGCTTCGGATCCCAGGCGGCCGCAAGCGCCGCATGCCGCTCGTACTCCGGCCGGCGACCCTCGAGGTGGCTGACCACCCGCTCTAAAACCGCTGCGCCGAGAATTGGCGGAACGGCGTTACCGATGAAACGACGTGATGCTGACGAGGCATCCAAAAGGAGCCAATCCGGAAGCATCTGGAGACGCGCCAATTCGCGGATCCGCAGGTGGCGTGAATCCCAATGGAATGGCCCGTTATACGTGATTCTTTGCGCCGGCACCGTGGGTGCGGGGACATCAGGCGACAGCTTATAGAGGAAGGACCAATAGCGTCCCCTATACCTGAAGCGCGGCTCGGGCGCGCCGTGTTCCTCTGTAAAGTGAAGATAGTTCTTTCCAGGAGGAACCTCGCTCAACAAGGAGCCGTGCCGTCCTACTGGCCGCTAGCCGTCCTCCGGCTCAGTCGTGAGATCCGCAAACGCCCACGCGGGAGTTCGCTCCGGGAAGTTTGGCCAATCGTCAAGTGAGACCGCAGACGAACCGCGGATCCCGGCAAGGAACAAGCGACGACGAGCTTGCGGGACGCCGAAATTACGCGCGTTGAGGATAGTCCATGATGTCGTGTAGCCGAGCCGACGCGCTGCCTTCAGAGTGGCCTCGAATGTTGCTCGATGAGTCTTGAAGGTAAGCCCCGGCACGTTCTCCATCAGAAACGCAGCGGGCTTGAAGGTCTCGACCGCCCGCAGGTATGCGCGCAGCACCAAGGCGGCAGGGTCTCGTCCTTCCCGCTTACCCTCGATCCAGAACCCTGCGTGGCTGAAGGCGGTGCAGGGCGGACCGCCGAGCACGATGTCCGGCGCGACGCTGCCCCACGCACGCTGTAGTTCGCCCTCAAGCAGGCGTGTGATGTCCCCCACTAGAGTGCGAGTTCCGAGCGCAGCATTGTGGACAGCCAACGCTGATTCGTCAGAGTCGGTGGCAAGGGGCACTCTGACGTCGGCAATGCGAGCCCCCATGTCCAAGCCTCCGGCGCCGGAGAAGAGACTCAGCGCGCGGATGATGGCCCGTTCAGTCATCTAGCCACGTCACGGCAGCAGGGTACGCCAGGTATCAGTCGCGACGAGACGTATTGGCGCCAGTTAATCATCCTGCGTAGCTCGACGTGAGCGAGGTGAGCGAGGCCAGTTCGAACGACAGGACCGAATCACCTTTCGGTTACTCCCGACAGCCATCCTCGACAACCTCGACTAAAGCCATGCCTAATGCGGCCGCCTCAGGGGACCATGGAGAGCCCGTACCAATCGGCCGCTCAAGGCGAGTTGAATGGCCAGAGGTTGAGCGGGTCGGCGATGCCGAGGTAGGCCAGGACGGCGGTGAGCGCGAAGATCGCGTAGGTCAGGCGCTTGAGTACGTCTGATGATCGTTTCGCCTGATCGATGAAGTCGCCGAGGGTCTTTCGCAGCTTCTGGGACTCCTCGAGTTCCGCCCTGGCGATCGTGCCCATCGCCCGGGACTCTTCGAGCTCCGCCTGTGCGATCGTTCCCATCGCCGCGATCTGATCGAACGTCCTCGCCTGGAGGTCCACCAGCGCCGGCAGTTGCTCCTGGACGACCCAGGCGGCCTGCGCCTCCGGTCTCGGCGGGATCGGCGGGAGTCTGGTCGGCTCTCGCAGGGCCGTAGCCTCGCCGCGGAGCTGAGTCGCCATCAGGTTCGATCGGTCGATGAGCTCCTTGAGCTCGCGCGCCGTGTTCGCCGCTACCGGCGCGAGGCGTTGGGCATCGGCGGCGACGAGCTGACCGAATTTCCGATTCAGCCCGGACGCCGCAGCTTCCGCGCTGCCGAGGGCCTTGACCCGGCCTATCAGCTCCTCCGAAGCCGCGCCAATTCGATTCCCCTCCGCGGCCGCGATCAAACGCGCGATCTCTGCTCCGGCGGGCTGTGCGGCCGCCCGCAGCTCCTCAAGGTGTGGGATGTCCTCGCGCATCGCCACGCTCGGCGCGACCTCTGCCGCTTTGAGCACCTGCGCGGTCCTTTCGGCCACCTGGTCGATGGCCCCGTGCGGGTCGACCCATCGTTTCATCGATCGACCTCTGCAGCTGCTCCGCTGCAGATCGTTTCCGAGCGCCTGAGCGGCTGCCCGCCGACCGTTCGTGGCCGCCGGCTCCACCTGAGGAGTGCTCCCCAGTCGGTTCGGGATCTTTGCTCTTCATCGGTGCCAATTCTGACAGTGGCGGGAGCGCGCTGCGGGCCGCGAGGCCAGCCGGTCGCGTCGCCGGCAGCTCGACCCCAGGTCGCCCGCCGTTCCGACGCCTCGCTGCCACGGAGCGCGGTCCTGCCGACCTGTCAGGCGCCCGATTGCCGGCGGCTTACCGATCTGGTCCAACCCGCCGGAGGCGCGCGCGCTCCGCCTCCGCTGGGCCGCTCTGGGCCGACTTGGCAAGCCCTCGTGACCGACCCTCGACCAAGATGCGTATTGGTGGTTGGTGACCACCACTCCGACCACTTACGGAGCCCATCAAAGCGGTCGCCTATGGACACCCGCGGACATGGTGGGAGCGCCTGGCTCCGCGTCCAAAGAGTGGCGGGCACAACTCTGGATCAGGAGATCGAAGGTTCGAATCCTTCCGCCCCAGCCAAGCCCACAACATGTGGGCTTCGTGCTCTGGCCCATACCACCGGTAGTGGTATTTGACCCTTCGCCCGTCCTCCCGAAGGAGGACGAACCATGGCTAGGGCACCTGACTCCCCTGATTCGAGGGCACCTGACTCGTGGCTGCGCGGAGCGTGGGCACCTGATTCCGGAGCTGACGGGCTGAGCCTCGGGCGCGCGATCCAGCTGTTCTTGGCCGCCAAGGGCGCCGAGGGCGCCTCGCCCAAGACGATCGAGTGGTATCGGATGGTGCTGCGTCGCGCGGCGCGTGACCTGGGTGCCGAGCGTCCGCTCGATGCCCTCGCTTCGGCCGAGGTGCGCGACTGGCTGCTGACGCTGCGCGCTACCCTGTCGCCAGTCTCGGTGGCCGGCTACGTGCGCGGCCTCAAGGCGTTCGGCA
>JBDUEE010000002.1:0-5994 GCA_040002615.1 Chloroflexota bacterium | reverse complement strand
CATCGAGCGGGTCCAGGAGTTCCGCAAGTGCATCGAGTGCTTCCTGTGCCAGGACATCTGCCACGTGCTGCGCAACCACGAGACCAAGAACCCGTTCCTTGGCCCACGCTTCCTGGTCCGCGTGGCTGGTCTGGAGCTGCACCCCATGGACCAGGCCGACCGCACGCGCTACCTGAAGGACGAGGGCAACATCGGGTACTGCAACATCACCAAGTGCTGCACCGAGGTCTGTCCGGAACACATCAAGATCACGGACAACGCCATCATCCCCTTGAAGGAGCGCGTGGCAGATGCCTACTACGACCCGGTCCAGACGGCCTGGCGACGACTCACCGGATCGCGATCTCAAGCCGCCGAGCGACCCCCCGGCGACGAGGGCTGACCCGCTCCGGCTGGTGATTCATACCGACGGCGCCGCTCGCGGCAACCCCGGCCTGGCAGGCGCCGGCGCCGTTCTGCGCAGCGCCGCCGACGGCTCACTGGTGTCCGAGCTGGCCGTCTTCCTCGGCGAGCGGACCAACAACTACGCGGAGTGGACTGCAGTTGCGCTTGCGCTGGAAGAGGCAGTCCTGCAGCGCGCGACGCACGTCGACCTGCGGATGGACTCCGAGCTGGTTGCGCGCCAGATCACCGGCCGCTACCGCGTCAAGCACCCGGACCTGAAGCCGATCCACGCTCGGGTGATGTCGCTGCTGGCAGGGTTCGCCGGTTACACCGTCGGCCACGTTCCGCGCGAGCTGAACAAGGAGGCGGACCGCCTCTCCAACGTGGCCATCGACGAGCGCGGCCGCTGACGGCAGGCGGCGTCCCGCGGCCGCTGACGGCAGGCGGCGTCCCGCGGCCGATACAACCAGCAGGCGTACATCAGCGCCACTTGAGCGCCATTTGGCCGCCGCGGAGGCCATTTGGCACCGATCTACCCACACCAGTGGTGAACCAGTGCTATTCGGAGGTCATTGGCGCTCGTGTACAACCAGGACGAGTACGCCCACGCCGGCTCCCGCTCCCGGTATGTCGAACGGGTGTTCGAATCGGATACAATGATCTCCCTGGAGGCGGCCGGACGGCCGCGGGCGCAATGGTCGAAAGGCCGCGTTCGAGGAAAGTCCGAGCTCCATAGAGCAGGTTCGCGGGTAACGCCCGTCCGCCGTGAGGCGAGGACCAGCGCCACAGTGACGATGCCCGCAGCGATGCGGGAGTGAAACGCGGCAAGCTCGAGCCGGAGCAAGACCGAATAGGAGGGCGCAAGGCGGCGTTCGCGCCGCAGCAGGTTGCTCGCCCAGCCCTCGGGTAGGTCGCTCAGATGGATGGCCGTCCGTGAGACCGATGAGATCGGCCTCACGACAGAACTCGGCTTAGAGGCCGCCTCCAGGGATACTCACCACACTTGGTTTGGAGACGACGTGCCACCAGATGCTGTGGTGATTTGCACTAACCCGGCCGAAGGACCTCCGCGAGCTCCGGATGCTGTCGTGGTTTGCGCACGGAGCCTCCTGACGCAGAAGGCGCGCATAAGGTCGCCGTGGTTTGCATTTGGCACATATCGCGCCAAGAGCACCACAGCTGCTGCGTGGACAAGGTGGTGCGTGGACAAGGTCAGGTGCGGCTGGTGGCGCCGCGGCCCGCACGCTGTTGCGTCAGCCCGCGAAGGGGCCGGTGCCGCCCACGCCATGACTCCGCTGCTAGTCTTCGTCAGCGCGCCAGACGGTGGTGGCGGTGCACGCATTGCAGATCTGTCGCGCCTCGTCCATGGTGCCCAGAGGCAGCGGGAAGTCCCGTCCGCCAAGGAGGCAGTCCACCTGCACGGTTGGTAGCTCGGCGCCGGCCACGATCGAGACGTGACGCACGCGACAGCGCCGGATTCGCCCCTGGCGGGGGATCGGCAGACGCTGCGCCGGGTCGATCGACTCGATTGCCAAGTGGTACTCCGTGAATGGCTGGCTTCGCGTGCAGCCTTGCCGGCGTCAAGCCTAGCCCCCCATTTTCCTCAGGCTCAATGGCGCGTTCGTACCCCCCATCGCCATCCGCTGCGGGGGTCGGTGCGCGCTAGACTCAGCTCGCGTAGCCCGGGCAGTAGGTGCCAGGGGACGGCCATGAGGAGTCAAATCGGGGCCTGTGTTCGGACGTCGCAGCAGGAAGGTTGAAGAGGAGGCCGCGCGCGAGGCCAAGCGGCGCGCCCTTTTCGAGGAACTGGCCAAGCGCCCGGAGACCGTTTGCCCCTTCCTGGGCATGGTCGACGCTCGCACCCAGTTCCACGATGGCGTGGCGGCCGAACATCGCTGCTTCGCCTTTGGTGACCCGGCCGAGCTGTCCGCCGAACAGCAGACCAAGGTCTGCCTGCAACGCGGCTACGGGAACTGCCCTCGCTACCTGCGCGGGGTACTCGTCATTCCGACCGAGGAGCTCGAGGCGCTGCGACGCCCGCAGCCGAACGTGCCGCGGCCGGCTACCGCTGCGCCGGTCGTGCCGGCAGCCAAGCCAGCCCGGGAAGGTCGTGCCCGCGGCCTCCTTGCGGTCATGGGTGTGCTCGTCCTGCTCGCGACTGCCGGGGGCGCCGGGTACTGGTATCTCCGCAACCAGGTCGCATCTTCTGCCGTGGTAGCGACATTGCCGGCCGGGGCGGAGATCAAGGCGGAGCTGGTGAGCCTGGCTCCGCCGGATGGCGACACCCAGATGCTCCACGCGACGTCCTTCATCGGCGCGGCCCAGGCAGTGCACAACACGACCCTCATCTACGTATTCGACCTGTCACGGACCACACAGCGCGTTGACGGTTGCGGCGGCGACCAGAATGGTGACGGTCTCCCGGACACGGTCCTCGACTGCGAGATCGCTTCTGCCGCAGCGCTGAATGCACAGGCGATCGAGAACGGATCAGTGCGCGAGGTGGGCCTGGTCGGGTTTGGCAAGGGTGCGGCCAGAGCAGACCTCGCCTCGGCAGGCGGCGAACAGTCGCGCATCGGCCCTGGTGAGGATGAGGATGGCGACGGAACGCCGAACGTGGTCGAGGCGATGCAGTCTGCGTTCAGCGCAACTCTTCGGACGGAGCCAGTTGGGTTCGCCAGATATACGAGAGAGACGACGACAAGCCCGACCACCGTATTCAGTGCCGGGATTGCCGCCGCATGCGAGGCCCTCGCCCAGGCCACAGACCCCAACCTTCTGGTGGTGTTCTTGTCCGATGGCCTGAACCTCTCAGGCCCACACGTCTCAAACGTCTTGCCTTGCAACCCAGCCGCAGTCTTCCAGACCTTCGCAGTTGGCGCCGCGGCAAGCTGCGTGGACGAGCCCGAGGTGGGCGGCTTAGGGACCATCGCTGAGCTCACCGACGGCACTTGCACGGCGGTCACCGATCTGACGCAGCTGCCAGAGATCTTGGGTGCTGTCGTGGTCCCGCAGCTCACCCGGATGGAGCTGACGATCGACGGAGGTGAACCGATCGACATCAGCGAGGCTGCTGCCGGGAACCTTCCACACTCTGGGCCCGCCTCGATCGAGATCGACTATGCAGTTCCGGCGCTCACGGCCGGCGATCACGAGCTGTGCCTGACCGTCTTTGGATCCGATGCCGGTGGCACCGGCTCCGTTTCAAGCTGCTCGCCGGTCGGCAGCAGCGGAGGGCGACTGACCTCCTCGGCGGACTGACCTCCTCGGCGGACTGACCGTCCGACCGGCTCCAGCTCGAGATCCCGCGGCCAGCGATCCCCAGGACGATGATCCTGCCTGCGCCTGCGCAAAACCCCTTGACGGGCACCCCCTGGCCTGTATGATGGCGCTCTGTGGTCCAAAATGGGGCCAAATGGGGAGCAGTGGTAGAAGACAGGCAGCATGGACCGAGCAACCTTCCTTACCGGCGAGTTCCGGCATGCGCTGGACGACCGGGGCCGCGTGGCGGTCCCGGCGCGCTTCCGCGGACGCCTTGCCGCCGGCGCGACGCTCGCGCGCTGGCTGGACCGTTGCCTGGGCCTCTTTCCGCAGGACGAGTGGAACGAGCTGGCCACCAAGCTGCGGGCCCTGCCGATCACGAATCCACGGGCGAGGGAGTTCGCGCGGTTCATGTCATCGGGGGCCGTCGACGTCGACCTCGACCGCCAGGGTCGCGTGCTGGTGCCGGGCTACCTGCGCGAGTACGCCGGCATCGAGGGCGACGTGGTCGTGGTCGGCGCACTGAACCGGCTCGAAATCTGGGCGCCATCGGCCTGGCAGCCATATCGGGCCAAGATCGAGGACGAGCCGGAGGCGCTCGCAGAGCACCTGGCCGACCTTGGGATCTAGCGGGCGCGACGCCATGACGCACGTCACGACCCCGCCATTCATGCGTCTCCGGGCCGATCGGCCCGCCACCCGACCATTGAGGTGCGACAGCGAATGGGAGAAGGGCACCTGCCGGTCCTCGTCGATGAGGTTCTCGCCTCTCTCGACGTCCGGCCCGGCAGCTCCATCGCGGATTGCACGGTCGGAGGCGGAGGGCACGCCGAGCGGCTGTTGGGGACCTCGTCTCCGGATGGTCGCCTGCTCGGCCTCGATGCCGATCGGGCGGCCATCGCGGAGGCGCAACGCGTGCTGGCGCAGTACGGCGATCGCGTCGTGCTGCGCCAGGCCAACTTCGCGGCCCTCTACGACGTCGCGCGCGAAGAGGACTTCATCCCGCTTGACGGCGTCCTCTTTGACCTTGGGCTCAGCAGCTACCAGCTGGCCGACCCGTCACGCGGCTTCAGCTTTGCGGCCGATGCGCCGCCGGACATGAGATTCGATGAAGACCGTGGTCTTTCGGCCCTGGATCTCATCGACCGCACGTCGGAGCGAGAGCTCGCCGGAATCCTCGCGACGTTTGGTGAAGAACGCCGTGCAGGCCGCATCGCGAAGGCGATCCTGGCGGCGCGCGCGGAGGGGCGCCTGATGAGCGCAGCCGACCTGGCACAGGTCGTGGCCGGCGCGTCGCCCCGAAGCAGAGCGGATGCCGGGCGCATCCATCCCGCCACCCGCACCTTTCAGGCACTTCGAATCGCGGTCAACCGCGAGCTGGAGGTGCTTGGCGCCGGACTGGCCGGCGGGCTGGCTGCGCTCCGACCCGGCGGTCGCATGGCGGTCATCAGCTACCACTCCGGCGAGGACCGGATCGTGAAGCGCTTCATGGCTCGCGAGAGCCGCGATTGCGTTGAGGATCCGCTGCCGCCGGTCTGCACCTGTGGGCATCGGGCCCAGCTGCGCGTGATCCACCGGCGGGGGATCACTCCCGGCCCGGAGGAGATCCGCCGCAATCGTCGTGCGCGCAGCGCTCGTCTGCGCGTTGCCGAGAAGCTCGCCGCAGCGAGCTCCTAAGCCAGAGGAAGGAGGGTCACCAACCAATGAGTCGAGGACGACCGCACCACCAGGCCAGCCGTCGCCGCATGTACTCGGCCCGCCAGCGTGAGCTGCGCGAGCGACGCGTGCATGACATCGATCAGCAGCAGTACTGGCTCTCCGATCGAGTGGCTGCCATCGAGATCGAGGAGAACCTCGACTTCGAGTCGCCCACCTCGTGGGCGATCCGGCTGCCCGGCCGCTCGGCAGCCTGAGCACACCCATGGCCATAAGCGGAGCACGGCCTGCAACCGGGATCGGCATCTTCCGTGGACCCCGGCTGCGCCCGCGCACCGTTGCGACTCCGCGCCGGCGTTCGGGCGCCGGCCGGCGCAGCCGGCAGATGACCGGCGTCTCCGGAGTCCTGGTCGCGATCGCCGCGGCCGCCGGCCTGGCGCTCTTCTACCTGAGCCAGTCCAGCCATGTCGCGGCCACGGGCTACCAGATCGGCGGCCTGCGGGCGGAGCTTGCGGAGCTGCGGGCGGAACAGCAGCAGCTCGTATTTCAGATCGGCGAGTTGCGCTCTCCGGCGGTGAAGAACCGCTTCTTTGAGGATGAAGGCCCGCGCACCTTGACCGTTGGCCCTGCAGGCATTAACGCCGCTCTTAGCCAGGCGCATTCCGGTGACACCGTCATCATCCCGCCGGGCAA
>JBDUEE010000001.1:0-5139 GCA_040002615.1 Chloroflexota bacterium | reverse complement strand
GACCGTCATGGCGCCGGCGTAGCCAGGTCAGCGAAGTTCGGCGAGCACGTCGTCACGGAATACCGCGCCTACCGATTGAGTTGCGTACGAATGGTACGATTCGCACGTGACTGAGCGACGGATAAGCGAGGCCCGCGATTCCTTCTCGACCACCATCAACCGGGTCGCCTTCGCCGGCGAGCGCGTCGTCCTGACGCGGCATGGCCGGCGCGTGGCGGCCGTGGTGCCGATTGAGGACCTGGAACTCATCGAGGCGCTCGAGGACGCGCGCGACCTCGACGAGGTGCGGGCTGCGCTGGCAGATCCGGCGAACCGGGAGCGTATCGACTGGGAGAAGCTGAAGCTCAGCCTGGATCTCTGAGCGGCCGTGCTTGCCGTCCAATTCCTGCCATCAGCGGCACGCGACATGGAGAAGCTCGAGCCGATAGTCAGGCGTCGCATTGCGCGGCGTATCGAGCAGCTTGCACGCGATCCGCGTGGCGGGGGAGCGGTCAAGCTTCGTGGCGCCGATGACATCTGGCGCGCACGCGTCGGCGACTATCGGATCCTGTACCAGATCGAGGACGAGCGCATGATCGTGGTTGTGATCAAAATCGGTCATCGCGGTGGCGTCTATCGCGGCTGATGCCGGCCTCGGCCGCCCGATCACGACGTCCTCCGCTTGGCGGCGTTCTCCGCTTGGCGGACCTGCAAGTTGTCAAATTCAGACCACCGCCGCACCGGCGCCGTTTGGAGGCAGGTTTGTGGTCAGATGCGGCTCTCGGCCAGCAGCACGGCCGGTTTTGGCAACAACTGGCGTCCCGGTGCGGCTGCCATCTGAATCTGCCGGTTGCTGCCTTGCCGGTTGCCGCCTTGTACGGGCGCGCGACAGTTGCTCTGCTGTCTATCATCGGGCTCATGCTGGCCCGGGCACGGCGAGCGCTGACAGGGGCGGGATGACGGCATGTATCCGGTCCTCGCCGAGGTCGGCCCGCTCCGCGTGTACACCCACGACGTCTTCACCGTCCTGGGCCTGATTGCCGGCCTGGCCCTGTACTACCGGGCACTCCGGCGTGATCGGATCCTGGACCAGCGGATCGTCCTGATCAGCTTGTCTGCCCTGCTGGGCGGCGCCCTGGGCGCGCAGCTGCTGACCAGCTGGGAGGCGCTTAACGAGGTCGCGGCGGTCGGCCTGCCGCCGACGTACATCCTCACGCACGGACCGCGCAGCATCATTGGCGGCCTGGCGGGCGGCTACCTGGCCATCGTCTTCTCGAAGCGCCTCTTGGGCTATACGCTCTCGACCGGTGACTACTACGCCGCTGCGATTCCGCTGGCGCTGGCCATCGGCCGGGTGGGCTGTTTCCTGTCCGAGCTGCCGCTGGGAACGCCAACCGGCCTGCCATGGGGCATGACGGTCTCGCCAGAGATGGCTGCGGCCTTTCCGCGCTGTCCCGGCTGTGGTGGGCCGATGCATCCCAGCATGCTGTACGAGATCGGCTTCAATACGCTCACCTTCGGCCTGATCGTGACCCGCGGGCCGCTGCTGCCCATCCGCGGCGACACCCTGAAGGCGTACCTGCTCGCCTACGGCATCTTCCGGTTCGGGGTGGAGTTCGTGCGCGGCAACGAGGTACAGGCGCTCGGCCTGACTGGCCCGCAGCTCGTGCTGATTCCGCTCACCGCCATCCTAGTGATCCATTTCGCCCGACGGCTGTGGTCGGGCGCGTACCGGGTTCCCATTCCCGCAACGGCCATCGCACGAGGAGGCTGACCTACGCATGAAGGACGAGATTCGCCGTTACCTCGAAGAGCATGGGGCCACGTACACGCCCGATGCGCTCCGAGGCGGGCTCCTGGAGGCCGGCTACGACCCGGCCGAGGTGGATGCCGCACTTGGGACGTGGGCGACCGAACGAGCTCAGGCGGGCGGGGGCCAAGACGATCGGCGCAGCTTCGGCAAATGGTCACTCCTGATCTACCTTGGAGCGCTGCTTGCCGTCTTCTTGGTGACGGTTCCCTTGAACGGAACGGAGCCCGGTCTCGCGGTTATCGCGGCCGTGGTCCTGGGCGTGTTCCTGTTGATTGCCTGGGGAGTCTCCTCGCTGCTCGGACGGCTGCTCGTTCCGCGGGTCGGGCTGCTGGCGCTGGTGCTGCCACTCGCCTTCGCGCTCGGCCTGGGCGGCACCTGCCTGGCGATCATGGACGGGATGACGCCAGAGAGACCGACCGCTGGCACCGTAGAGCTGCGCATCGAACCACCGTTGAGCTTCACCGGATCCGGCACCGCGGCCTGCTTCGTGGAGCTGGATGGGAGGTCGTCGAGCCTCTCGGCAGAAAATCTCGGTGAGATCGAGGGCCGGACGGTCGCGGTCACTGTCGACAACTTCGCAGTCACTTCACAGCCCATCGCATCTCCGGAGCCGGTATCGGGGCCTGACGCGCCCAGCCTGTTCATCACTCTCAGCCCTACGTCCGATACCGATCGCGGGTTCGGCTACTCCACGATTTTCAACACCCGATTGGTCTTCCAGAGTTCCACCGACGGCCGATCCGGAACGGTCACGTTCGAGGGCCTCGCTCCCGAGCCGGGTGGAGAACCGGGCGTGGTCCCGACCGATCCGATCTCCGGCACCGTGACCTGGACCTGCGAGCCCAGACGATGACTACCGCGCTGCCGCTCCGCCCGTACACGCCCCTGCGCATGGTGCTGACCGTCTGCGGCCAATGCTTCACGGAGGACCCGGACCGCGAGGTCGACTACGCCACCGATATCCTGCAGGGCAACCTGGTGCTGCAGGACGGATCGGTCTACTTAAGGCGCCATTGCCGGCGGGGACACGGCGAGGTCGTCAGCCTCTACGACGAGGACCACGCGCTGTGGGAGTACCTACAGCAGTGGCGTGTCCCGACCCGCGAGATCATGGAGGACACGCCGGACAACGTGATGCCCATCCCCATGGGCTACGCCAACGGCCTCGGCCGCCTCCAGACCCAGCACTCCTGCATCCTGCTGGTAGACGTCACCGAGCACTGCAACCTGAACTGCCCCACCTGCTTCGCCGCATCGGGCACCAGCGTGGGCCGATACGCCCGGCTGCCGCACATCCTGCGCACCCTGGACGCTTCGATTGAGCGGGAGGGCGGCAAGATCGACGTGCTGATGCTCTCCGGCGGTGAGCCGACGGTGCATCCGGAGATCGTCGAGATCATCCAGGCCGCGGTCGAGCGCAAGGTGACCCGGGTCCTGCTCAACACCAATGGCATCCGCATCGCGAAGGACGACCGATTCCTGGAGGCGCTGCACAAGCTGCGCGACCGGGTGGAGGTCTACCTCCAGTTCGACGGCTTCGAGCTGGAGACGCACCTCCACCACCGCGGCGAGGACCTGCGCGAGATGAAGGCGGAGGCGATCCGACGCCTGACCGATGCCCGCATCTTCACCACCCTGACAATGGTCGTGGCCGACGGGGTGAACGACCACGAGATTGGTGCCGTGGCCAACTTCGCCTTCGACACCGATTACATCGCCGGCGTGATGTTCCAGCCGGTCTTTGGCTCTGGCCGGTCGAATCCCATTGACCCGATGCAGCGCATGACGACCACCGGCGTGCTCAAGCGCATCGGGCCACAGACCGATGGAAGGGCTTCGGCCGATGACTTCATCGCCCTGCCCTGCAGCCACCCGGACTGCTGCGCCATCACGTACTTCGTGCGCGAGGATTCCGGGAGGTATCGGTCCATCCCGAAGCTGGTGGGGATCGAGCGCCTGAAGGCGAACCTGTCCGTGTTGGGCAACCGAATCGCGGCGGACGACGAGCTGTGGGACGCGCTGATCGGGATGATGAGCGAGACCACCACCATCAGCCGACCGGAGCTGATCGACTACCTGATCAATATCTGCGAGGCGTGTGACATCGGGATCGGCGGCTTCATGAAGGATGTCGGCCGCTACCTGGTGAAGGGGGAGCGGGCCGCGGAGCTGGTGGCGCTGCGCACCAAGCGCATCAGCGTGAAGTCGTTCATGGATGCGTGGACCATGAATATCGAGCGGCTGCAGCAGTGCTGCGTGCACGTGGGGTCAGTGGACGGAGATTCGGACCCTGTGCGGATCCCTTTCTGTGCGCGGCAGCTGTTCTCTAACCTGCGGCGACGGACGTCGTCCGGCCAGGTGGCGGCACGCCAGCTGGTCGAACTGGACGGATTGGCGGCGCGGGCATGAGCGCTGAGGCTCGGCCGGTGGTCGCTGCCGGGGTCGCTGCCGGGGTCGCCGGTGAGGCGCAGCCGGCGGTCGTTGCCGGGGCCGCCGGTGCGGCGCCGCCGGTCGACCCGATCAAGGCCTGGCTGGCCGCCCGCCCACCGCTGACGCGTGCCCAGAAGTACGACCGCCTGGCGTTCACCTTCTGCAAGATGGGCACGGTGGGTCTGATCGCCTGGCTGGTCTCGCCGCCGATCTTCGTGCTGGCGGTGGCGCTGGTGGCGATCGGCCTGTATGGAAAGGCTGTCGCGCTTGGCATCACCCGAAGCCAATGCATCCTGCGACGACCGCTGCTGATCATGGGTTTCTGGGCTGCGGTTGCCGCCGCCGACGCAACCTGGTTGCTTATCGGGTAGCGCGACTCCCGCTGCCGTGCGCTTCGGGCCGGCCAGGCCGCTTGGCGGACCTGGAAGTTGTCAAATTCAGACCACCGCCGCACCGGTGCCGTTTGGAGGTGTGTTTGTGGTCAGATGCGGCTCTCGGCCGGCAGCATTGCCGGTTTTGGCAAGAACTGGCGTCCCGGTGCGGCTGCCATCTGAATCTGCCGGTTGCTCCCTTGTACGGGCGCGCTATTCCTCGTTTAGTCGTCTCGCTGCCCGCGCTCACGACCTGGCCGAGACTGGACAGGACCGGTGGAGTTTCACCACCTACCAGTCAGCATCGGCTTAGCAATCCTGCGGGCCACGGAAATGTCAGGTACCAACCATGGAGCCACTCGGCGCATAGGCCCGAGATCCTCGTGCTCACTCGCCGATCGGAGCCCCAATCTTCTGCAGCAGGAAGCCGGCCTTAGCGCAGCTCGGTTGGTATTTGGCAATCAGAACAGGAAAGCCGTCACGGCTGTGCCGGGAGGTACGTCAGCACCACGCGGTTGTCGGGTTGCATCGCAGACGCCATGGCAG